>JAIXSO010000045.1 GCA_027484685.1 Bacteroidota bacterium
AAAACCTTTGTACTCAATCTAATCATTATGATGGGAGTTAACCTCCTTATCAAACCATTTTGGATTTTAGGAATTGATAGGGCGGTGCAAAACCGTTTGGGTTTTGAGGCTTATGGCCAGTACTATATTTTATTCAATTTTGTATTGCTGCTTTCGGTTTTGTTAGATTTTGGAATAGGCAATTACACCACTTCTAACTTAGCCAAAAACCCCAATTTATTAGAAAAACAGTTTTCTGCATTACTTACTATAAAAATATTATTTTCAGCACTTTACATAATAACTACATTAATTTTAGCTGCCATTTTAAATTACGATAGAAGCATTTGGTTTTTAATTTTTATGCTATCGTTTAACCAAGTGTTATCGTTTTTTCATATTTATTTTAGAAGTAATGTAAGTGGTTTACAGCTTTTTAAAACCGATTCTATTTTTTCGGTTTTAGATAGGCTATTGATGATTATATTTTGTTCTATTTTACTGTTTACCAGTATTTTTGAATTAAATATTACCAATTTTGTTTACGCCCAAACTTTGGCATATGGCATAAGTGCTGCCATATCTTTTACTTTTATCAGTAAAAAAATAAGCAAGATTACTTTGGTTTTTGATAAAATTATTCTTTGGGATATCTATAAAAAAACTGCTCCTTATGCTTTGCTAGCTTTGTTAATGACACTTTACACGCGTGTTGATAACATACTGATAGGCAAACTATTACCCGATGGCGATTACCACGATGGAATTTATGCCCTTGGCTACCGATTATTAGAAGCCGCTAACATGATGGCAGCATTAGTTGCCATGCTTTTATTACCTATTTTTTCAAAAATGATAGCCGAAAAGCAAAAGCTAGAACCTTTGGTAAATACAGCTTTAGGTTTATTGATTGCTCCCAGTTTTATATTTGGAGTTGCTTGTTTTTTCTTCCAAAGCGAAATATTGGTTATGCTTTCGCCAAAAGCCAATGATTACGCAACGCAAGTTTTTGGTTGGGTGATATTGTGCTTTATTCCTTTATGCTTTATGTACATTTTTGGAACATTGTTAACGGCTAATGCATCGCTTAAAATTTTAAATATTTTAGCTTTAATTGCTTTAGTGACAAATTTAGGTTTAAACCTGATACTAATACCTAAATACCAGGCACTTGGCGCAGCTTATGCGGCCATAATTACCCAAACCTTTATTGGAATTACCAATTGCTATTTTGCCTATAAAGTTTTAAAAATAACTTTTGATAAAATGCTATTTACTAAACTATTAGCGCTTTTTATTGCTTTATGCTTGGTGGCTGGTATTTGTAAGTTTTATACTATTCCGTTGTTTTTGTCGTTAGTTATGTTGTGCTTTATAGGTGCGGCATTAATTTTTGTTTTTAAACTGTTGGATATAAAGCAGCTAGGTAATTTAGCCAAAAGCAAATTCAATTAAATTTTACACCTAAATATATTTTTATATTTTTGAACTAACATATTTAAGAAATGAGTCAAGATAAAAGAACGTACTACTTTGAATTAGTTGATGTAGTAAAATTTTTAATTAAGTATAAAAAACCTCTCAGTATTATTTCAATTGGAGCAGCTATTGCAGCCATTATTTTTACAAGTCCTTGGTTTATAAAACCTTTGTATCTATCAACTGCTATTTTTTATCCATCTACCAATAATTCTATTTCAAGTGCCTTACTTTCAGACACAAGGGTAAAAGCTAAAGATCCACTTGAATTTGGAGAACAAACTACAGCTCAACAGTTTATACAAATGTTGGAGAGCGATAATTTAAAAAACAGGGTAATTCATAATTTTAATTTGCGAGAGCATTATAAAATTAAAGTTGACGATAGCGAGAAAAACTACAAACTAGGTAATTTGTATAAAAAACACATTACTGTCAGAAAAACGCCATTTGCTTCTATTGAGGTAAATGTGTTAGATGAAGATCCAGCAAAAGCAGCCGAAATAGCTAATGGAATTGTGTTTTTATTAGATAGTGTAAAAACTGATGTTCAGCGCAGGGTTGCATTGCAAGCTTTAGCCATTATTGAACAACAATATAAAAACAAAGAAGCCGAAGTTAATAGCATAAAACAAACCATGCGCGACTTAGGTGCAAAAGGAGTTTACAGTTTCGAAGAACAATCGAAGGCTATTACAGAATTAGCAGGAAAAGGTGGAAACCAAGCTTATATTACCAAGCAACAAAGCAGCTTAGCTCAATACGGTTCAGAGGCTTTATCATCGCAAGAAACTTTGGTGTTAGAACTTGAAAAATTAAGTGAGCTACGCAAAAAATTGGAGCAAGCCAATGTAGATGTAACTGCTAATTTAAGTAATGTGTTTATTTTACAACAAGCTACTCCTGCTGAGAAAAAAGCATATCCAATCAGAGGAATTATTGTAATAGTTTCTGTATTTGGCTCATTTGTATTGGGTTGTATTGTTTTATTGTTTACCGAAAAAATTCGTCAAATAAACATTAACTCATAATTTTGGAATTAAAGCAAAGTCAAAATTGGTTTTATGGCGTTGGCATTGGGTTTATTTTACTTAATGCAATAGCCTTAATGCTAGGTTTTGATTGGCTTGGTGTGGTTCCAATAGCAGCATTGGTACTATTAACAGCCGTTTTTAGGTCTGATTTATTAATATTATTACTTTCGTTTATCATTCCACTTTCAATAGAGTTTGATAATATTGGAGGTGGTTTGGGAATAAGCCTACCCGATGAACCTTTACTAATTCTGCTTACCGCCACTGTTTTATTCAAATTTATTATTGATGGCAATTACGATTATAGGGTATTTAGACAACCTATAACCATTGCAATTTTTATCAATATTGCTTGGCTCATTTTCGATACTTTTTTCAGCACCATGGTGGTGGTGTCAATCAAGTTTGTTATTGCGCGCATTTGGTACATTACTACATTTTATTTTTTAACAGTTGTTTTATTTAAAAACATCAAAAACATCCATGCCTTTTTATGGCTTCATATTTCGGGATTGGTAATTGTGGTATTCTATACTTTTGTAAAACATAGTCAGTACGATTTTGCTCAAATTGTATCATTTACCATTATGCAGCCTTTTTATGTAGGCCATGGTGTTTATGCAGCGGCATTGGCATTTTTTATTCCTTATTTATTTTTAAATGTGGTTTACGCATTTAGGTTAAAAATACCTTCTTGGTTATTGGCTATAACCATTGCTACTTTAATTATTTTTGTATTGGGTGTAATTTTTAGCTACACCCGCGCTGCATGGATTAGCTTAGCTGGAGGTGTTGGCTTATTAATTTTGATTTGGTTAAAAATTCGTTTTAAGGTGCTAATTATGGCGCTTCCCAGTTTGGTTTTGCTTATTTTTATAAATAGCGATGAAATTATTTACCGCCTATCTTTAAACAAACAAAATAGTTCTGAAGGGTTTGATAGGCATTTGGAATCGGTGAGCAATATCAATAACGATGTGTCTAATTTGGAGCGAGTTAACCGTTATGTAGCTGCCATAAATATGAATAAAGTTAAACCATTTTTTGGTTTTGGCCCTGGCACTTACTCGTTTCAATATGGTGTGTACCAAGAACCTGAATTTGAAACACCCATCACTACTTATTTTGGAGATAACGGAACATGCCATAGTGAATATTTAGGACCATTAGCCGAAAGTGGTTGGTTAGGTTTATTTACTTTTTTAGCCATTATTTATGTGGCTTATAGTGTTGGATATAAAATAATTTTCAAAACCCAGAATATAGAAGTAAAAATATTGGCTACCTCTACCCTAGTTGGTTTGAGTACCTTTTTAATACATGGCTTATTAAATAATTACAGCGAAACCGATAAAATTGCCATTATTCTTTGGGGAAGTTTTGCCATAATTACTGCATTAAAGCAATACCATTTCGAGGAAACAGAAGGTTAATTTAGCAAGCAAATTTTCATTATTTGATTACTAAGTAATTTCATAATTTTATTTATTATTGAAACTATAATTCATTGCAAATTTAGATTTGCTAAATGGAACTTAACTAACTATGCTTAAATCTATTACCCAAAATTCATACATAATTAAATTACTACAAGCAGTATTGCTTTTTGTATGTTTTGGAATTGGGTTTTATAATTTCCCGTTAAGTTTAGTAGAAACCAATTTTAGCTATATGCCAGGCGATTTAGGCGATGCAAGGTTTATTAACTTTGTATTGGAACATGGCTATCAATATTTAATAGGCAATCAACCTTCGTTTTATGATGCTACCTTTTTTTATCCTGCTAAAAACACCTTGGCTTTATCAGATAATATGGTGGGAACATTACCCCTTTATGCCATTTATAGAGCATTGCATTTCGATAGAGAAACAGCCTATCAATGCTGGTGGTTAAGCATATTTGTATTAAATTATTTTGCAGCATTTTATTGTTTTTATAAAATTACAAAAAACAGTTATGTAGCTATTTTAGGAGCCTATTTATTTACTTTTTCTATGATTATGTTTGGGCAATGTAATTTTACCCAACTCAATATCCGTTTTTTATTGCCCGTAATAGTTTTAGCAGCTTACAATTTAGCTACTCTTGCCAAACCTAAATACTATTATTATTTAGTATTAGCTGTTGCATTTCAATTCGTTTTGGGCGTTTATTATGCCTTTCTATCAGTATATTTATTGGTAATATTTTTTGCATGTTATGCCTTCATCATGCGCAAGTTTGATTTTATAATACAACTGTTTATTAATAAAAATCAAAGTATAAAAACCATTGCTTATACCATAATAATTGTTGGTTTATTAGCGCTTTACATGCTAAACTATATAGAGGTGGCAAAACATGTAAGTTTGCATAAATTCAGCGAAGTATTACATTTAATGCCCACTTTTACCAGCTACACTTTAGCTAACGATGCCAGCAATTGGGCTTTTACCAATAAATATGGTAAAAACTTACTGGCCGATAGATGGTGGTTAAACGAGTTTTTTATGGGTGCATTTTCTATTGGGTTATTAGTTAGCTACACCTTTTTTACTTTTAAAAACAAAGATTCAAATAAATTTTTATTAGTAGCCATTGGTATGGCTATCATTTGCAGTTTATTGTTTGCCAATAAATACAGTGTGTTAGCCATTTTTTATTACTTACCTGGCTTTGGTAGTTTATCGGTATTGGTGAGGGTAATTACCGTAATTTTTACTTTAATTGTATTTGCCAATGTGTTATTTTTAAATGACTTATTTTTAAAATATAAAAAATGGAGTTTGCTAATTTTTATAAGTTTGTTTGCCTTATTGTTCATAGATAATCATGTAGATGCAAGCAAACTAACTAGAACAAAAAAAGAGACCATTTTAAACCGATACAAAACCATAGAAATTCAAATTGGCAATCATAAAAAACCTGTTTTAGCCATAGTAAGCGAAGGCGAAGATTGGAAAAACTTTAAATTTCATTTAGATGCAGCTTTGTATGCGCAAGCCCATCAAATGAAGAGCATTAACGGCTATTCGAGCAATGCTCCACAAAATTTTGGAGGCTTTTGGGAAAAACATAACCGAAAAACCTTGAATGATTGGTGTATTTATAATAATATTGACACCAGTAAAATAATAATAATTGATAATTTAAACCCAGTAACTTCGGTTAATAACGAATAATAAAACTATGTTAGATAAATTTGGCATTGCAAAACGAATTGCAAAAGAATTAAAAGACGGATATTATGTAAATTTAGGAATTGGCATTCCTACTTTGGTGGCAAATTATGTTCCTGAAGGAATTGAAGTAATCCTTCAATCGGAAAATGGACTTTTAGGAATTGGACCTTTTCCATACGAAGAAGAAGTAGATGCTGATTTAATTAATGCTGGAAAACAAACTGTAACTACTAAAAAAGGTTCTAGCTTTTTTGATAGTGCCATGAGTTTTGGTATGATTAGAAGCGGAAGAGTTGATTTAACCGTATTAGGCGCTATGGAAGTGGCTGATAATGGTGATATAGCCAACTGGAAAATTCCAGGAAAAATGGTAAAAGGTATGGGTGGCGCTATGGATTTAGTGGCATCGGCTAAAAATATTATAGTAGCTATGCAGCATGTAAATAAAGCTGGCGAATCGAAACTTTTAAGCAAATGTTCATTACCGATTACAGGCTTAGGTTGTGTAAAAAAAGTAGTTACCGAATTAGGTGTTTTTGAAATTACCGAAGAAGGTTTTAAACTATTGGAATATGCACCAGGCGTTACTATTGATTATATCAAATCGAAAACCGAAGGACGCTTAGTTATAGCCGACAATGTGTTTGAAATGAGCATTTAACATGTATTTTTAAATGAAAAAATTTTATCAAGAACAACCTTTAAATGCCATATTGATTGTGGCATTTTTAGTTAGATTAGTAGCTGTAATTTTTAGCCAAGGTTATGGCATGAGCGATGACCACTTTTTAATTATTGAAGTTGCTCAAAGTTGGATTGATGGCCGAGACGATAGCCAATGGTTACCTGGTCCAATGAACCCAAATGCAGTAGCTACCGGACACATATTGCTTTACACAGGTTTTCATTATTACTTCTTTAAATTTTTAGCGCTTTTGGGCATAGTAGAGCCTAATACCAAAATGTTTATTGTAAGGCTTTTTCATGCTTTGCTTTCATTAATTGTGGTAAAATATGCTTTTAAAATTACTGAAAAATTAAGCAATTTAAACGATGCCAAGTTGGTGGCTTGGTTATGTGCATTGCTTTGGTTTATTCCAATGTTAAGCGTAAGGAATTTGGTAGAAGTAGTTTGCATTCCACCATTAATTTACGGAACCTGGTTAGTAGTAAGTAATGATAACAAAAAAGTAATGCAATACTTGCTTGCGGGTTTTGTTACAGGTTTGGCATTTTCTATTAGGTTTCAAACTTCCACTTTTATAGCTGGTTTAGGCTTGGTGGTTTGGATTCAATATCAGTTTAAAAATGCATTTTTTTATGGCGTTGGTGTGGTTTTATCGTTGTTGGTTTTTCAAGCCAGTGTAGATATGGTAATTTGGGGTAAACCATTTGCTGAGTTTCTAGCTTACTCGGTTTATAACGTTGATAATGCTTATAATTACATAGTTGGTAATTGGTATAATTATTTGCTTTTGGTGGGTGGTATTTTAATTCCACCGGTAAGTTTGTTTTTAGCTTATGGCTTTGCTTTAAGCTGGCGTAAATATTTGGTATTGTTTTTACCTGCATTTTTGTTTTTTGTATTCCATTCGGCTTTTCCAAATAAACAAGAACGCTTTATTTTGCCTGTAATTCCGTTTATAGTTATGGCAGGTGTTATTACTTTTAATCAAGTAAAAGAAACCAATGCATTTTTACTAAAAAACAAAAAGTTTGTGGCGGGCAGTTGGAAATTCTTTTGGGTATTTAACACCATAGTTTTAGTTGCTTTAACTCCTTCATCTACCAAGTTAAGCCGAGTAGAAGCCATGAATTACTTATCTAAAAAAACGGATGTAAACTCATTTATTTTAGAAAGTAGCAATTCGGGTACTGTATTAATGCCTCGTTATTATTTACAAAAATGGGTTCCATATTACAATGTAACCAAAGAAATTCCAGCAGATACCTTGTTAACGCAATTAAAAAATGGAAATGAAGAATTACCCAATTATTTGGTAATTGGCGAAGCAGAAAAATTGGTAAACAGACTTACGCCTTGTATAAAAAGTTTTGGCAAAGTACAGTATTTAACCACCATAGACCCTAGTTTTTTAGACAAATTTATGCATTGGTTAAACCCTTACGGTAACGAAAACCAAACTTATTATATTTATAAGTTTGATAGAAAATGAAAAGTATTCTTCTATTAATTACTTTATTTTTTATTATTGGTTGTAAAGATAATTTAACAACTACTGATAATAAAATTCAATACTCAAGTATTGATACTTTAGTAATTAATAATGCAACTTATTTTCTGTGCAATCTAGAAAATCGTTTAAATTGTTTAATCAATGCAAACGGAGATACCATGATAAAATCAAAAGACTATTACCATTCTATTGAGTTTATTGATATTGACAAAGATAGTTTTATTGACTTAAAAGTTAATTTAATAGGAAGAGACCCTAATGGTTGCGAAATTTATTTGTTTGATAGATATACTAAAAAGCACCTAGAATTAAAGAATTGTTATACAGATATTACACCAATCAAAAATTCAAAATGTTATTACACTTATGAACCAATAAGTCTTTCTGATGAAAACTGGGAAAGCTATTTAGTTAAAATTGAAAACTTTGAAATAAAAAACATAGGTCAAATAATTGGAAAAGGTAGCGAAAATGAGAGCCAAACAATTGAAATAATAAAGAATGATTCAATTATTGAACAGCTATCTTACCAGAAACATATAAAAATAAATGATGATAAGTGGCCATTCATTGAAAAATATTGGTCAAAAAATTTTAACAAATTTATTTCAAGATAAACTTTAATGAGCCAATACATCAATTTACACACCCACCGAAAACCTCGCGTAACGGGAGAAATAGCTATTAGAAATGGTTTTTTAAAAACCATTGATTTTAATAAAGTCAATTATCCTGTTTCAATTGGTTTGCATCCGTGGCATGTTCATAAAACCGATTTAAATTGGGCATTACAAGTTATAGAACAAAACCATACTCAAATGATTGCCATTGGCGAATGCGGGCTTGATAGAGCCATTAAAACCCCTATTGAACCGCAGTTATTGGCTTTTGAAAAGCAAATAAGGTTAGCTGCGCAATATCAATTACCTGTAATAGTGCATTGCGTAAAAGCGTATGCCGATTTTGCAGCTTTTGCCAAACAACATAGTCAAATTAATTTTGTGCTGCATGGTTTTTCGGGCAATGATGAAACCTTACAACAGCTTTTAGCTTTTAAGAATGTGTATTTTAGTGTAGGTAAATATTTATTTAATTCGCAATCGAATGCCAGTTTAGTATTGAATAAAATTCCGATAAACCGCCTGTTTTTAGAAACCGACACTACCCCACTTTTAATTAATAATGTTTACGAAAAGGCATCACAAATTATTGAAATAGAAGAAACTGTTTTAAAAAATCAAATCTTTTCTAACTTTGCGCTCCTTTTTAAAAATAATAACTTTTAATACATGAAAGAAGTACAACCCTGGATGGGAAGAACCGAGCTTTTGCTTGGACCTGATAAATTAAAAACGTTAATTAACTCTAATGTGTTGGTAGTTGGTTTAGGTGGTGTGGGCGGTATTTGTGCCGAAATGATAGCTCGTGCAGGTGTTGGAAAAATGACCATAGTAGATGCAGACACGGTTGACCCTACTAACAGAAACAGACAGATTCCGGCTTTAAAAAGTACCGAACATAAAGTAAAAGCCGATGTATTGGCTGAGCGTTTATTAGATATCAATCCTGATTTGGAGTTACAGGTTTTACCGGTTTATTTCCGCGATCAAATAACTGAAGAAGTTTTAAATAACAACAAATTTGATTATGCGGTTGACTGCATTGACACCCTTTCGCCAAAAGTTTATTTTATAAAAGCTTGTATTGATAGAGGTATTCCAATAGTTAGTTCAATGGGTGCAGGTTCAAAGGTTGATCCTACTCGTTTGAGAGTGGCCGATATTTCGGAAACTTACAACTGCCATTTAGCAAAATATGTGCGCAAATATTTACATCGCTTAGGTGTTTATAAAGGCGTTAAAGCTGTGTTTAGCGATGAACAACGCATGCCAGAATACCAAGTAGTAGAAACTCCTAACGATACCCGTAAAAAATCGGTGGTAGGAACTATTAGCTATATGCCTGCCGTATTTGGTTGCACAGTAGCCAGCGTTTGCATCCGCGATTTGTATAATAGATAGTTGTTAGTTGTTGGTTGTTAATATATGGAAATACTTTTTGTGTTTATTTTAAGAATAAAAATCAAATACAATTAAAAATAGTATTATTGCCATAAAAAATTTAAGTCAAATTCGCTTTAAACTGTAAAGAAATTTATTCGGATTAAAAAAGTTTAACTCTTACCTACGCAGTTATTTACCAACAATTCACAAAAAAACTAAGTTTTATACAAACTCATAGATAATAAAATTTACTACACAATATCTTTTACACAAATTAAATCTTGTTCGATGCTCTAAATACAATTATTTAAAATCTTTATATTTTTTTTGATATAAAGAGTTTTTTTAATAACCTTACAAAACTAAATTGAAAAAAAGTTTTTCTATATCACCACGAATATTATCACATCTTGGAGAAGATTTGATAGCAAATGAAAGCATTGCATTGTTGGAGTTAGTCAAAAACTCATATGATGCTTGTGCTAAGAATTGTACAATAAATTTTGTTTCGACAAATGGAAAACTTGATAAAATTATTATCGAAGATGATGGTTTTGGAATGAGTAAAGAAACTATTGAAAATGTTTATCTTACTATAGGAACTGATTTTAAATTTAAAAATATTGAACCAAATGTTTGCGGCAGAATTCCCTTAGGTGAAAAAGGAATTGGCAGATTAGGTATTCACAAACTTGGAAATAGAATTAGATTACAAACAAAAGCTAAAAATTCAAATCAAATTACACTTCTTATAGATTGGAATAATTTAAATGAGGCTAAAAAAATAGATGATTTTCAAATGGAAATTAATGAAACAGAAATTGCCGATGTATTTGGCGATGGAACGGGGACATTAATAGTGATAGAAGATCTAAAAACAAATTGGGATATAAGAGAATTAAGGGAAGTATACCGCAATCTAAATACTTTGAATAGTCCATTTTCTAAAAATAATGAATCATTTAATGTAAAGGTAATTAGTAACGAAAATATTTTTAAAGGTTTACCTGAATTTAATGAAATAAAAGATAGTGCATTATACTTCGGACATTGTGTAATGGAAGGTAATAAAATAAAAGAAATCAAGTATGAGTTCAAACCATGGAAAACACTAAACAAAATAGACAATGGCAGAGAAAAAATAGAAAAAGATTATTCAAAACAAGAACTTATAATAGTAGATCAAGATAACAAAGAAATAAATTTAACAGAAAGTAAAATAGGAAGTATCGAATTTGATTTAATGATATTTGAATTAGATAGTCAAATATTTAGTTATGCAAATACAGAAAAGAAAAGTACAAGAGATTATATAAGAGAAAATGGTGGAATTCGTGTTTATAGGGATGGTGTTAGAGTTTATAATTACGGAGAAAAAGATACAGATTGGCTAGGAATTGATTTAAAACGAATTAATCGCTTTGGAGGTAATGTTAGTAATAATATCATAATTGGTTCAGTAAAAATTAATAGGGCTGAAAGTTTTGGTTTACGAGAAAAATCAAATAGAGAGGGCTTTATAGAGGATGAATGTTATTTCAAATTTGTTACTGCTGTTAATTATGCTTTATCATTATTTGTGAGGGAAAGAAATGTTGACAAATCCATATTAACAACATTATATAAAAAAAACAAAGTTATAGAGCCCGTCCTCTCTGACTTGAACGATGTAATTCATTATGTTGAACAAGAAGTAAAAATTGATAGCGTAAGAGATGAAATTTTAAAATATTTATACCGCATAAATTCACAATACATTGAAGTAAAAGATGTTTTAATTAAAAGTGCAAATGCCGGCTTAAACCTAAGTGTTGTTATTCACGAAATTGAAAAATTGATTTCGCAGTTAACTGGTTCAATCCAAAGGAATGAAAATGAAAAATCAATAAGCATTTCCTTAATGCTTGAAAAAATCATTCGGGGTTACTCTGCAATGATAAAAAAATCTGATATCAAAAATACTCCATTATCAAATATTGTTCAAATTGCATTGGATAATTATGAGTTTAGATTTTCCGACCATAAGATAGACGTTATTACAAATTGGAGAGAAAATAATCTAACGGCATTTTTAGCGGAAGCAGAAAGTATTTCTGTGCTTACCAATCTCCTTGATAACGCAATTTTTTGGTTATGCTATGCTAGAAAAGAAGATAGAAAAATATCCATTTATATTACTGACCAAATCAAAATTGATGGTAAAGAATATAATTCTATTGTAGTATCCGATAATGGTCCTGGCTTTAACATTCCTCCTGATGTTGCAATAAAACCTTTTATGACTGGCAAGCCACATAATATAGGTTCAGGCTTAGGATTACACGTTGGGACGGAAATGATGAAAGGAATGAAAGGACACCTAATATTTTTAGACAAGTATGACATTAATTTCCCAACTGTTATTATAGATAACAAAGTTGACAAAGCCATTATTGCAATTTGTTTCCCAAAAGAAAAATAATCGAAAAAAAGAGAAAATATGATTGAAAAATTTATTGATAGTGTTTTAATTTTTGATGATCTTGCCGAAGAAGTAACGTCATTGCAAGAACATTTAGAACGAAATGATATTTGGGTTAAATATTTCTCTCCAACAACTTTACTTGAATATCCTGATAAATTAAAAAACAGAAAACTCATTTTTCTTGATTTACACATAAATCCTAGTTTACCTTCTTCTGATATTAAAGGTCATATTTCATTAATACGAAAGTTATTTACCGAAAAAATTGGAAAAGGATTTGGTACATACGGAATTATTATGTGGACTGCTTATCCCGAAGAAGTTTTTAACTTAAAAAAAAGAATGCAAATTGATAAAGAAGAAGGTAAATATGATACTCCATTATTTATTGTTGCATTAGATAAAATGAAATATTTGAAAGGCGGTTGGAGTGATTTATTTACAGACATTAATAGCCAATTGGAACAAAATTTAGCTGCCTCGTTTTTTATTCAATGGAATGATTTTGTAAAGAAGGGAAAAGACAATGCAATTCTAAACATTTATAACCTTTCAAATGATTATTCACTTCAAGACCAAAATTTAAGATTCATACTTCTTCAACTAGCCAAAAATTATACTGGAGTTCCGTTAGAGAACTTAGCAGCCCACAATTTAACTCAAGATGCTTTCAAAGCATTCTCCGATATGCTACATTATGAAATTTTATCTGCAACAAGTGATAATAATTTTCTTTTCAATGGAATTACAGAATTGTTTTATAAATATAAATTAGACGAACAAACAAATTATGAGTATTCATCAAATAATCATTTAATAAGTAACTCTGACGATAAGAGTATTAATAAAAATTCAGTTGTATTATCAAAAAAACAAAAAAAAGAAGAACCACAGCTTACAGCAATAAATAATTTAGAAAAAGAACTTTTAGAAATATATTCAATTATTAATTCTAAACTGCTTTTAGACAACAATAACTTAAATCAATCGATAATCATACCTGGAAATGTTTACTCTGTTATTTCGGATTCACCATTTAAAATACCAGCTGACCAAAGACCGGTAAATTCCCAAGCAATCATAATTGAAGTTACACCTCCTTGCGACTTTTCAAACGGTAAAAAAGGAGGTATCTCAAGAATAGTCGCTGGCTTTATTTGTGATTATGAAGAAGTTTATGTTAAGCAATTAAGACAAAAAGGAGAAAATTTTTATAAAGAATTCTATCCTGTGTATACTGAGACAAATAAGTCATCTAAAATTGTAGTTTTAGATTTTAAATATTTTGGAAGTACACAAGAGAATGATTTAAAAAATAGTGAGAAATTTAATTTAATCTTTCGTACCAAAGACAAATTATTTGCCGACATTTTACAAAAATTATCATCACATACAGCAAGGCTTGGATTAGCAGTAATAAATTAGAATTTAAAGTAATGAAACTTAATTATAGAAACCTTTTTAACACAATAATATATTACTAACAAATATTTATCTAACAATGAAATATATTAAAATTTATACAATAATATTTTTTTGCTTTTTATTTGGTTTTTTTCAAGCATTTGAACTAGGAATTTTAACCTTTAACCAAATAACTGGTTCCTCTATAGTGCCATTAATTTTAATAATTCCAGCGTCTTTATTACTTGAAATAATTTCTTTTATCAAAAAACGTAATTTTTCATTTGAAAGGTTTCAAGTACGTTTATGGAAAATTTCTATTTATGTATTTATATTTATTATCATTGTATATGGAGTTGAGTATTTAGGCCGCTTTTTAAATATTAATAGAACAGCCTAGGTGTTTATAAAGGTGTTAAAGCTGTGTTTAGCGATGAACAACGCATGCCAGAATACCAAGTGGTAGAAACTCCTAACGATACCCGTAAAAAATCGGTGGTAGGAACTATTAGCTATATGCCTGCCGTATTTGGTTGCACAGTAGCCAGCGTTTGCATTCGCGATTTGTATAATAGATAGTTGTTGGTTGATGGTTGATAGACCATGGACTATTGAAGTTTCAGAGCAGTTGTGACGTCTCTTTACCTACAATTCTTGTTTGATATTTATTATTTGATAATTTGTTTCAGGTATTTAAAATAATATTTATGCAGTTTTAGTAATTAAAACAAATATGATTGTGAAACACCAGTATTCTATTATTTTATCCAATAAGTGAAAAAACATATGAAAATCAATATTTTACTTTTTGTTGTTTTATTATCAAATGCATTAGCACATGCTCAAAACAGCATAAACATTTTAGTTAAACGTGATACTTTTCAATACTTCACTATTTTAGATAATGATACTGGAAGGTATAAACTTCCTGCTAATTTTAAAAAACCTGCAAATTGGCAAAAGGCAGACCAAAGTAGAAAAGGTTTTCTTAGAAATTGGTATGGAAGCTATAATGACTCATTTAATTTAAAGCAAGTATTAGCAATTATTGATACTGCTATAGATTTATCACAAATAGAATCTGCTCAAAGTTGGTGTATCGATAATTATTTTCAGGCTTTCCCTTATTTAATTACACGCTTATCAAATAAACAGAAAATTGGATTGATTAATACTGCCGACCTAATAATTTGGGATAGAATAAAGACTGGAGATTTAGAATTTTATGGACATGGTGGCGCCATAAATGAAGATTTATTTACCATTGCAGGCAGGGCATCGTGGGTTTTAAACCAAATTACTGGCGAAAATTTTGCTACTGTTCATGGTAATTTTACCAAAAAACAAGCTAAAGAATTTAAGCAACTTTGGGGAAAATACATAACTAATTTAAGCAGATAAATACCTTACAATTTTACAAAAAAAGAGCGCCTGATTACATCAAACGCTCTTTTTATTTTTTATAAACCTTTAATAAATTAAAGTCTTTCTCCTGCTTCAATTCTGGTATTGATAAAATTTTCTTTTGGAGGAATTGGGCAAGTATAATTGCTGTTATACAAACAATATGGATGATAAGCCAAGTTAAAATCAATATCTACCAAGTTGTTTTTAGGTATTTCAATATCTAAATAGCGGCCTCCACCATAAGTTTCGGTTCCTGTGGTTAAATCGGTAAAACAAATAAGTAAGTAGTTTTTGTACTCTTCTTTTTTATTTACTGCTTCTAAAACGGTAAGTTCACAATTATTGCCATTTAAAGTAAAACTAATTTTACCATATTGCTTATAAGGCTTACTGCTATTATGCGAGTGTGGCAATTCAAAGTTGGGCATATCGGCATACTTGGTTAAAGTAGCTGTTACCTTATAATCTGGATTTACTTCAAAAAACTTTAAACCAGTAAATGTTTTCAATTTATTGGTATCAAGTGGGGTAGTTTGAGCATCAAAAAAAGTATGATTAGTGCTGTTTCTATGCGATAAAATGGAATCTAAATAAGCTTGATCAATTCCATTGCAAGAGCATAATACTAGTAATAAAATAAAAAAATAACTTCTTATTTTCATTGGTTAATTTTGTATTCTTTTACTTGTAAAACTTTATACGGTTCCGTTCCTCCTGGACCATTATGCACAAAAACAATCAATTTTAAATTTTTCTTATTCCAAGTTTCGTTTGTGGCAAATTGATAATCGTACGTTTTTTCGAAAACGCGACCAGGCAAAATACTTGCTTTTAACTGAGAACCAGTAGCAGGAGTAATCATTCTACGCAATACATGTTCATGTTCATAATTTTCAATGGTAATACCACCACTTTTTTGAAAATCAATTAAACCATTTTCAATAATGGCAATGCTAATATATTGAGAATCATTGGTAGAAGCGGTATATGTAAGTTTTATATTCATTTGTATTTTATTTGCTTCTACAAAATATACACCGTTATTGCTAAAAGTATCAATATTTACAATAGAATTATTTTTCAATAAACCAATACTGTAACCATTCCATTTTGGATCATCTATTAATATATTGGCTTCTGTTGGAAATTTTGTACGATTTATCGCTCCAATTGGCAATTGGCTTGCACCTCCCAAAAATGTTAAAAGATCTGCACCTTCTGGTGTTCTAAAATCATATTTGCTATCATAGTCATCGCCTGGTGTTTTAAAAGGTGCCACAAAAGAATTTAATAATCCTTTTCCTGGATGAATTCCTATTACAAAAACTCTTTTTGGATTCGCTAGAACAATATTTTTTGCAGCTAATTGTGCTCTAGGACAATTTGCACATTTTACACCAGTAAAATCTTCAATTAATACATTAGTTGGTTGTGGAGTAGGTATAATGTTGGTAATATAAGTAGTATCAAAAATACTTCTTTCTGGTAACAAGTTTAAACCTGTTGGTATTTCTTCTTTACATGCTGAAAGTAAAAATAAACTTGCAACAAAAATTTTAAATATATTCTTCATAATCTATGTTTTAAAAATTAGTTTGTAAAGTAACTCTAACTCCACTAAATGCAGGCTCCACGCGGCAAACACCACCTGTACAATTCACACCCTCTACTTGTTTTATATAGCCACCCGTTAACCTAGTTGTTTTATAAGTATAACTACCAAACACATTCCAATAATGAATTAAATCTTGGCTGGCATTGGCATCTCTGATAACCCTATTTACATTTACCATATCGCCTACACTAAACGAGTAATGAGGAGCAATATTTAACTCCACTGTTCCATTAATAAAACTTCCTAAATCTTGTTTTGTTTCAAGGTATTGTGCTTCTACTCTTAGTGAACGAGTTGAGGTTAATTTATACGTAACTTCACCAAAATATGTTTTTGCAGTTACATACTCGTAATCCTTACCTCTTAACTCAAATAATTGTTGATTATAGTTAATGTATTGAAAACCCAACATGGCTTTGAACTTTTTGTTGAACTTATGCGAAACATCAATATAATGTTCTCTAAAATAACGCGCTGTATCTTTTTCAAAATCGAATGGATTTAAACTTTTTGAATCAAAATTATCTCTTGCCGTAACTACACTGGTATTGATATTGATGGTGGTTTGATGCTTTTTGAAATAAGCTCCTTGTGGTTTAATGGTAAACTCCATCCCTATTGCATTTTCGCCTAACTCTTGCACCACTGCATTGTAACGGGCTAATAATCTATAAGTATTCTGACGGGTTAAACTTGGTAAATAAGCAATCATACCTAAGTTTAAGTTTTCTAATGGCGAAGTTCTAAATGAAAAACTTTCAATACGTTTGTATTGTGCATTAATACCTAAACCTTTGGTTGAATAAGATAAACTGGTATAATAAACTCGGCCATCTCTTAGTTCCATTCTATCTAAAACTGGGTTAAATATCGCCTCTTGACTTTTTTGGCAATACTCAGTATATAAACTGAACTTTTTATAGCTTAAAGTATTGTAAATATTACCCAAATAAACATTATAAGTCGGTATAAATCTATTCTTTAATTCATAATTGTTAATTGCACCAACTATGGTATTCATGGTATTTTGGTCGATTGTTCTATTTACAGCGCTTGCACCTAACTGAAAATTCAAATTATCATTCACTTCAATTCTGTGTTCAATGTTTACCCCTTTTATTACTTCAGGACGCACATCAAATCTAAATTTTTGTAAACCTGTAAAAGCTTTAATTTGGGTATTTTCGTTGGGTGTATAAATAACCCTTGCACCGTTTATGGCAAAATCTAAACCTAAGTTTCTATCTTCAAAAGCCCTAAAAACCATTCCTGTACCAAACTGATCGTAGAAATAACCAACTGTTACATTGAATTTATCAATGTCTTTACTAATACTCCATATTCCAATTCCGCTTTTGGTATAAGCCTCACTTGGGTTAAATAATGGCGAGTTGTTAAACACATCATATCGCAAGTTAAAATTAAACCCTTTCAATTTATAATTTAAATAAAGCCAAGCATCTGTGCTTGAAAGCTCGCGCTTGTATTGAGTGGTATTGGTTCCAATTTTGGGGTCGTTTACATAAAATTGGTTGGTGTTTTGAAAGTTCCCTGAAAATTCGCCTCGGTCTTTTTTGTCGCTAGCTTCCTGAGCAGTGATATAGGTGAGGCAAACCATGGAGGTAAAAAGAGTAAGTAGTATTTTTTTCATGCGATTGCAATATTATAATTATGCCGCAATAAAAAAAATGAGAAAATTGATGGATTTTAGGTATTGAAAAATGCGTTTTAAATTAAGAAATAATGAGTGCTTTTGCGAACAAGGTTTAAGTGTAGCAATTTGTTTAGTTATGTTTTATTAAAAAATCTTTCTTACATTCTGCCATAAATTTACTTTATTTGAGTAATGAAATCATAGTTAAATACGAACAAACAATGGCTGAATGGTAAAATTATAATCATATCAAAAACCTAATTAAATGAAAAGTATAAAACTGTTATTAATTGTTACAATATTAATTGGATGCGAAAGAAATGGCATAAAAGTAAAAACAGACTCTAATGGAGATTTGATTTCAATTTTGAATTTTAAGAAAGATAAGTTAGATGGTACTGCTTGTTTTTATTACCCTAACAATAAAATAAAATCTATAATAGAATATAGATTTTATTCGAATAATGGAATATGGATAGAGTATTATGAAAATGGAAAATTTAAAGAAATTAGCAATTTTAAAGGAGGTTCAAGGGAAGGTAATAAATATTCATTTTATGAAAATGGAAAACTAAAATCTTTAGAAAAATATGAAAGGAATCGTTTAAATAATAGTTCATATGAATGGTATATTGAAGGTAACATAAAGTCTATTCAAAATTGGTGTTTTGATGTCCCTTGTGGTATCCATCAATTTTGGTATAGCAATAAGAAAATGAAGGCAATAATGCACTATAATAAAGGCGGCATTAAAATTGGTTATTTCTGTAATTGGTATGATGCTGGAACAAAGGAATTAGAAGGCTTTAACGATAATAATGGAAATCCAATTGGTAATTGGACATTATACAATCCAAATGGTTCCTTAAATAATGTTATTAAACACTGAAACCCTTATTAAAAAGGAGTAATAAAGCAAAATTGTTAAAAGAAATGGAGACAATAGCAAAATGGAAATGCAAATTACTAGGAATAGCGGAAATAACTAACCAAAAACAATATTATGTTTAATAAGAGTTACTTTAACAATCAAATAGAAAATACAGAAATATTGTTTAAGAAAATGATTGAAAATATCAAAAAAATATATCCTGATGTATTTTTTTCCATTGGAAATTCTTGGAAATATCTTTCTAAGGAGGAAATGATGTTACCACTATCAATTTATTTAACAATAACTCCCCAATCACTCATAAATACAGAGATGCAAAAAGAAGGGGTTGTATTATCTCTAGAAATTTTTGATAGCATTTATGAAAACACATACAATAACACTGCAATTATGCAACACCCTTTTGATGGAACAAACAGAATTTGTTTCCATTATGGACTTTTGTTTAGTGATGGAGAATATGTCACAGATCCAATTTGTTTTTGTTTTAATTTTAAAGATGAAAATATTTTGATTAAAGAAATTTCAGAAAAATTGAAGAACTATAATACTATTAATTTCAGAGCACTAATTAATGCTTTAATAGAATTAGAGAACTCTAATAATTGATCAATAATGATTAGTATAAATATAATTTTACAAGATTTTTTATTTTCGACATTCGCTCGCACTAGCAGGCAAATCGTTTATTAAAGAATCTTATTTCGAATTTATGATTTGAATTTAAAATCCTCAAAACATCCCCCTACCCCTTCTCTAACCCACAAAGCCATCGCATAAGGGGGAATTGTTCCCGCACCAATTAATTTTCGTTATTACTCAAAACTCATCTCCAAATTCCCTTCTCTCAAATCCCAATTCTCAATTCTCAATTCTCAATTCTCAATTCCCATCTCACATATCTCATTTCACAACTATCAACTGACAACCATCAACTAAATCACGCAAGGCGTGAAACAACTACTAACCCCCAACTATCTCCTCTAGCTTTTTCTGCAAAGCAAACATTTCATCGCGCAAGCGGGCAGCTTCCATAAAGTCCATGTCTTTAGCCGCTTTTTGCATCCGTTTTTGCGTTTCCGCTATCATTTTATCTAACTTAGGTTTGCTTAAATACTCCAAAATAGGGTCAGCAGCTAAATTCAACTCTTCTGGTTCTACATATGCTTTTGGTTCTGGTGCTAGAATGGTTCTTGCATCGGCCAATTCTGTTTGTTTTAAAATTTCCTCACGGCTACGTTTAATGGTTTTTGGTGTAATGCCATGCAAAGTATTGTAAGCAATTTGTTTTTCGCGCCTTCTATCGGTTTCGTTAATAGTACGTTGCATACTATCCGTCATTCTATCAGCATACATAATTACTTTACCTCTATCGTTCCTTGCAGCACGACCAATAGTTTGCGTTAACGATTTATCATTTCTTAAAAATCCTTCTTTATCGGCATCCATTATGGCTACCAAACTTACTTCAGGTAAATCTAATCCCTCGCGCAATAAATTTACACCAATCAATACATCAAATACACCCAAACGTAAATCACGTAAAATATCAACCCTATCTAAGGTTTTTACCTCGCTATGAATGTATCGGCATTTAATGTTCAATTTAGTCATGTATTTACTCAACTCCTCGGCCATGCGTTTGGTTAATGTGGTTACCAAAATTCTATCTCCCATTTTTATGCGCTCATCTATCTCGTCCAATAAATCATCTACTTGATTTAAACACGGACGCACCTCTATGGTTGGGTCTAGCAAGCCTGTAGGGCGAATAACTTGTTCTACTACCACACCTTCTGCTTGCCTAATTTCATATTCGGCAGGAGTAGCACTTACATAAATGGTTTGACCAATCATACTTTCAAACTCATTGAATTGCAAAGGTCTGTTATCCATTGCCGAAGGCAACCTAAAACCATATTCTACCAAGTTTTCTTTTCGGCTTCTATCGCCTCCATACATAGCACGCACCTGTGGAATGCTTACATGGCTTTCGTCCACCATCAATATAAAATCTTTTGGAAAATAATCTAAAATACAAAATGGTCTATCGCCAGGTTTGCGTTTATCCATATATCTACTATAATTTTCAATACCACTGCAATAACCCAACTCGCGCATCATTTCTAAATCAAAATTGGTACGCTCTTCTAATCTTTTTGCTTCTAAATGTTTGCCAATTGACTTAAAATATTCAATTTGCGCTATCAAATCATCTTGAATTTCGCGCATGGCATCGTGTAATTGTTCTTTTGGTGTAACGTAAATGTTTGCCGGAAAAATAGCGCAATCTTGAACCGACTCTTGTTTTTTACCACTTACAGGGTCAATGATATCAATGCTTTCAATTTCGTTTCCAAAAAATGAAATGCGAAAAGCAAAATCGGCATAAGCTGGAAATACATCCAACACATCTCCTTTTACCCTAAAGTTGCCTCTGTTAAAATCTGCCGTAGTGCGGCTGTAAAGCGAATCGACCAAAGCATATAAAACTGTGTTACGAACAATTTTTTGCCCAACATGTAAACGAACAATGCTGCTTTCATAATCTTTAGGATTACCCGCACCATAAATACAACTTACCGAAGCAACTACTAATACATCTCTTCTGCCTGAAAGTAAAGCTGAAGTAGTTGAAAGACGCATTTTTTCTATTTCTTCGTTAATGGCTAAATCTTTTTCAATATAAGTATTGCTCGATGGAATAAAAGCTTCAGGTTGGTAATAATCGTAGTACGAAACAAAGTATTCGATTCTATTTTCAGGAAAAAACTGTTTAAACTCGCTGTAAAGCTGCGCCACCAAAGTTTTATTATGACTTAAAATTAAAGTTGGCCTTTGTACTTGAGCAATTACATTAGCCATGGTAAAAGTTTTACCACTACCCGTTACCCCCAATAATACTTGACTTTTATCGCCACGGTTCAATCCTTCTACCAATGATTTAATGGCACTTGGTTGATCACCTGTTGGCACATACTCGCTTGTTAACTTAAATTCCACAACGCAAATTTAAGCTATTTTAGGGTTTGAAAGAGCAAGTAATTTGAAGAATAAATTTTTATAATTCAGGTACTAATAATTATATTTGAATAAAATATTTTTGATATGCTAACAAAAACAGAGCTCATAAATTCGTTAGAATCATTGCCAGAAAATCTTACTGTTGACCAAGTAATTGATCATATTGTTTTTGTAGAAAAAGTTCAGAAAGGTATTGAAGATTCTGAAAAAGGACTTATTAGTACAAAACAAGAAGCACAAAAAATATTGGATAAATGGTTGAAATAAATTGGACGCAATCGGCATTAGAAGATTTAAATGATATTGGTGAATATATAGCAAAAGATTCTTTAAAATATGCAGAAATAACTGTTTCAAAACTATTTACAGCAGTTGATATATTAGAAAGCAACCCAAAAGAAGGAAGTATTGTTCCTGAATTTCAAATAGAATCAATTAGACAAATAATTTGCGGTAATTACCGAATAGTTTATAAAATTATTCATGATTTTAGAATTGATATTTTAACAGTACATAATTGCGCAATGCTTATCTCCAACTCAAAAATGTTTAAATAATTTATCCTCTTTTCTTTATTTCATTTAATTGCTAAAAATACTTCCGTTATGAAAAATAAAAAACTTAAAACCATTATTTTTACCATTGTTTTGAGTATAATGGGTATTCAAAAATCTACCGCACAAATTGGTGTAGGCATTGGTTTTTTTATTCCATCCACTGGCTATGTAGCCAATGTGTACGGCCCTTTAAGTTTGCGCGGTGTTGGTTTTACTATCAATAAAATTTTTAAAGTTGAAACAGGTTTTACCGTTTATAGTATGCCTGGCAATGCAGTAACGCATTTACCTTTTAAAGCTAAAGAACCACTTTTTGGTGCTTCCACCACATTATTGATTCCTTTAGAATTTGGCTTAGGAACTCGCATTGGCGATGTATCTATTTCGGCAAGTGCAGGTGGTTTTACGTTTTATAATTTTACACACAGATTAGATAAAGGAAACTTTGATAGAGCAATTAGCGAATACGAAGGTTGGGATGTGGCTAATGCAGATTTAAACTACACCAACAGGCCTGGATATGGTTTTATAACTAGTTTTGAAATTGAATACCATATCAAGAAAAATCTAGGTATTTATGTTCAATATTCGTATTTAGATGGAGAATCGGTATTGGAACTAAATGGAAATTATAAAGGTGGAAATTTAGGTGGAAATATTATAGAAAAAACTGCAGCCTTTAACGATGCTCGTTTAAGTATTAAAGGCTCAGAAGTAAGTGTTGGTGTGCACTTTTAATTAAAAAAGTATAGTTTATTTCAATAAAAAAGGAGAAAGTTTTGCTTGCTCCTTTTAACTATTTATTTGGTTTAAATTATTTAACCAATGCTTTAATTTTTTCTTCTAAAGTAAACTCATCACCTTCTAAATAACCAGTATGACTGTAAACTATATTTCCTTCTTTGTTTAATAAGAAAGTATGTGGTGGATTTACCACATTCATGGCACGCATCATATCGCTATTTACATCTAACAATACATCAAATGGCCATGCTTGTCCATCTACGTAAGGTTTAACTTTCATTACATTTCTTGCATTGTCAATTGAAACCGCAACCACAATTACATCATATTTCGTTTTCCACTCTTCATAAAGTTCGTTAATATTATTTAACTCCTTTTTGCAAGGTGTACACCAAGTAGCCCAAAAGCTAATAATTACTATTTTACCCTTTTTTGAATAATCTTTCACATTAACAACTTTTCCATTTACATCCTTTAAGTTTAAATCAGGTAAAGTTTGTTTTTGTTCTTGTGCAAATATCACATTTACAGTTAGTATTGCTAAAAGTGTGATAACTAATTTCATGGCTTTGGCTGGGTTGAAGATTTTCATGATTGTTTTGTTTTTAAGACTTTGTAAATTAAATTTATTAAAAGCATATATCAAAGTTACTGCCAAAAATTATTTTTTAACGCTTATCAAAAACTTTAAGCTTTTTTGGCAAGCATTTTGTAATGTTGAAGGAAAAATCAAACAACCTTTTTATGAAAAAAATAATAATAGCATTAAGCACCATTGGTGTTTTAATTAGCACTAGCTGTGGTAACAGAAAAGTTGAAAGAATTGACCCAAATACTGCAACCGATATCAGTGGCCGTTGGAACGATACTGATAGTAAATTAGTAGCCGAAGAAATGACCAAAGATGTGTTAACCAGACCCTGGATTGGTACATTTGAGAAAAAAGCAAACCGCAAACCAGTGGTAATTATTGGAAGTGTGCGCAATAAAACCAGCGAATACATTGATGCTACAGGTTTTATTAAAAACATGGAAGTTGCTTTTATTAACGAAGGTAGAGTAAGTGTGGTACAAAGCGCTGATGAGCGTAACCAAGTGCGCGATGAACGTAACGACCAACAAACCTTTGCTAGCGAAGAAACCAAAAAGAAATGGGGTAAAGAAAAAGGCGCTGATTTTATGATGAATGGCGTAATTACTTCAATAACTGATGAATACAAAAAAATGAAAACAGTGGCTTACCAAATAAACTTAGAGTTAACCAACTTAGAAACCAACGAAAAAGTTTGGATTGGCCAAAAACAAATCAAAAAAGTAGTTAAAAACTAAAATCATACTTAGCAGCTAATCAGTAATTTAAAACTGATTAGCTGTTGTTTTTCCAAATCAATTTTACCCTAAAACCTTTTATAATTTATATAAAATTGGCAAAATTTAAATTTCATATAATCCTATTTGTTGTAATTAGTTTTTTAAGCTCGTGTGCTACTTATTACCAAAAACAAGCTGACTTAATGCAAGCAGTTTACAGCGGTAATATTAATAAAGCAGAAAACATAATGAGCGATGCTAAATGGCAAAAACCTCAACGAAATATTCTTTTATTTTACCTCAATAAAGGAACTGTGTTATGGATGAATGGAAAAAATGCTGAAAGCAACCAATATTTTTTAAAAGCCGATTTATTTGTAGAAGATTATAGAAAAAATTATGCTACAGCAATTGCCAGCACTTTAATAAATCCTAATTACAGCACTTATAATGGCGAAACTTTCGAACAGATTTTAATTCATTATTATTCCACCATCAATTTTGTGCAATTAGGCGATTTAGATAATGCCTTAGTAGCTTGCAAGCGTATGATTGAAACTAGTCAGCGCATTAACGACTTGATGGGTAACAAAAATAAATACAAGCGCGATGCCTTTGCCCATAATTTATTAGGCATGATTTACGATGCACAAGGCGAATACAACAATGCATTTATTGCTTACCGCAATGCGCTGAATATTTACAAAGAAGATTACAAAGTACAACTAGGAACTGATATTCCTTTACAATTAAAAAAAGATATTTTACGTACCGCCAAACTGATTAGTTTTAGCGAAGAACTAGCGCAATATGAAGCTGAATTTAACCTAAAAGCTGAACTAATGCCAGAAGGATATGCGCCTTTGGTATTTTTTTGGAACAATGGTCTTGGACCAGTTAAAGATGAAAACTCCATCAATTTTGCCATTTTACCTTTAGGAAATGGTTATGTAAACTTTGTAAATGTTGATTTAGGATTGAGTTTTCCTATTTATGTAGGCAGCGATGAAGACAGAAGAAGCCTTTCAAACTTAAACATTGTGCGAGTAGCTTGGCCTAAGTATGTATCGAGAGTTCCTTTGTACCAAAATGCAGTTTTAAAAGACAGTTTAAATAACCAATTTAAATTAGATGTAGGAGAAGATATCAATGCAATAGCTTATAAAAGCCTAGAAGATAGGATGTTAAAAGAGATGGGTGAAGCCATTTTACGCTTGGCATTTAAACAAATAGCTATTAATGCTGCTAAAAAAGAAAATGAAGCGGCAGGTGCTGCATTAAGCATTTTAGGTGCTGCCTCCGAAAAAGCAGATACCAGAAATTGGCAATTATTACCCTATTCCATTAACTATACCCGCGCTTTTCTTCCCATTGGAAAACAAAATGTAACGCTAGAAACCAATTCAAATTCAGCTACAGAAAAAAATACGTTTTTTGTAAATATGGAAAAAGGAAAAACCAATTTTCAAGCCTTTCAAACATTACAATTTACTGGTTATGCCGATAAAAATGGCAATCACATTATGATGAATACTTACTAGCAAGTATTTAATTTAAAAGCACTACCAATTACACTTCCAATACAATCAAATCATTACTAAATGCATTGGCGTTTTCAAGCACTTTGGTTATTAAATCTTCAAACAGATTGATGTCGTGCATCATTACATTTTCAATTCGCTCCTGAAAGGTCCCATTAGGAAATACGCGCTCTTTTAATTTTAACAGCTTAGTAATATTGTCTTCTTGCTTTTGTTCGCGGGCTTTTTTATAGGTTTTAAAATGTGCAATCAATGTTTTTTTAGTTTCTAATTTGTATTGCAACAATTCTTTCCCCGTATTTGGGTCAATGTTTTTTACTTCGTCCATCATTTGTTGCAATAAAGCATCCACCTGATTAGCATTTTCTATAAAACTTGTAGCCGAATGTTTTTGCAAATATTTATCGGTTAAATCAGCATCAGCCAATAACATATCGGCTATGGTTAAGCCCATTTTTTCTATTTTATCTTTGGTTGATTTACCTAACAATAAATAAGAATTGCGCTGCATAATTACCGGAAACGGTGCTTGATGTGCATCAAAAACTTGTTGTAATTGCAACCAATATGCTACCTCAGCCGGACCACCAATATAAGCCAAATTAGGCAGTATTAACTCCTGATATACAGGGCGTAAAACTACATTTGGACTGAATCGTTCTGGATAATTTTCCACTTCAGCTTTTAACTCATCAGCAGTAAAAACTACCGAAGTATCGTTTAATTTAAACTGATTATTTTCGGCTTTAATTAACCTACGGCCAAATTCAGGATGCAAGTAAAAAAAGTTTACTTCCCTCCCATTTATTTGTAATTTATAGTTTTCGCTTAACGCTTTATTGGTTTTTTGTATGGCTTCAAAACTTTTTTGCTCAAAGATATCGCTTACCATTACTGGTTTTAAAAGCGATTTTAAAGCTTTATCATCAGCATCAATTATTACCAAACCTTGGTTTTTGAATAATTCATGAACCAATTTTCTGGTTCCAATGCTAAAATTATTGTTGGTTAAAAAACTTTCTTGCAATAATTGTATCCATTTCTTTGCTTTATCCTTTTCGCCTAAAATTGGAACTATTTGTTCAATTAATGCATCAATTCCTTCATTATCTAAATGTCCAACAGGTTTTGAATTACTTTCCTTTTGCCATTTAATTTCTTTACCAAACAAATAAATACTACTGATTTCCTCAAAATCATGGTCTTCGCTTGCCATCCAAAATACAGGCACAAAATTTTGTTGTGGGTATTTTGCATTTAACTGATTGGCTAAATTAATGATGGTAGCAATTTTGTAAATAAAGTACAAAGGTCCAGTAAACAAAGCCAATTGATGACCAGTAGTTACAGTAAAAGTATTTGCTTTTTTGAGCAATAAAGTGTTTAAATATGTTACGTCATTTTCACCTAAAGCTATTTCAGCATTTTTATATTGCTTCAATAATGCATCTACTAAAATATTTCTGCTTTCTTCTGTAAAATGCTTATTTTTAAGCACTTCTACAAACGAGTCAATATTTGGCTCATATTTATAAAAAGGTTTTAAAGCCGCTTTTTGCTCTAAATAATCTTTAGTGATGGCAGGAATAAGGCCAGTATTGGCCATTGGAATATTTGTTGACATTGATGTTTTTTGTCCCGCAGATTTCGCAGAAAAACGCTGATTAAACAAATAAAACTGAAAGTATTCAGTGAGTCTGCGTAAATCTGTGTAATCTGCGGGAAATATTTTTAAACTATTTTCCCGTAAAGATCAAAATCTTCGGCACTTTCAATTTGTACATTGGCAAAATCACCAATTTTAGCATAGTATTTTTTAGCATCAACCAACACTTCATTGTCTACCTCAGGGCTATCAAATTCAGTTCTGCCCACCCACATGCCGTTTTCTTTTCTATCAAACAGTACTTTGTAAGTATTGCCAATTTTTTGTTGGTTTATTTTTGCCGAAATACCTTGTTGAATTTCCATTACAATGGCAGCGCGTTCTTCTTTCACTTCTTGAGGTACATCGTCAACCATGGTTCCTGCATGTGTTCCATCTTCGTGGCTATAAGTAAAAATACCTAACCTATCAAATTGATTATGCTCTACAAATTTGCATAAATCTTTAAAATCTTGTTCAGTTTCGCCCGGATGTCCTGCAATTAAAGTAGTTCTTATGGCTATTCCTGGAACTTTTTCTCTAATAGAGTCAACCACTTCTTGAGTGCGTTTGCTTGTAATTCCTCTACGCATAATTTTCAGCATATTATCGCTGGTATGCTGCAAAGGAATATCAATATATTTACAAATGTTGCTGCGTTCAGCCATTACATCCAAGGCGTCCATAGGAAACTGACTAGGATAAGCATAATGTAAACGTAACCACTCTAACCCATCCACATCTGATAATCTGCGCATTAAATCGGCTAATTTACGGTCACCATAAAGGTCTAAACCGTAATAGGTGCTGTCTTGCGCAATCATTAATATTTCTTTGGTTCCGTTTTTTACCAAATTCTTAACTTCAGTTTCTAATTGCTCAAAGCTTTTAGAAACGTGTTTGCCTCGCATAATTGGAATGGCGCAAAACGAACATGGCCTATCGCAACCTTCAGAAATTTTTAAATAAGCATAATGACTTGGAGTGGTTAGCAAACGTTCACCAATAAGCTCGTGTTTGTAATCGGCACCTAAGGTTTTAAGTAATTGAGGTAAATGTAAAGTACCAAAATACTCATCTACATCAGTAATTTCTTTTTCTAAATCGGGTTTATAACGTTGGCTCAAACAGCCTGTAACATATAGTTTATCAATCTCTCCGGCTTGTTTAGCCTCGGCATAACGCAAAATAGTATCAATACTTTCTTGTTTGGCATTATCAATAAATCCACAAGTATTAATTACAATAATATTTGCATCATCCTTGGTAGATTCATGGGTAACATCCATGTCGTTAGCCTTTAATTGGCTGTATAACACTTCGCTGTCCACAATATTTTTGCTACAACCAAGTGTAATTATATTTATCTTATCTTGTTTTTTAGTTTTTGTCTTCATGTTTGATTTTCGCCACAGATTTCATTGATTTTACTTTTCTATTTCTTTGCAAAACTCGTTAAAATAACTACATTTTTCTCTAATTTTATTTATTCCTATTTTACTTACTAGTGTTATTCCATCAATTGTTTTGGTAAATTCAGGAAACAAAGTAATCAATCTTTTAGATGGAGCAGTTTCTGTTGAATCGTTAATTAGTTCTGGATTATTATTAGCTTTATTCAAAATAATTTCCAATTCTTTCCCCTTTTCTAAACTGAAATGATTTACCAATTCTTCAGTATCAGAAAATAAGATAGCCTCAAATTCATGTACTTGTATATAAAAGTAAAAATTCTCCGCTTGAATCTCTTTCGAAAATTTATTTCTTATAAATTCAATCTTTTCACTCAAAGTAAATTTTGAGTGCATCCCTTCTTTAAAAGTTGGGTGCAGTCCATAATAATCATAAACAAGAATAACTTTATCAAAATGGCTAAAAGATTTTATTTTATGATTTACCTCCTTAACAGTTTTGTATAACGAATGATAACCACCTTGAAGTAATATAGATGCAGTAAGAAAATAATTAGGTTGTTTAAAATATTTTATCAACTCATCCTCGCAGAATAATTTTTCAGTTTTACCTTCTACTAAAAATAGTATCTGTTTCATTTTATTGACTTTGGGGGTTGAAAAGCAAAACCAAAATTTCCAGCTTCAAATAGTTGTCCAGTTTTATAATCTTCGAGCCATTCCTCATACTTTTCATCATTTGGTCTAGTAAAAATAGTTTCTCCTATTTCGTAGCCATATGGATTACTGCGAGTTATTTTTTCCGCTATAATCAAATCATTTGGTTTAAAATTATTAATCAATTCAACAGATTGGGTGGCAATAATTACTTGCTTATGAATAGACGCTTTATGAATTAATTCAGCTAGAACATGAATTGCATATGGATGTAAACCAATTTCGGGCTCATCAATTATTATTACATCTGGATTTCCTGATACATTAAATTCATCAATTGATGGCATTAATAAAATTGTAGTAAGTACAATAAACCTCTTCGTTCCATTCGATAATTGAGAAGGGTCAAATCCTTTCTCAAAACCTTCTTCATGCCATACAATATCCAACAAATCCTTTCCATTTTCTGAACTTATGAACTCAAGTTGCTTAAATGTAGGAAATACAAGTTTCAAAACAGAAATAATATTTTCAAAATTACTTTTGAACTTTATACTCATTTGATGCAAATAGGGCCATAAATTGGAAATATCGTCATATAACAAATATAATCCCTTCTTTTCTTGTGCCTTTGAAATTTCTTTTTCATTGTAATAATACATTTGAAAAGATTTCATCATACTCAAAGCTCTTGAATAATCTTTTATGTCATTATAATTTGACGAAGAATTAAAAAAACCTTTAAAACCAGAATAATTTTGATTTGGAATTACTTTGTGAGAAATATCTAATTCTTTATTAGTAAAATCATTACTAACAGTCTCTTTTTCTACAATAAATTTATTATAGTTATTTTTTAATAATTTTATTGAATATTTTGTGTCATCTCCAAAAACATCAATATTTAAATTATTAGCTTGGTTTTTAAATAATACCTTATCAATTCCATTCTGAAAGAAAAAGTATTTTTCCAAAGATTTATTAAAGTCTGAAATAGATTTTAAAAATTCAAACAAACTTAAAAAGTTACTTTTACCAGCACCATTTTGACCAACTAAAATATTTATTGGTTTAAGCTCAATAGTCTGATTTTTAATGCTTTTAAAGTTTTCTATATGAATTTTTTTTATCATTCAATTACAATATATATTTATCTTATATTTTCTATGTTAATCTGTGGCAACTGTATTTTGATAGCTAATTAAACAACGAATCTACAAATTCAACTTTATTGAAAACTTGTAAATCATCAATTCCCTCGCCTACGCCAATATATTTTACTGGAATTTTAAATTGATCGGCAATGCCAATTACCACACCACCTTTTGCTGTTCCATCTAATTTTGTTAATGCCAACGCATTAACTTCAGTAGCAGCTGTAAACTGTTTGGCTTGTTCAAAAGCATTTTGCCCTGTACTTGCATCCAAAACCAATAAAACTTCATGTGGAGTTCCTTCTTGCACTTTGCTCATTACACGTTTAATCTTTGAAAGTTCATCCATTAAACCAATTTTATTATGCAAACGCCCTGCTGTATCTATAATACAAACATCAGCATCATTGTCCTTGGCATATTGCACCGCATCAAAAGCTACAGAAGCTGGATCTGTATTCATTCCGTGGCTAACCACATGAACGCCATTTCTAGTTCCCCAAATTTTTAATTGCTCTACAGCCGCAGCTCTAAAAGTATCTCCCGCACCCAAAACTACCTTTTTGCCAGCTTTTTTAAACTGATTGGCCAACTTACCAATGGTGGTAGTTTTACCCACGCCATTTACACCAACTACCATAATTACATAAGGCTTTTGTCCTGGTAAATTTTCAAAACTGCTTAAATTTTCGTTTTTATTTTCATCTAGCAATAAAGCAATTTCTTGCTTTAACATGGCATTTAACTCAGAAGTGCCAACATATTTATCTTTAGCCACTCGAGCTTGTAAGCGGTCAATAATTTTCAGTGTGGTGTGAATACCCACATCAGAGCTAACCAAAATTTCTTCTAGTTGGTCTAAAAAATCATCATCAACCGATGATTTACCAGCAATGGCTTTGCTAATTTTATCAAATAAACTCGTCTTGGTTTTTTCTAAACCTTGATCAAGCTTTTCTTTTTTTTCTTTACTGAAAAAGTTGAAAATTCCCATGGTAATTTATTTTGATAGTATTATTTGATTGGCTTTGAAAACAAATAATACTTGGGGTAAAATCTAATTTTCAAAAACACAAAAAGCATTCTGAATAATTTCAGAATGCTTTTCATTATATTAATTAAAAAATGAAATTATGCTTTAAAGGCAGCCTTAACATTTTCGTTAGGTACAATTTCAGTTTTAAAAGAGTAAGCTCCTTTTTTGTTTTTTACTGCACGGTAAACTTTAGCGTAATCTTTACCAGATCCTGTTTTTAACGTTGCAACTACTTTCTTTGCCATAGTTTAAATTCCTTTATATTTAAGGGTTAATTACTTAATTTCTTTGTGTACAGTTTTACGCTTTAAAATTGGATTGTATTTTTTCAATTCTAAACGCTCAGTTGTATTTTTTTTGTTTTTAGTTGTGATATAACGGCTAGTTCCTGGCATGCCTGAGTTTTTATGTTCAGTACATTCCATTATCACTTGAATTCTGTTACCTTTTTTTGCCATTGCTTGAATCTCCTAAATTAAATTTTGCCGTTTTTAACAAAATCGTTTAACACTTTCGAAATTCCTTTTTTAGAAATAGTTTTAATGGCTTTTGTGCTTACACGCAAAGTAATCCATTGACCTTCTTCAGGAATATAAAATTTTTTATCTTGTAAATTTGGATAAAAACGTCTTTTGGTTTTTGTATTCGAATGCGAAACGTTATTACCTTTCAATGCTTTTTTACCAGTTAAATCACAAACTCTCATCGCTTTTTTCTTTTATAAGGGCTGCAAATATCTGATTTTTATTTTTAAATACAAGCATTAATGAAAAAAAACTTTAAAAAAGTTTTTATCACCCACATTTGCACAGAATTTTTAGCCGTGGTTGAACTGCAATAGTACAAAAACTATAAATATTATCATACTTTAAAATTTACTATTTCATTTTTTATACTTTCGCACTATGATTAAATGGTGGAAAATAGCCGGTTTTATTTTAGTACTCTATTCTATTATACAGGGTTTATTTGGTGCAGTTCCTAATTTACCCATTTTAGAAAACAGTATTCGTAATTTGTATTTTCATGTGCCTATGTGGTTTACCATGATAAGTTTGTTATTGTTTTCGTTTGTCAAATCAATTCAAACTTTAAATAATAAAAACACCGTAAATTTAAATTACGATTCTGATGCTGAAGTATTTGCTAATACAGCCATGTTTTTTGGAATAGCTGGTTTATGTACCGGAATGATTTGGGCCAAAAACACTTGGGGCGCTTATTGGACCAACGACCCTAAATTAAATGCTGCAGCTGTAGCCATGCTTTTATATGCTGCTTACTTTGTTTTACGCAGTAGCATTGTAGATGAAGAAAAACGTGCTCGCATTTCGGCTGTATTCAATATTTTTTGTTTCCCAATTTACGTAGTTTTGGTATTTATTTTACCTCGCTTAACTGACTCATTGCACCCCGGAAATGGTGGAAATCCAGGTTTTAACTCATACGATTTAGATAGTCGCCTACGCATGGTATTTTACCCTGCCGTAATGGGTTGGATTTTAATTGGATTTTGGATAGCCGATATTGGCAAAAGAACTAAAAAATTAAGTAACTAAACATGAATTTTATAACAAATCAAGCTAAAATAGATGCAAGCCAAATGACTGATTTATTTGGAAATGGCAAAATGGATGTAGTAGTAACTGTTATTGCTATTATTTTTACCTTACTTTGCGGTTACCTAGTAATGATGGATTTACGCTTACGTAAATTAGAAAATAAAGACAAAAAATAAGAAAATGAAAAAATCAAGTATCATCATTATAGTATTAATAGCTATTGCTATTGGCGCCATTATAAGCACCACAAGCGATGCAAGTAGCTACGAAAACTTTTCGGTAGCAGCCGAAAACCCCGGAAAAGAATTTCATGTGGTGGGAACTTTAAACCGCCAAAAAGAAAAATATTTTGACCCTAAAAAAGACGCCAATTACTTTAGTTTTTACTTAATTGACGAAAAAGGACAAGAGCAAAAAGTAGTTTACCATGCGCCAGAACCAGCTGACTTTGAGAGAAGTGAAAAAATAGTAATTATTGGAAAAATGGAAACAGACCACTTTGAAGCCAGCAAAATTTTACTAAAATGTCCAAGTAAATACACTGATAATCAAGTAAAATCATAAACAAAACAAAAAAGAGGCCGAAAGCCTCTTTTTTGTTTTGTTACTAAAATTTTATCCCACCTTTTCTTTTATCTCATCTAAAACGGATTTAGCTATTTCATTAGCTATTTGGTTTTGTTGTGCTTCTGTTAATATATGATGGTATAAGAAATCAACTGATTTGTTTGTGTAAACAAGATTTACTCGTAAAACATAAATTTTCGGGCAAATTTACTTTTTGTAAAATATTTATTAAGCCATTCACTTTGTTTTTTATATTCAATAAAAAAAGTACTGATTGATTTCTCAAGATTTTCTTTATCCTCTTGATTATCTTTATCTTCAAATTTAACTTTTCCTAATAGTTCTTTAGCTTTATTTATATAAATTTCAACAGAATCGAGCATATTTTTTAATGTAGAATCGGGTTTTTGAGGAATAAAAAAATTGTTTCTAAAATCTATGTATAAGTTATATTTTCTTGTTGCTATGTTATAATTATTAATAGCAGAATTATACAATTCATTTAATAATTTAAGTTCATTATTTAATGCTGTAATTCTATTATTTTCAATACTTCTTTTTAAATAAATAACGCGTTCAATTATTAAAGAATTCCTCACACTGTTTTTTTCAATTCGTTTTATAGTTTCTATCAATTTGGAACTACTATCTAATTTTTGATATACTGCAATTGAATCTATAAAATTAAAGAACTGTATTTTTTTATTTTCAAGAGAATTATTTTTGTAAAATTCTTGATTATTAATTGGATAATATAAAAATTGCCACAAATAATCAAAAGGTATATGGTCTTTTATAAATTGATTTGGTTTAACTTTAAACCAACTATCATCAATTTTTCTGTAAAATTTATCATTTTTCACATAACCAGCACCCCAAGTTGGATCAAATAAAAACCAAGTAGAATCAACATATGCAGCATTCCAAGCATGTGATAAATTACTTACATATCCATACTGTTTTGTGTATCCACTTATCACATAAGATTCTATTCCAGCTTTTACACAAATGTCCGTAAAAAGCGCTGCATAATTTCCACAAATTCCTTTTCTTGTTATTAATGCTTTTGAAATTTTTTTTTCCAATGTTTCATTGAAATCAATAGTAAATATATTCTCCAAATCGTATGAAATGTTTGAAGCAATCCAAATAAATATTGCTCTTATTTTGTCACTTTTTGAATTAAAATTCGTGGATATATAATTTGCAATATCTGTTGTATTCTTTGTTAAAGAATCTGGTATTGCTAATGCCTTTTTATCAATAGTATTATACTGATTAACAGCATTTTTCTGCGCATTTACAGCATATGTTAAGAGACATAAAATAAGTAAAAAATTTATTTCTTTCATTTCAAAAACTCAATCAATGGTGTTTTGGCTGTATATGTTTCTCCATTAGTTTGCTTGTAAACAATTGTAAATTGATGCTTTAAAGAGGCAGTAGGTTTAGTATTTAATTTTAACCTTAAATAAAAAAATGAAGGATTGGGTTTCGTTTGCGTATATTCATTCAAATTTACTTGGCTACCAACATTAGTTATTACTGTAAAATATTTTGAAATGCTTTCATCAACACCTACTGAACTATCAAATAAATATGAAGTATAAATTTGTATACTATCTATTTTTTCGGTGGAGCCATAACTTCCATCCATTGCACATTTGCATGCATAAGCATTGTTGAATAATAAGTTCGAAAAATCAAATTGTTGTTTACATTCACTGTAGTATGTTTTGTTAAATGTTAAATCTATGTAATATTCCTCAAAATTTACTTTTGCAGTGGAATCTAATTTACTTGTTTGACCTACTTTATATCCTTCAGCAGATAATCCATTTACATCGAAATATTTTTTTACTTCATCGCAATTACAACAACTGTATATATTTAGAGCCATGGTAACTGCAAAAATCCAAAATACTTTTTTCATATTTATTTATCAAAACTATCTAAACTATTTCAATTATAATAAATAAATCAGTTTCCATTTCATTATTCTTGCAAAAATTTAAAATTGAACTTCAATCCATACCAATATAATTTACCTGTAGCCGATATTATAAACGAGGTAAAAACCCATTTAAATAACTCCAATACTTTAATAGTAAACGCTCCTCCGGGAGCAGGAAAAAGTACGCTTTTACCATTAACGTTAATTGAAGAAACTTGGTTAGCTGGCAAAAAAATTATTATGTTAGAACCTCGCAGGTTGGCGGCTAAAAGTATAGCTAGCCGTATGGCTGAACTTTGGGGCGATAAAGTGGGTGAAACTATTGGTTACCGCATCAGGTTTGAAAACAGAATTAGTTCACAAACAAAAATTGAAGTAGTAACAGAAGGTATTTTAACCCGCATGTTACATACCGATAATGCTTTGGAAAATGTGGGTTTGGTTATTTTTGATGAGTTTCATGAACGCAGTTTATTTGCCGATGTGGCCTTGGCTTTGTGCCGAGAAGCACAACAAATTTTAAGACCTGACTTGCGCATTATGGTAATGTCGGCTACTTTGAACATGCCTCAGTTAACTACTTTGTTAAACTGTCCTGTGGCTGTGAGTGAAGGAAAACAGTATCCTGTAGAAATAAAATATGTAGGTGAGCAAGATCCGTTTTTGTTGCCCGAAACTACTTCTCAAACCATTATAAAAGCAGTAAATGAAAACCCCGGAGATGTTTTAGTTTTTTTACCTGGCGAAGGAGAAATACGCAAATGTGCGGAGTTACTAAAAAATAAATTGCCTGAATTTGCCATTCATCCGCTATACGGACAATTGCCACAACGTGAGCAATACGCAGCCATTATGCCCAATAAAAATGGCAAACGAAAAGTAGTTTTGGCAACTTCTATAGCCGAAACAAGTTTGACCATTGAGGGTGTTAAAATTGTAATTGATACTGGCTTTGCACGAGTTTCTAAATTTGATCCCAAGTCAGGTTTATCTCGATTAGAAACGGTTTCTATTACCAAAGATTCAGCCGACCAACGAGCAGGACGTGCGGGAAGGTTAAGTGCTGGTGTTTGTTACAGAATGTGGACCAAAGCTACTCACGAAAGATTAACCGAACACAGAACACCGGAAATAATGGAAGCCGATTTAGCTGCATTGGTTTTAGACATGGCCAAATGGGGTATTGGTAATATTGAAAACTTAACTTGGCTAACACCTCCACCTAAAGCAGCCGTATCGCAAGCCGAAGAAGTATTGACCAATTTAAATGCTTTAGATTCGAATAAACGCATTACCGAACATGGCAAAGAAATTCATCAATTGCCTTGCCATCCGCGCATTGCACACATGCTTTTAAAAGCAAAACAAGATGATGCCATTGCGTTAGCAACAGATATTGCAGCCATTTTGGAAGAGCGAGATCCATTGCCAAAAGACAGTGGAATTGATTTAAACCTTCGCATTGAAGCATTGCGCAGAGGACGAAAAAACAATAGTTTAGGGAATAGATTTAGTCGAATTGAAAAAGTTGCTGAATCATACCGAAAAATGCTGAATCAAGAAGTAGAAAACACACCTATAGACGATTTTGAAACTGGATTACTTTTGGCATATACTTATCCTGAACGCATAGCATTTGCAAGACCTGGCAATAATGCACAATTTCAATTAGCCAATGGAAAAATAGCTACTGCGGGACATAGAGATAATTTAGCAAATGAACCGTGGCTTGCTGTAGCTCATATTGATACACGAGATGGTTTGGGTAAAATATTTATGGCTTCGCCATTAAACCCCAAAGATTTATTACCAATGGTTAAAGAGCGTGAAGTAATAACTTGGGATACCCGCAAAGGCGGATTAATTGCCACTAAAGATTTACGCATTGGAAGCATTGTTTTACAATCAAAACCATTGCCTGCGCCAAGTGCCGAACATTTGGTAAATGCCATTTGCAATGCCATAAAAACCGAAGGAGAAACTTTGTTAAACCTAGATGAATCTTTTGTTCAACTACAAAACAGAGTATTGAGTTTACGCAAATGGAATGGAAACGAATGGCCTGATGTAACTACCAGTAACTTATTACAAACCAATAACGAATGGTTAGCCCCTTATTTAAACCAAGTAAAAAAGCCGGAAGATTTAAAGAAAATAAATATTGCCGAAGCGCTGAAAAACCATTTGAGTTGGGAGTTACAACAAGCTTTAGACAGCCTTGCGCCAAGTAAAATAAATGTGCCTAGCGGCTCAAACATAGCCATTGAATATTTGGCAAACGGTGAAAGTCCTATTCTTTCAGTTCGCTTGCAAGAAGTGTTTGGAATGGCCGATACTCCAACTGTTAACAATGGAAAAATAAAATTGGTATTGCATTTGCTTTCGCCAGGATTTAAGCCTGTGCAGGTAACTTCTGACCTGAAAAGTTTTTGGAACAATACTTATTTTGAAGTAAAAAAAGAATTGAAACGCAGGTACCCCAAACACGCGTGGCCTGATGATCCGTGGACTGAAAAAGCAGTAGCTAAAGGTGGACCGAGGAGATTTTAAATTTCAGCCACAGATTATACAGATTTCGCAGAAAAATTAACCGCAAAGTTCACAAAGGTTTGAGCAAAGAACAAAAAGGTTTGCACCTTACCTTGAATCTTATATGGTGTTCCTAGACTAAAACAACAATAAGGGATCAACAAAATATAACTTAAACTTATAATCGGTAAGCAATTCCCAAAAGTAAATTCACACTATTAACTTTAGTATCGCCATTGGGTATTGTATTGTACAATCCTAAATTACCGCGTATTTCAGAACTTAAATATATTTTTTCTTTGAGAGGATATTGCAATCCAGTTCCAAAACTTACACCAAAATCAAATTTATTGGTAGCCGAGGTATAATCATTTGTTCGAGTATTAAAATTATCACCTTTAGTCACAAAAGTTTGACTAAGTAAATAACCAAAATAAGGCCCCGTATTTACAAAATATTTAACTTTTTTTCCAAAACTAAATCGAACCAAAATAGGTAATGTTAAATAATCAAAATTGAAATTTATGCTTGAATTCTGAATTAAATTACCATCGTAGTAAAAATTATTTCTACTTATACCACCTTTTCTTTCATAGGCTATATTGGTTCTTAACGCAATTCTTTTTCCAATATTATATTGAAAGGATAGACCACCACTAAATCCAAGAGTAGGGTCATAAAAATTTTCTATAAAACTACTTCCTTTAAGAAATGTAATACTTGGACTTGCTTCAACACCTAGTTCAAACTTATTTGTTTGGGCATTTAGTTGACTGAAGGATAAAAGAAAAGCAATTGACAATAAAAAGAAAGTTTTTTGATTCATGGTGTATTTATTTGTTTTAAAACTAATGCTTAACGCAAAATAAAATATTTTTGTATCTATTCTAAAATTTGTTTTAACAAAAAGAATTGAAACGCAGATATCCAAAACACTCTTGGGACAAGGAGGTTTTGAATTTTAGCCACAGATTTAAAAGATGGCACAGAAAAATTAACCACAAAGTTCACAAAGGTTTGCGCAAAGAACAAAAAGATTTATACGCTACATGGAATCCTACAAATTATATATTCCCAATAATCTTGATTCAGACAATATACGGAAAATCTGCGAGTATCTGCGAAATTTGCGGGCAAAATTGTAATTGGTATCGCTTCGCTATAAAATCAACAACAGTAAAAAAATTGACTCAAGGAAGTTTTGGAGTATTTAGTTTAAGAGTTAGGAATTAAATGAAATTTATTGCTTTTTATTTTTTTAGGTAATTTACTTTTAAAAACAGAATAAATAATCAAAGGCGGAACGGAAAAGGCTAAACCAATTTTTCCCATTAGTTTTAATTGAGGATCACCAACAATAATAACAAATAAAGAAAAAAATGAAGTTGTAAAACCTATGGTACCAAATATAATAGCTCCGGCTTGATTTAAATTTTGGTTGTAAGCATTGAATTTTAAGTAATCAATCTGATTATAATTCACTTTATATTTCTTTCCATTTTTTAAATTCTCAAAGTAAAAAGTGTCATTCTTTACCGCATTTAATTTCAATTCTTTTTGTTCTCCTGAATTTAGCTTACAATAAACTTTATGAGGAATAAAAAAATGTAAAGTATCTTTATTATTAATAAATGTTATTACTTGTTGAGCATTTATTGATTTTACGAATAATAACAAAATAACAAAAGCCAAAAATTTAAAATTACTTTTCATACAATTTATCATATTATTTTCTAGAAGTAAATGTTGTAAACATAAAGAAGATTTTTTTAACATTTTAAAATAAAATACAATATTGATAGAGAAAAATTCAACATGCATTAATCCCAATTTTTGTAAAAGCACTCAATTAATTGAAAATTTATTTTACTGTTTTATAAAAAACAATATTTTATATTCAAATTTTTCATATTTTTACTTAAGTGAAAAACATACTTTTATATATTTTCATTTTTACTATAGTTACTTCATGTAATTTAAGAAAAAACCGTAATTGGTTATGCGGAATGGGTATGCGTTATAATTATCCTGAATTTAACTTACAAAATTTCAATAGCTTTATTAACTCTAAAACAAACAAACCCTTTGATACTGTTTTTGCAAATTCCAATAGAATTTATGATAATGATGGGAAGTATTATTTTGAACTTAAATTGACCAACGAAGAGAAACAAAAGATTTATTTACTCAAAAATATAGAAGGAAATATAATATGTGAAGTAAGTGATGTTGACTTTAACAATGCTCCAATTTGGTTAATTGATTGCGTAATTATTGATAAATCTTTCAATAAAAAATATGGCAAATGTGTAATTGACTTAAGAACTGGGAAACACAAATTTTATGAGGTTAAGGAATCATTTGTATCAATTGGGCAAGATAGTAATATAGCTTATTTTACATCCAATTATGGTTTAAACAAAATAGGTAAATTAAAAGTAAAAAGTAGACATTCAATAATTGCTATTTCAAATGAAGGAATAAAATTGGAATTGGATAATAAAAGTTATCAAACTAAACGTCTAATTCGAAATCATCAACGATGGCATTGGAGATGGCATTACGCAGCAATTGATAAAGATACAGTAAATTTAAACTTATTTTACAATAATACTTTGCATATAGAAGGTAAAGAAATAAATAAAGTTGAATTGCATAACACCGATTTTATTTTCAAAAAAAAATTATTTAAAATACAAAGTGTTTATAAAAATGTTTCTTATAAAACTAACTATAGAAAATTCCAAAATTCAATTTATATTAGGCTTCAAAACGATGATATTTATAAACTTGATAGTAATGGTTTTAATATAGCTATTGCATTTAAAATACTAGCAATTCCAGGTGAATTAATTGATTACAAAATAGAAGGAAATTACTTGATTTTTAAAAATTATGTAGATCTTGAAAGGGAAGAACCCAAAACAACTAGTTGGATAAATCAAAATGGTTTTGAGATAAAATACGACCGTTCAGGTTACGATTTAATAGGAATTGTTAACTTAAAAACCAAAGAGGTTTTTTATCCTAAAATTATTCAATAAAATATTTGACTACATGGTTACCTATTTAAAACTTATAACCGCCATAATCGCAAGCTTTCTTATTTTATTGGGGTTTTGTGTTATGTTTAACATTACTTATCCTTATTTTTCGTTTAAAACAGATATTGATTTTTTGCTTACCAAGCAAAGTATTTTATATATTAAAACTTGGCGTTGGGCATTTTATTTGCATATAAGCAGTAGTCTTTTTGTGTTGCTTTTTGGTTGGTTACAATTTGTAAAACCTCTTTTAATAAAGTACCCAAAATGGCATCAAAGCATTGGTAAAATTTACATTGTTTTGATATTATTTATAAGCGCACCAAGTGGATTAATTATGGGCTTTTACGCCAACGGTGGCATGGCAGCTAAAACCTCTTTTATAATCATTTCTTTGCTTTGGTGGTGGTTTAGTTTTATGGCTTATAAGCAAATAAAAAATGGAAGAATTACAAGTCACATTAATTACACTGTGCGAAGTTATGCACTTACGCTTTCAGCTTTAACACTTAGGCTTTATGTGCTAACGCTCCCCTATTTTTTTATTTTACCAGCCAAACAAATGTACACTTTGGTAGCTTGGGCTAGCTGGATTCCGAATATTATTTTGGCAGAATTTTTAATAAAAAAGAAAGTGTTTAATTGGTCAAAACAATAGGTTCAAACTTACCTTGATTGCTAATTTTGAAAGAATTCACTTTTTCAATTTTAGTGCTCAATAACTCATTGTCAAATTCTGTTTTATTGTATTTTTCTTTCCAATTTCTTTTGTATTCTTTACAAACAACTGCTCCATTATCAAAACTAAATTCACCAGTAATTTCGGCACTTTGCGATGCTACTATTTTATAATCAATAATATTTACAGCATTATCATATGTAGCTAATACATGGTAAATGTGGCGCATATCTTTAGGGCAAGCTGTTTCTGAACTGTCAATGGCATAATGTAAAACAGTAATTGAATCGTTTAACTTAAAAGCATTTAAAAAATTATAGTTTGAAAACTCGCCTTTATGGTCTCTGCTTTCTTTTAAAAACATATTTTCTACATGAACCAAACTAGGAGTTTCATAATCAAAGTTCATCCCATTAAAGTTGGCATAATCAAAATCGGAAACACTGTTTAAATCAACTTGAAACTGAGGTGCATTGTTAATTCGTTTTAGCATGGCAGTAAAATTTTCTGCATTGGTACCATACGATTCTCTTTCTTCATCAGTTAAAAAATATAGCTGTAAGGTTTTGTATGTTAAACTCTCTTTATCGCACACCACCAAAGGGTTTTCAAAAAATTGATCCTTTAATTTTGGCAACGAAAAATTTAATTCTGATGCCATATCAAATACATCGTAAGGCAAAGAATTATAAGCTAAAAAGCTACTTACCATTAAATTTAAAAAAGTTTCTTCGCTTGGCGCTTCAAAAACATAATAATCTACCCAATTATCATCCACCTTTTCACTTTTTTTTCTGGAGATGAATTCAAATAAATTATGTGCTTCGTTAAATTGTTTATCTTTTAAAAGCAATTGACCTAACTTTTTATAACTATCCAAATTAGGATGAATAGTAATAGCCCTTTTTAAATTCCAAATGGCCTTTTTTAAATTAATCTCTTCTTGCTCCTTAGCTTTGGTTAAGTAATTATCTGCTATTGATTTATGTTTATCGCCCACGGTTTTTATGTAATTACCCACCGTATCTGCATCATAAATTAAGCTGGCTCTTACTGGTATAATATCTTCCATTTCTGGATCATTATTGCTGCAAGCAGCCAAAAAAACTATATTTATAAATAATAAAATTTGAACTATTTTTTTCATGATAAAATTATTTTGAAGCCACAACACTTAACGAATCAACAAAGCCATCAGAAACACTTTTGGCAACAATTTGCCCTTGCTCATTTATAGCATAAACACCTTTTGAAACAGGAACATATTCCTTTACCGTATTTTCTTCAAAAGACACTTCGGTAATAGGTTTATCCCAAATTCTTTTAAAATCTTCCATCACAATTTCGCCATTGCTAACTATACTGCTTCTAATTTTCTCGGCAGAGCATTGGCACGCAATAGATTTACGTGAAATTATTTGTCCTGATTGGTTGTTATAAACCGCCAATGTGGTGGTAACTGGCTGCATGCTTTGCCCCCAAAAGCTTACCGATGCATATACCAAAGCAGTATAATTTTCGGTTTCTTTTACTTTAGCCACATAAAAATAATCGTGAGATACATCTCTACCAAAACTGGTATTTTGCATTTCAGGAATAAACTTTGCAAAATCATAACTAATGGATTGATTGTAACTTTCCATTTCAATATTTTCTTTATCAATTACCAACTTGTTGTTTTGAACCGGAAAAGCATTTTTAAAAACTTCAAACAATGCATTGCCCCCTCCTGCTGATTGCCTTGCTTTTATGTTAACCAACATTTCGTGGTACTGAGGTGTATTAGTAATTCCTTTTAAACGCGCATCATTTTTTAACAATATTGTGTCATTAAAACCATTCATAAATGCTTGACTCAACTCCCCAATCACACTATTTACCACGTTTTTATTTGGCTCAAATTTGTTCAATAAATTATTAGCGCAAGCCAACTTATAATGCAGAACAGATGTAGGCTGAAACTGAATGCGCTCGGCAAGTTCATAAGCTTTTATACTTTCCTCAATAGAGGCTTTAGTTTGCATATCTAACAAGGCGTTTGCCATTTCATAATATGTTTTTGACTCAGGAAAAATAAGTATTGAGTTTTTAAAAGCTCTAACTGCTGCATAAAGCGTTTTTTTATTTTTATATAAATCAATGCCTTTTAAAAATTCTATCCTACTTTTTTGTTTGATAGAATCAATTGATAATTCTTCGGCATCAAAAACCATATCCGAAACCAAATCAGCATCGTAAATATTGGCTTCTTTTAGCTTTAATAATTTAATTTTTAAAGGGCTTTTTGCTTTGTTTTGGCTGCAAGCCATCACTAAAATAAATACACCCAAAATCCCGAACCATTGCAACTTTTTCATTGTAAAATAAATTGGTAGCAATATATAAAAAAAAGCCACTTTTTAGGGTGGCTTTTAAAGTGGTTTATGATAATTTAAGCATGGTAAGCTGCTTCAAATTCTTTAGCAAAACTAGCTAATTTTATTTTTCCTAATATAGGTTTGTTGTTCCAATAATCAGCTTGTAATAAACCTTCACGAATTGATTTTCCCATTTCCACATAACCATCAGCATTGGTTTTAGGTAAACCTGATTGTAACATGCCATTTAAAGCATCTTCATCGCTAAATGTAACCCATGGTGTATTGGGTTTATTGGCTGCGTTTGAAAGTGCTTCAGCAATTTCTGTTACCGAACATTCATCGCTGGCAATGTATTGAACCGTTTTTCCAGTAAAGTTTAAATGTAACAAGTTTTCAGTTACTGCTTCAGCAATTTCGCTGGTGTGTACCAATACTAATTTTTCGTTAGTATTGCCAAAATTGCTACCCATGATACCTGCATTTTTAATTAAACCAATCATACCAAACAAGTTGTAAAAGAAATATGATGGACGTAACATTTTAACATTTACATCAGCTAATTTTTCAAGTTCAGTTTCTAAATAAGCCAAACCATCAATTGGGCCAGCACCTTGGCGCAAATGGGCTCCAATACTGCTTAATTGCACCACATTTTTTACTCCATTTAATTTAATAGCTTCTACATAAATATCGGCTACTTGTTTTTGATATTCCATTAAATTGGTAGTAGCAAAATTTGGCGGAATCATTAAATAAACTGCATCGGCTCCACTAAATGTTTGGTTAATAAACGCTTCATCCGACACACTTCCAATGGCTGCTATTGCGCCTAAAGCTTCAATTTCGGCTTTTTTGTTTTCGTTACTACTAATTACTACCACTTGATGGTGAGCGGCTACTAAATTTTTTACTACTGGTTGGCTAATATGGCCTAACGACCCTGTGATTACATATTTCATTTTTTTATTTGTTGCTTTATTGCGGAGCAAACATATATTTGTACTTACTTTTTTACTAGTACTTACTAAAAAGTATGTTTAAATATGAATACAAGAAAAACCACTTCGAGCAATTACGAAAACGAATTAGAAATAAATAAATGCCCCGTAACTTTTACTTTAAAACTAATTGGCGGACGATGGAAACCTTTAATTTTATGGCAATTATCAACAGGCACTAAACGATACAACGAGTTAAAAAAAGCCCTTCCAAAAATTTCAGAAAAAATGCTGATTGAAAAATTGAAGGAACTTGAAAGCGATAATTTGGTGATAAGAAAAGCCAAACCTGTGGTTCCTCCTTATGTTGATTACCAATTAAGCGAACTAGGAAATTCATTAACTCCAATACTTAAATCCATGGCCAAATGGGGCTTGAACGAAATGGGAAAGGAGAATTAGTTGTTCGTTGTTCGTTTCTCGATGCTCGTTAATCGTTATTCGTTAATTACATCCCCCTTGCCGAAAACTTTCGGCACCCTTCAGCCTTGCTAAGGTCACGCCAAAAAGCGTGAGAGGAATTATTCCCGCACTCTTTTTTAAACTTAAAACTTCGAACTAAATCACGCATGGCGTGAAAGTACTAAAAACTAGGAACTTAAAACTAACGAAGCAAAGTTACTGTTCCTTTTTGGGTTTGGGGTAAAAAGCCTTTGTACTGATAATTTACCAATACTACATATACGCCAATGCTGCTGTTTTTAGCATCCCAAGCTTTGGTAGGGTCGGTGGTGGTAAATACTTCATTACCCCAATTATCAAATATTTTAAACTCGTATTTTATTAGGTTTTTGGTTTTAAATATGGGTTTATAAGCATCGTTTAGGTTATCGTTATTAGGGGTGAAGGCATTGGGTATAAATACTTCGGCTTTGCATAGTTCATCTACCATGATGCTTTTGGTTTGGGTGCAGTTAAAACTATCGATTACCGTTAAGTTATATATTTGAGATTGTTGGCTATACACTGTTTTGGTGGTTTCGCCTGTTGGCTGCCATAGGTAAGTTTTAAACTTAGCACCTGCATCTAGCAGTATTTGGGGCACATCGTCAAAACAAGTAGTAGTATCAGTTATGGGTATTTGAATGGCCGGCTTTTGAGTAATGGTAACAGTATCGGTTAAGGTACAAGTATTTTTAGTTACTGTTAACCAAACTTTTATGTTACCATTTAACAAATCAACTCCATTAACTAATAAACTATTAACTAAAGAACCATTATGCCATAAATAACTATCGTTAGCGGTAGCAGTTAAGGTTAAGTTGGGTTGGTTAAAACAGAAAAAAGTATCTTTAGGTAAACCTGTACTAATGGGTTGATTGATTAAATTGATACTATCCCACATGTACACTGTGCCACCATATAACCAACTTTTTACCCAAACCATACCCGGCTTGGTAAACTGGCGTAGTTTATCTGTTTTATTACCATCAAACCATTCAAAACTATCTGCTTGGGCTACTGCACCTAGCTGCAAAGGTGCATTATTGCATAAAATGCTATCGTAATAATGGGTGGTGTTTTGAGGTATAAGGGATACATCATCAATGTAGTATAAAGCAGCTTCAACTTCTTTATTAAGCCATGGTTCAGGATGACCATAAGTTTTATAAAACTTGGTACCTGCATAAGGATTAAAAGTTCCAATTAGCACATATTGTTCAGTTCCATTTGCCTCAAATACACCGCTTACTTCCATCCAATTAATGGTATCGCTTAAAATTTTGGTTGAATCATTATTTATTTGAGCAGGAAGTTCAATAAAATTGTCGTTTTTTAGCTGTGGTACAGAACTACAAAATAACATACCCATGTTAGCAATGCTAAAATTTCTAAACGCTCCATTATCAGCATATACTTTAGTGCATCCAGAGGTAAAAAAGCCACCTTTATATATTAATCTGTTAATACATTTTTCTTTTAACCTAGCTCCTATATAATCATTTTTAAAGCCTATATTATTTATATAATGATAAGTGGTAGGATAAAATGCAGCATAAGCATTTCCACTTTTGGTTAACTGGTAACCAGCATTATTAAGCGGTACCCCAAAATTAAAAGATAAAGGTAAAGGATTTGAGCAGCTATTAAAATAAACAGCTTCATTACCATAACCACCAAAACTAAACCAATAATTTGCATTGAAATTTGAATCAAGTTTGATTTCACTTTCAGAAGTAGGACAATTCTTGTATGATTCAAAACTGCCGTTTTGCACAAGGTTTTGTTGAGCATTTGTTAATTTTACAAATAAAAACAATAGAAATAAAGCTATGTACCTCATACCATACAAATTTGATAAAACTATTGTGAAAAACAAATAAAAACAGAATAGGATTTAGCCAAAACACACACCAATATTAGCTTTCACAAATAGGAGTTTGGCTATAGCCATTTGTTTATTATCTTCTTATCCACGACCTAAAGGTCGTGGCAATTGATCCATCCATACAGCCATGTCTATTGAATAGGATAATTTGTTTTAGATATTACAAAGATTAATAAGT
>JAIXSO010000027.1 GCA_027484685.1 Bacteroidota bacterium
AAGGTGTTGTAATCTTCTTTCTTAAAACTCATATTTTTTTTGATTATGAGTTCTGTTTAATAAAATTATTGCATATTATTGTTGTAGCAAAGGAGGCTACCGAAGGTTTTGTTCAACAGCACATTTGCAATAGGCGGGGTGACGTGCTTCTATGACACATTTGTGGTTAAAGAAAGTGCAGTTCTCCGAATGCACATTTGTGCTGAAAAGCCCGCCCATCGCAAATCTGCAAACCGTTATCGGTAAGTTTAGGGCGACAGTGTAAACCTGACCTTTAGTGCAAAAATCAACTGACAGACGAAGAAATTTTATGAATGCGAAACAAGAGTTAATCAAAAAGACGACATACGAAAATTTGGACTGCATCGGCAGACCAGACATCTATATTAAATTAGAGTGTAATCAGTTTGCTAACTCTTTTAAATCAAGAGGCATTGTAAATTTCCTATCGCACATTGACGATATAAAAGGACTTGTAACTTTTACGACAGGCAACCACGGAATTTCAGTTTCAGCAATTGCAAGGCAGCTATCGCTGCCTGCAATTATTATTACGACTGACAAAATTAGTAATCATAAGCGAACAATAATTGAAAGTAATGGTGCAACGGTTCAGCTTATTGACTTTTACGACTTGGACAAAGCAACAACTTTGGCGAAACAAACGGCTATTGATTTGGGCTACACTTTTGTTCCGCTTTTCGATAACGACAATTTACTTGACGGTTACAGCGAAATAGCAAATGAAATTTGCACCGACTTTGAAGGTAATTTGACGATATTTTTTCCGATTGGTAGCGGTTCTCTTTTATATGCAAATGCAAAAAGAGCAAAAGCAATAAACCCAAACAACAAAGTAATTGGAGTTGAGCCAAAAGTATATCAGCGACTAAACGGAGTTACACATCATAACAGCCCATCTTCAAGTATTGCAGACAGTTTAGCAATTGACAGAATTCCAACTTGCAATTTAGACCTTACAAAATATGCTGACTATATTTTAGCAATAGAGGAAACCGAAATTGCGGACGCAACGAAAATGATTTACGAGCAATTCAATTTAGTAACAGAAGCAGGTGGAGCTATAACATTAGCCGCAGCACTAAAAACAGAAAAAGACAACACAAATAAAATTGCAGTTATTACAGGCAAAAATATTTCGCCAGACAAATTTAATTTCATTAATTCTAATTTTCAGTCTGCAAAATGAAAACAGAAATTGTAAAATATACCGACTATCAAGACAATCAGCAATTGATTAAAAGTATCATGGACTTGATAGAGCCAAGTTACAAGACAGCAGGAAAGCACATTACAAAGGACATTGAAATTTGTAACGAGTTATATGTTATGCAATCCGACAGCGGACAAATGCTTGCTTTATTTATGATCGGCTATCATAATATAGGCGACACCGACTTTTGTTATTTAGGTTTGAGTGCTTGCAAAGAGGAATACAAAAACAACGGCTTTGTGAAACGTTTATATTTAGAGTATGCAAAAGATTGTGTAAAAAAGGAACTTGAAACAAACAAACGCATTTACTCTTATTGGACGACAGCAACACCAATCGTATATCATTGGTTTGAAAAATACTTCATTGAAGTTGAACCTAACAGACACGGAGTTTGCACAAGTGAGGGACTGCAAACACTTCAAAAAATTGCAACCGAAAAATATCACAACGCAAAATTTGAACTTACAACACCTTTTGTTTTAAGACAAGCTGCACATCAAATCAATTACTCTGACAACGAACGACAACGAATAGCAAAAGCAATTAAAGACCTTAACTTGACAGTATTTGACACATACAAACTTGACGAAACACAAGGCGACAGATTTTTAATGTTTGGTTTTTGCCCATCACTTGACAAAATAAATGAACTATTAAAATGACAGAAAAAAATAACTTTGCGGACAGAAAACCTACCGATAACATATAAGGATTAAACGCAGCTTTGTTTTTCACAAAGGTGCGATTTTTCCGACACATCGGAACTGTGTTGACAGATGCTTCGGCTTCGCTTAGTGACTAAGCATCGGCAGCCTGTTGCAACAAGGGTTTTGCTTCGACAGCCTCAGTGACCGTAAAATTTGTATTATGGGGTTTTATTTCGATGTGTTGGAAGTGTTTACATTTTGATAAAGGTGCTTAAGGCTTTTGATTTTATTGTTTTAAACGTAACAGTTCTTAAAAACTGTTACGTTTTGCTTTTCTTGTACAAACATTTTTCCTTTGTTTTTTACACTTTTATGCGCATGTTTACATCCAATTTGTGAGTAGTTTTGATGTAGCGGGATTTACAGGCTGACGTTAAGACAAGCCTAAAAGACATTTACACTAAACAGTTTATAAAGAAAACCAATTCTTCAAATGTATATTGCCTAACACTTACTAAAAATGGAAACAACAAAAGTTTTAAAAGGTGAATTAGTGCAACTACCAAACGAAAAAAAACATAAAATTATACGGGTAATAAGTGGTTTGTTGAGAATGTATACTGTAGATGATAAAGGCAAAGAACATATATATATGTTTGCGCCAGAAAAGTGGACCCTTTCCGACTTTGAAGCTATAGCAGAAAATAAAACAAGCATTTTTTTTATTGATGCCATTGAAAATTCTGAAATAGAAATAACTACAAAAGGCATAAATGAAAAACTAGCCAATACATTATACGAACAAACTAGCCAAACCATTGACTTTATGGGAAGAAGAATTGCAACACTACAAAGTAGAATAATTATGTTATTAAGTTATTCTGCGCTAGATAGGTACAAACATTTTTTAATTACTTATCCTAATATTGTAGAAAGAGTTCCCCAAAAAATGATAGCCTCTTATCTAGGAATTACTCCTCAGGCTTTAAGTAAAATAAGAGGAAAAAAAAATACTAAACAGTAGATTTATTAATCTAGGTGAACGTTAGTGAGATTTACCTTACTGTAATTTTGCAAAAAAAAACATGTCAAAAACAGCACTAATTACAGGGGGTTCTGGTGGTATAGGCAAACAAACCGCCATACACCTAGCAAAAGAAGGATATAGGGTAATCATTACAGGTAGAAGCCATTTATCGTGCACCAATGCAATCATAGAAATAATAAAACAATCGAACAATCCTAATGTTGATTTTATTGTATCAGACTTTAATTCGTTAAAAAGCATAAAAGCATTAGCCGATGAATACCTAAGTAAGTACAATCATCTTGATATTTTAATTAACAATGTTGGAATCCTAAAAGAAACAAAAGAGTTTACCGATGATGGCTTAGAAAAAAACTTTGCCATTAATGTAATGGCTCCATATTTACTTTCTAAACTTTTATTTAATTTACTTTCAACCAGCAAATTAGGTAAAATTATTACATTAAGTGGGGGTGTGCATCCTACTGAAATTAATTTTAATAATCTGCAAGCTGAAAAAAGCTACTTAGGCATTGTAACCTATTCTCATTCTAAATTGGTTATGATGACATTAATGATTGCATTTGGAAAAACTATCATTCATCCAAATATAAAATCTAACATATGTTATCCGGGGCAAGCAAGCACCTCTATGACAAGGGCACTAACGCCTAAAATGTTTCCTTGGATTTTTAGATTAGCCTTTCCTATTTTAAAATATGTGAATAGAATCGACAAAAATAATCCTGACAAATCAGCCCAAAAAGCATCTAGGTCAAGCATATTTTTAGCTTTAAACCCTAATGCAGAACAGCTTCATAATAGTTATATAAATTATAAATGTAAGAACGTTAAATTACCAAATGCTGTAACAGATTTTCATAATCAGCATCAAATTACAATTTATGCTAATAAAATTATAAAAGACAAACTTGGTATTGATATTAACAACCTAAAATAATTATAACTATGACGACCAATTACTTATTTAATTTTTGGCTTTCTTTATCGGTATTTGTTGCACATATAATTACCAATTTTATTGTTACAAAACCCAATGTTGAACTTTTTACGAGACTTGAAAAACTAACTCTTTTTCCACCAGGATGGGTTTTTGGAATTTGGTTTGTTATTTGGACTTTTCAATCTATACTTTTTTATAAAACTTTTGGTTCAGAGTTTTGGAGTAATTCTAATACCTTATTTTTTATTTTGGTTTGTTTAGGAAATTTAGGTTCACAATATGCAGGTGCTAATAATTTAGGTTGGTTAATTTATATTATGCTCATTATTTGTATGCTTGTAAGTTCCATAGTATTTATGGAGAAAGCTTCTGTTTACTATTCAACATTTTCAATAGCCAAATCTGCAACTCAACTTTATGTTGGTTGGGCATCTTTGGCGTTTTTAGTTGGTTTAGGTGTTGTTTTGGTAACAGACCAGCAAATTGTTAGCGACAAACTATTTACAATTATTGGTTCAATAATTTTGACAATAGTTCCAATTGTAATTTGGACTTTATGGTTTAAAGACAAAGCAGATTATAGAATAGTTACTACTCCTTATTTTATTTTATATTTTGCTTTTACTTTAAGAATAATGCTAAGGTAAGCGTTTATAAGGAATTCAAGGCTCAGTTTGTGGTGAAAATTCCACCTTCGCAAAACGGCAAAGCGCTAAAACTGTTACCACTATCCGTAGTTAGCAAAGCGCACTAGGGATTTATAATGAATGCAGGGTCCTATAGCTATCGGACTGTAACACGGGCCTAAAAATACAGTTATTGTCATAAAAACCAATTTAGGCACTTTGTTATTTATCCTTTTATCTGCATGTTTGAATGTAGATTGTGAATAGTCCCGATGTATCGGGATTCGCACTCTGACGTTGTGTACAACTGCATAAAGACAACTAAGCCTTGAATTTATTAAGATATTCAAAAGCCAAATCTTTAAACTTCAAATCAATGGTAAACGTATTAATAGGAATCTCAGAGCATACAATAAGGCAGACATCCACTTCGAGTATTTTTGCCACTTCAACCAAGTGCTTTAGCTTCTTATCACTTGCATTTAACTCATAATAGGAATAGGCTTGTTGTTTTATTCCTAATTTCATAGCAACATAAGATTGCTTCAACTTTCGGAGTTCTCTTATTACTTTTATTCTTTGACCATATATCATAATTCGTACAAGCTTTGGTTTGTATTGTATAGAAGTATGAAAAAACTTCATTATGGTTGCATATACAGACCGGTGTTGATAATACCAAATTTAACAAGTGTTGGTTTGTTATAAAATGTTGTTAACATGAGAACTATTTTTATCTTATTTTATTTTATAATGAGTTTGGCTAATATTTGCCAAGCTCAATGGGTTACTACAAATTATCCAAAATCTATAAATATTATTGACGACCACCTAAAATACTCATCAGGTAATAAAATATGGGGAATCGGCTTCGATTTGAATCAAATCTTCTTGAAGTATGTAACTACTAGTAACGATGGCGGATTGACATGGCAATCTTATTCGGATAATGATTTTATGAACATAATTTCATTTGTTCCGATCTCAGATAATGAAGCTTATGTTTCTACCGATAAACTTTTTCATACAACAGATGGGGGAGTTACTTGGAGTGAAAAAAATACTCCTGATAGCGCATATTTGGGTTCTAATAATCTTGTTAGTTTCATGGCATTTGATTCTATTCATTTTTGCTTACTTACAGGAAGAAACAATTTTGGTTGTAATGAAATTTGGGTTACTGACAATGCCGGAAATTCTTGGACAAAAGTTGATTGTGCAAATATTAATAATTCAAGGTTAGTAACTGGACGATTCTTCGAACAATTTCAGATTGATTCAATAGCAAGTTTTAGAATTTCTAATTTTGTCTTTAGCACAAAAAACTTTGGTAAAACATGGCAGATAGATAGTAATGCAAACAGGTTTAATTGGACTCTTCCACTCAATCATTCCACTTATCTTTCAACCAAAACATTTGGAACTGCTCCTAATATCTCAACAATTTTTTACCGTTCAAATAACCAAGGTGTATCATGGGACAGTGTTACAACAATACCAAGTGCCTATAATAGAGGCAGTGTTTTTCAACGCTTGCAAAGTTCAACTGGACGTAGAATATTACTTGCTAACTCTACAGGACTTATAAAAAGTGATAATGATGGCCTAACTTGGGACAGAGTAGACAATGAAAACTACACTATTGTTCGCTTTTATGACAATGAGAATGGAATTGCATACACTCGCATTAGTTCAACAGAAAATCAAGTTTTAAGGTTTATAGGTCCTTTTACAAGCATTGGACAAGACCCTAACCAAACAACATCACCTTCTTTTTTATTCTTTCCAAATCCAGTTAATGACCAATTAAATTTGGTTTACAAAACCTTGGACAGCGAGACAGAATTTATTATAACCGATTTAACAGGTAAGACTATTAAATCATTCAAGGTTAATAACGTAAGTCAAGAAAACACTATTACTATGAATACTTCAGACATGGAAAAAGGTATATATTTTATTAATGCTGCTAATCTTGGTTGTTTCAAGTTAATTAAAAACTGATCTTTACTTTTTTAAAATATCTTTTCCACTTAACATATTTCTACAAGACTAATCGTCAGAGAGAGCAGCGGTGTATAACATATAAGTATTAAACGCTTGAAACCAAGTGGAGCTGCGATTTTTTCCGACAAATCGGCAATTTGTTGACAGATGCTTTGATTACATTCAGTAACCAAGTTTTGGGAGTCTGCTTCAATAAGGGTTTTAATAATAAAATTTGCCACAAGGTGTAATTTTTGCTTTGTTTTTTATCCTTTTATGTGCATGTTTGAATATAGATTGTGAATAGTTATTTCACACTCTGACATTAGACTTTAGGCACAAAAACAAACACACAGGTAAAAATTACAGTTGATTGAAAAGAGAATTTTCATAAATTTACAATGTGAAAAAAAGGAAAAACATAAATCTCGACTTCATTGTAGATAAATTAACAAATTCTATTCTGAATACAATTTCAGGTGACAGTTTTGATACCGAGGTTTTACGCCTAACAAACGCGGATTTGAAACAAATAACAAAAAAGAACGGTTGGAATTTCAATTGGTCAGCAGAATTTAAAGACAATAAAAAAGAAGTTTTTAAATTGACAATTCCTCATAATTCAAATATAATTCAGGGCTTGCTTAGTTTGACTTTAGAACCCGACCACGTTTACATGCATTTACTTGAAAATGCACCATTCAATATTGGAGAGAATAAACTTTATGAAGGAGTTGCAGGAAATTTGGTTGCACATGCTTGTAAAGTATCTTTCCAGCAAGGATTAGATGGTTTTGTTGCTTTTACAGCTAAAACAAAACTCATTGAGCATTACCAAAAAACTTTAGGTGCTTATACCTTGGGTGGACATAGAATGATTATTCCTACCCAATCGGCACAAATTTTAATTGACAAGTATTTTAAATCTTAAAATTATGGGACTTATAAAAGAACCGAAAGGAATTGATTTTATGATATCAAGCGACCCTTTGACAGACAATGCTCGCAAAGAAATTAGTGAGTTTATTCGTAACTATAAAAACGCATCAAAAAATAAAAAGTCAAAACCTGTGACAATAAAAAAGAAAGCAAAAGTCCTTTATTCTTAGCTTTTGAACTAAAAAATTTGACAGTGCCCAATGCCTAACAAATGACAAGCGTAAAAAGCACATTTGGGTTCGTATAAAACATTTTAGCAGTTTTGAACCTCATGGTTTAGTAAGAATTTTTTAGGTTGAAATGCTTTCTACGCCTGCCGTGGGAACATTAGGTTTTGAAAAAACTAAGCTTAAAATATCCTTTATTACGCGTTTAGCTAAATTTATAGAATAGCTAATTTTTAAGTGGTAAAAAAAGATATTTGCTAACTTATTTACCCCACTATTCGTAGAGTTAGCAAAGCGCTCTACGGATTTATAATGAATGTAGTGTTTGTAACACGGGCCTGAAAATACAGTTATTGCTATAAAAACAGCTTTATATGCTTTTTTTATGCTTTTATCCGCAAGTTTGAATGTAGATTGTGAATAGTCCCGATGTATCGGGATTCGCACTCTGACATTAGCAAGCAATTTAAACAGACAGACAATGAATAATAAAAAAGTTTTACTTTCCGTATTAAGTGTTACTTTATTCCTGACCTTTTTCGCAGGTATTATAAGACACGATGTGGATGAAATAAAATATCTAAATCTTGCATCAGACAAACAGTTTGACTGTGTTGGAAGAGTTTATAAAGATACCTCTGCAAGTGGCTCTTGCGTTTTAATAAGTGACCGTTTTGTCTTGTCTGCAGCCCATGTATTTATTGATAGTGATACTCGACCAGACACAATGGAATTTAATGGTCAGACTGCCATAGCCTATGTTTCATACAATCATAGAGTAACCGATGTTACTAAACTATATTTGATGTTTAATGGCCAAAAATTTAAAGTAAAAAAATTGTTTTTGCATCCTAACTATTTAAACAGCTTAACAAAGGGTTCATGTGACATAGCACTTTTAGAGTTGGAACAGCCCTTGAACAATATTACACCAGCAAAAATTAATAAATTATTTGACGAACTAAATTCAAATGTAGTGGGTGTTGGCTATGGTGCTTCTGGACCTGCTAATAGACCAGATTTAGTTGGTTTAAATAATAAAAAAATTGCAGGCGAAAATGTTATAGATAGCCTTGGAGGAGAAAAATATTTAGGCTATGAAACATTACTCATTTGCGACTTTGATCATCCAAAACGCAAAGATTGTAATAAATTAGGAAGCACTATACCAAGACCACTGGAGTATATTTGTGCAGGCGGTGACAGTGGTGGCGGACTATTTAGACAAAAAAATAATACCTGGGAGTTAATAGGTATTTGCTCTGGTAGTGGTGTTGACATTAATCAACTAATGAAATCAGGATATTACGGTCAGACCATGGATTGGACGAGAGTTTCATTGTTTACGAATTGGCTTAGCGTAAACACAAAATAAACTTCTTGCAACAATGGTCTTGCACTATTGCCGTTAACGCACTAAAATGAGCAGTTAGTTTCGGATTATTTTTTATCTTAGTTGTCAGTTTTTGTATCGAAAACGGCAACTAGCGCAAGGCCTCGGAACGTTAGGATAACTAAAAAAGCAACACTCAATGACTGAAAAGACAGAAATATGGATAATTAAAGGGTACGAAACTTTTGCATTATTAGGTGAAAAAGGACTAATAATAGAACAACTTGCAAAAGAAGTTGGAATAAGTAAATCATCTTTCTATCACCACTTTGCCGATTTGGACCTCTTTTTAGAAAAAATATTATTACATCACTTGTATAAATCGTCAATCATTGCCGAAAAGGAAAGAAAAGCAGAGAAAATTAATCCAGATTTGATCAATATTTTAATTGACCATAAAACTGATTTGCTTTTCAATAGACAGCTCAGGATAAACTCAAACATATCAAACTTTAAGGACACACTTATAAAATCAAATAAAATAATTGGTACAGATTTTATAAACCTTTGGCTGGCTGATACAAAAGTAAACTTGACACCAAAACAAACTGAAGGTATTTTTGAGTTAGCAATGGAAAATTTTTATCTTCAAATTAACCAAGACAACATCAACAAGGAATGGTTAACTACCTATTTTGACAATCTTATAAGGATTACACGAAACTTTGAAACAACCATTGTACGGTAGCGACTAAAATGAAAGATGCTTAAGAATTAAATTTGCCTAAATTTAAAAAATTATGAGCAAAAACAATCTATTCAAAACTCTTCTAATGGTTCAGACAATTGGTCTATTAACATACACTTTATTTGCATTTCAAAAAGAAGGTTCAGACTTATGGAGTGTATTTACCAATAATGTGTTATCATTAAATTGGTCGGGACAATTTAATCTTGACTTTATTTGTTACCTAACACTTTCAGGTTTTTGGATAATGTGGAGAAACAAGTTTACAAACAAGTCAATTGTTTTGGGTTTAGTTGCAATGGTACTTGGTATAGTGTTATTTGCACCATATGTGCTTTGGCTGACAAATAAAGAAAACGGAAACATAAAACGTGTATTAATTGGCGACAGATAGAGAAAAAATGCAGGTAATAGCCTTTTAACAATGGGGATTTTGTGCTTCTATGAAAGTTTAGTGCTAAAATATGCGCCTTCGTAAACCGTTATGAGGCATTTTACAATGAAAGAAGGGATAAAAATATAGTTATAAAAATTGACGATAAAATTAGACCACATGAGTGGTTTGACTTTCACATATTAAACTACAACGGTTTCAATCTTACAGTTACCAGTAGCTAGTAATAAATTACACCTTAATTATAAAAGTTGGACTAAAAATTTATAAAACATTGTAGAAAGAAAGTGCTACATATTTCAAAAGAGCTGTATTTGCTTTTTGTGTTTTCTGAATCATTACAGTTGTTTGTATTTTTTACAAAACAATTCTAGGCACCTTTTCAAGCACAAATAATACTTTTTTGGATGGCCTTTTAATAACCATTGCGGTTTTTTATAAGCGCAATATTGGCTTTGTTTATTAAGACATTTCTTTATTAAATAAATTGAACTAACCGAGAACCCAGAATAATTATGATTTGCGTATTGCTTTATGGAACAAATAGCACTATGACGAGAAGATTAATTAATAAAAATAGTAACGAAATGCCCCGAGTTTTTTGTTTTTACCAAACAACATTACTTTTTAGTTTTACTCAACATGTCATAAAAAAGCGATCCTATACCAAGGCTGTTTTTTATGTTCAATTAAATAATGTCTACAATAAATTCAAATTTTAAATAAGTAGTAAAGATATAAAATCGTTTTTATTTGGAGATTATCCGGTCTAGGCTTGTCTTCGCCAGCAATAAAACGTTTTTTTTACTTTGTTTTTTATTCTTTTATCTGCAAGTTTGAATACAAAATGTATTAGGACCAATAAATCTAGCATTCACACACTGCCATTAGCAGTAATGGTGAGGTACTCTAACTGTAGACCATGAAAAAAACAACATTTAAAATATCAAAAATGGACTGCCCATCCGAAGAACAAATGATACGGATGAAACTTGCCGATTTGACAAATATTAATTTCTTGGACTTTGATATAGCTAATAGACAACTAAACGTTTTTCACTCAGGTAACTACGACCAAATTTTTCAACGCCTTGATAGTTTAAAGTTTGACACGTTACTTATTGACAGCGTATTGGCAGACAATTATATTTCAACAACCAATAACAAAGTACAAGAACGAAAATTACTTTGGCAAGTTTTAGCGATTAATTTTTTCTTTTTTGCACTTGAACTTACAACAGGTTTTATGTCAAACTCAATGGGACTTACTGCCGATAGTTTGGATATGCTTGCTGACAGTATTGTTTACGGACTTGCACTTTTTGCAGTAAGTGGGACAATGACACGAAAAAAAAACATTGCAAAATCAGCAGGATATTTTCAGATAATACTTGCCATTTTTGGTTTTATTGAAGTTGTAAGGCGATTTATTGGACTTGAAACAGTTCCCTCGTTCAAAACAATGATAATTATTTCTACGCTTGCACTAATTGGCAATGGACTATGTTTGTTTTTATTACAAAAGAGCAAAAGTAAGGAAGCACATATGCAAGCAAGTATGATTTTTACATCAAATGACGTAATAGTAAACATTGGAGTTATAATAGCAGGAGGAATGGTTTATTTAACAAACTCAAAATATCCTGACCTTTTGGTTGGGACAGTGGTATTTTTCATTGTTGGGCATGGCGCAATTAAAATATTGAAATTATCAAAATGACAATGAAGAAAGAACCACTAAAGTTAACACATAAGGCTGATACTTAGCTCCGCCTTTTTGCGGAGATGCGATTTAAACACTGTAGTTATCAGCGCTTTGATGACAGTAACGAAATATATTTATCTTGGAGCATTTAACAACAAGTTTTCTTTGCTTAATTGATATTTAACTGCTACACCAACAGCTTATGAAAAATAAATTTTGCTTTGTTTTTTCAGGTTTAATAAAAATGTTTACAACCCTACAAAGAGATACAGTAACCATTACAGTACAAAAATGGAAATTAAATTGGAAGAATTTAGCTATAATATGTTCAATTTTGTTTTATATTTCAATTTTCAATGAAACGATTATATTTAATTGCAATTCTTTTTATTAATGCTTTGTGTAATTCTTTTGCACAAAATGTAGCTGCTCCTGATAGTGTTATACATAAAGCCTTAGAGTGCTTTCAACCCAATAGAAAATTACCCGTTTTTTATTATGATAAAGGCAAAAGTACCAAGGCAGTTACCGATACTTTCTGGATTTGGAATACCACCAAAAGAGATATTTCTGTTTATTTAAACCCATATTATCACAAAGATTGGAATATGCCCTGCATAGTAAAAGCCAATAGCAAAGCGCCTTTGGTGTACTACCAAGTATTTGAAAATTTTGAAGGTTATTATTCTCCTATTAATCAAATGGCAAGAATAGAATATGGCAATGAACATTTAACTGTTACTTTATACACGCAACTTGCAAATAAAAATGCTGCTAAGCATAAAATGCCAGATGGTAGTTTGCAATTTACCCTTCCGTTAGACAGTTTAAAGCACAATTATTTATATACTTTTCCAAATGGTATAATGAAAGAAGCTGGCTGCAAACTAAATGCTGATAGCAGTAAAATTGGAGGAATTGTTACAAAAGCAAGATTTGGCGATGGCTATGATGTAGCATATCATGGTAAAGAATTTAGCTTTGAATTAATGAATGCAGACATCAAAGATTGTAAAGTATATTATAAAAATGAGTTGCACGCAAAAGACTATCCAATTTATATAACAAGCAATAAATTCAAATACCTATTTCCTGAAAAAGCCAGCGAACTAAAAATAGTAAAAGATAGTAGCAGTGTTACTTACCCTTTGGTAGATGGGGCAAATAATAGAACTTTTCAATTGTACCTTATTAAACCTAACGAACCTTATATGATTGTAAATAATATAAAGCGACCTGTGGATTACAAACACCATCAATATTGTGTATTTTATAATGCGCTGCCAAGTATAGAAAATAACACAACCACTTTTCGTGATTATCAAAAAGATTACCCTGATTTAAAAATATACAATATCCATTATAAAACCGTTTTTGATATAGAAAATTTAAGTGAAACCAGCAGAATAAATATCTTACAAGAGTTGCAAAAAGACAGTTCGGTAAGATGCATAATTAAACTAATTTCTAAAACAGATGGCAAAAATAATTTTCATATTTTTGATAATAGCATATACTGTATTTTACCAACAACTGTGCAACAAGAAAATTTAATAGAAAAAGCAAAGAAATTTGGTTTTGAATATTTAACAACACAAGCTGTAAGCAGCTTTACGCATTTTTTTAATTATAAAAATAAATTGTGGGACGAAAAAGCAATGCAGCAATTTAATAAGCTTTACCAAAACTATCCCTATTACGATTTTAAAATTAACTATTATCTAATTGCTGAACCTGACATAAACAATGTAGAAAAATAATGAAAATAATGACTAAGGTTGATATTTTTACCAATCATTTATTTACCAAAAGTTTAAAAACAAGTCCAAAATATTTTTTATGCAGTTATTCGCATGTTTACATCCAGTTTAACAATCTTGATGCATTGGAATTCAAAGGCTGAACTAACATAAATACCTATGAGACCTATTTTTTTCATATTGATAATTTTTGTTTTACTTATTTCTTGTGTTGAAAATAATTCAAGCAATAAAACGCCAACCCTTTATCAAACGTGGATTTTGGATAGTGCTTCCATTTTTCCAGTAATTATACCATCTTTTTGCGACAGTCTTTATAAAGGAGCATTATTAACTTTTACAAAAGACAATAAGTTTATTGTACATAATAATGGCGACACTTGTGGAGAGTATTATTACACATTTGACAGCCTAACAAATACAATAAATGTGGCAGAATTTGACATGATTTTCAGCTTAGATTCCGTTACTTTTTCTAACGATAAATTAGAAATGAAAAGTGATTTTACCAAGTTTCCACACCATTCGGGAACACAGCATCTTTATATTATTGAACATGGAAATCATTTATTTCTCAAAGCATACAAAAACCACTAAATTTCTCAGAAAAACCTTGCTTGCTAAATGAATAGCAGCTATAAACTATCGGAACACAAAAACTTTATGGATGCAGAAATAATTAAACTTAACCCAACAGATACAAACGATTTTTCATACTTAATAAAAGTATTTGAAGCTGTTTTTGAATGGGAAAACAGTTACCTTCTTAAAAGAGAACATTTAGAAAAACTATTAGGCAACTCAAAATTTTTAGTTTTTGTAGCCAAGATAGATAAGGAAATAATAGGTGAACTTACCGCACATGTTTTAGATAGGTACGATACAGAAAAATCATCTGTTTATATTTATGACCTAGCTATAACAACCCATTATCAGCGAAAAGGAATTGGCAAAAGGTTAATTGCTACCTTAAATGACTATTGCACTAAGAATGGTTGTAATGAAGTTCTTGTTCAAGCAGAAACTGACGATTTTCAAGCTGTTAATTTTTACAGAACCACACCAATAACTAGCGAACTAAAAGCAACACACTTTACCTATTCTTTTGACAATAATTGAAAAAAGCAATGATTTAAAGTAAAAATAACCTTTAACAAAACAGTTCTATTAGCTTAAAATTCAGTTTAGTTATTTATGTTTGTATAAGTTGCTTTAGTAATTTTAAATGTAGTAGAATGAGAAAACCCGCCATTAAGAAATAGAACATCAGAATGGGCAGAAAGCATTTGTAAAATAAAAACAGAAACCGACCCCAAATGGAACCAAACTTTTAAATGCTGTAAAACAACGATTCTTGTAATAAAATCAATAAACAGCTTTTTCTTCAAGAAATATAAAATTTCTGAACCTATTTCTTATTTTTAAACCAAATCAATGACACCTAAAAAACTTTGGCCAACTGCATTTATTCTGTTGTTAATACATATGATAATTCAATATGTATTCTACATGAACTTAGACCTAACAAAAGATATTGATATTTATATCTTTGTCCTAGAATTTATTGGCCAATTAACAATAGCAATAATTGCTGGATTATTACTAGGTGTATTAATTGCATTCATACCATTTAAACAAAAAAGATTTAAAGAGAAGGTCAAAACAACAGTTCCATTATTAACTAGTTTTGTGCTATTGGTTTTTATTTCAGTATTTGGTTATTCAATTTACTTAAAAAAAGTTAAAGGAATTGACTTAAGGCCATTGAATAAATACGAAGACATATCAATACCAGCAAATATTAACTGTTCCATGGTTCGTAGCGGTAAATTTGAGTCTGATAAAACGTTTATTGAAAGAATAGAAAACAAACAAATTCAAACGGATAAAAAAACAGGCGAGAAAAAAGAATTTACAGTAGAATGGATAAACGATTGTGAGTATGTTTTAACCTCCACTAAAGATAGTTTGGAAATAATTAGGGTAAAAATAACGGAGGTAAACCCTAACGGTTATGGTTGTTATGTTATTTCAGACAAAAAAGTAGATAGATACCCAATTTATTTAACAATTAAGCGAGTTAAATAATTTAAAAACGAAAAATTTTAACCAATTTTATCACATAAATACAATTTACATATGATGGATGATGACTTTGCAAACGACAAAGAAAGTTTGGAGAAAAGAGCAATGGAAAAAGCTTACGAAGCAATGCAAGAAAGTTGTGTAGCTTTAATTTGTAAGGAGTTGAATTGTAAAGCGGCTTCACCCATAAACCTTGAAAAGTTTCACATGTTTGAATCCTTAGACGCAACAAGCGTTCGGTCATTTAAATCAACCAATCAAAACAATGAATTAAGGGTGGATTTGGTAGAATATTACTCCGAAGCACCAACAGCTAAATCGTCAAATGGGGGTACTGACGTGTATTTTTTTGGACATTTAGTGGTTAATACTAATTACCCCAAAACCTACATACACAAAGAAACCATTAAAGATAAAATAGAAGATATATTTTTAAAACAAGATGTTGATTTTTCAAATAACAAAAAGTTTTCAAAAAGATTTCAGGTGTTAACAGCAGATAGAGGGTGTTTACTAGATTTGTTGCAATTTAAACCATTGGATGACTTAGCGAACTTTCCTGAAATGGAAATTGAGTTATCGGGTAATATGTTATTATTCAGAAACTCGCGTAAGGCTATTTCTATGCTAGAAGCGGCTAATTTTTGTAAGTTGGCAAAGACAATTTTGGCAATATTTAATTAAATAATGACCACAAATAAAACAAGTTTTAAATGAGTAATAAAGATATAAAATCAGTTCTGTTCGGAGTTGCAGTTGCCGATGCACTTGGCGTTCCTGTTGAGTTTAAAAGCCGAGATACAATACTTAAAAAGCCAGTAACCGATATGATAGGGTACGGAACATACAACTTACCACCAGGTACATGGTCAGACGATAGTTCCTTAACATTTTGTCTTGCTGAGGCTTTAACTCAAGATTTTGACTTAAATACAATTGGACACAATTTTGTAAAATGGTATCATGAAAATTATTGGACTCCTTATGGCAATGTTTTTGACATTGGCATTGCAACAAGAGCGGCCATTTTACTAATTGCAAAGGGCGAAAAACCTGAATTAGCTGGAGGGTTTGATGAAAACGAAAACGGAAACGGTTCGCTTATGCGAATTTTACCGCTTGTGTTTTATTTGCTTAATAAACCAATTAACGAACGGTTTGACATTATAAAAAAAGTTTCATCAATTACTCATGGACACATACGCTCAGTAATTGCGTGCTTTTATTATATTGAATTTGCAAAACAGCTTTTAGCACAAAAAGATAAGTTTGAAATTTATGAAAATCTTAAAACAGAAATTACAAATTATTTAATGAACCAATCAATTAATCCTAATGAAATCAAACTGTTTGACCGTTTACTAAAACAAAACATTTACGAGCAAACCGTTGAGAATATTTTTAGCGGTGGTTATGTGTTACATACGCTTGAAGCAAGTATTTGGTGTTTATTAACTACTGATAATTATAAAGATGCGGTTTTAAAAGCAGTAAACTTGGGAGAGGATACAGATACCACAGGTGCTGTTACTGGAGGGTTGGCAGGTTTGCTTTATGGATTTGATAATATTCCCCCAAGTTGGTTAAAACAACTAGCAAGGTATAACGACATTGAACAATTAGCAGAAAGACTTGCAGACACAATTGCTAGCCACTAACACGGGTTTTTCTTCCAGAACGCTTATGCGTAAACAGAATCTAGTGCCATCAATGTTTTAGTAATGAATTGAAATTTTGTGTAGGTAAACCCGCCCCTGAAGCTGAGTCAAGAAATGCTATCATCAATACTGAAAAACAGAGAGGAATAATCTCCATAACCAATACAATAGTGCTTTAAAGAGCACCTTTTAGTGTAATTACTTAATAAAAACCAATATATATAATATATAGTGCATTTTATCGCTCTTTTTGTTGTTTTTTTAAAATCTAGTATTATATTTGCACAAAATAATGCTTTATAATGCACTTTTCGGAATTAATAAAAACCATAAAAGAACGTAGGGAGGCGCTACAAGTAACACAGGAGGGGTTGGCAGAACTATCAGGTGTTGGATTGAGAACTTTAAAACAGTTTGAAAGCGGAAAAGGAAACCCTACGCTGTCAACATTGCATAAAATATCGGATGTGTTGGGCATGGAGATTTGCCTAAAAATTAAAAATGTTACGCATACTAAATGAGAAAAGCCAAAGTATTATTCAAGAATGAAGAAGCGGGTATCTTGACCCAACACGATGATGGTTCGTTTTCATTTCGTTATCACGAATACTGGGTAGCAAATAACGATAAGCAAAGCATCAGTCTAACTTTACCTAAAACTGAAAAAGAATTTCATTCTAAGTACCTGTTCCCATTTTTTTTCAGCATGCTTCCTGAAGGTTCTAATAAGCAAGTGGTATGCAAATTAAATAGAATCGACAGAGAGGACTATTTCGGATTGTTGATGACTACCGCAAAAAATGACAGCATAGGTGCTGTGACGGTTAGGAAAATGGAAAATGGAGAATGGAGAATGGACAATTGATAATTATGAAAGAGAATGTAATAAAAATAAAAAGCTTTGCATTTGCCCTCAACATTGTAAAACTCTATCAGTATTTGACAGATTCTAAGAAAGAGTATATTTTATCCAAACAGATGCTTCGTTCAGGCACTGCTATTGGTGCTATGGTGAGAGAAGCTGAACATGCAGAAAGTAAAGCCGATTTCATACATAAATTATCAATAGGATTAAAAGAAGCAAACGAAACAGAATACTGGTTAGAGTTGCTTTATCAATCTGACTATATTGATAAAAACGATTTTGAATCTTATAAAACGGAGGTTGAAGAAATTTTAAGACTGCTCATTTCTATTATAAAATCTTCAAAACAAAAATGACCGAAAAACAAAAATATTTAGCTCAATTGTCAATTGAGGTTTGTCCCGGCACATTATCTGAAGGGTTTAATACGTACAGCAGAACAGCTTTGAATAGAGTTTTTCAGGGCAAGAGGGTTAATCATGTTTTGCCTTACGATTCTCCAGCATCCAGCCCCGAAGCAGATCAAATGTTTGAAGAGAATAGAAATCGTATGTCGATATCAGGTGTACAAGAAAAATTTTCTGTATTGCTTGACAAAAATAAGTTAAGGCTTATTAATGAAAATGAACAAGGTACTTATATTCTGAAACCAATTCCTGGGGCTGGTAAAAAGTCAGATCAAATGCCTGCCAATGAGCATTTAACCATGCAAATTGCGCGTCAGGTTTATGGAATAGAAACGGCAGAAAATGCATTGATATTTTTTAAAGATGGCACACCAGCCTACATCACTAAAAGATTTGATGTAAAAGAGGATGGCTCAAAATTAGCGCAAGATGACTTTGCTTCCTTAGCAAAAAGAACCCCTCAAACCCATGGAGAACATTACAAGTATCTCGGGAGTTATTTAGATCTATTTGAACTAATGCGCAAATATTTAACAACGTACAAAATTGAAGCACCAAAACTTTTCAGAATAATTGTCTTTAATTATCTCTTTTCAAATGGAGATGCGCACGTTAAAAATTTCTCTATTTTAGAAACACCCTTTGGAGATTATCGACTGAGCCCGGCTTATGACTTGCTAAATAGCCGCATACATATAGAAGATAAGGACTTTGCATTAGAGGATGGTCTATTGCCTAGAAATCTAGCTCAAGGTAAAATCGGTTTACAATTTGCTAAACTAGCAGAGAAAGCAGAAATCAGTGAAAAGACTTTTCAGGAAATTATGACATTGATGATTTCTAAATCAGAATTAGTTGAAAAAATGATAGCTGCGTCTTTTCTAAATGAAACCACTAAAAGAAATTATTTCCAGTCTTTTCAAGGCCGTTTAAAACAACTAACCAAAGTATGAGATATTATGCGCATAAAGAATTAGTAATAAGTTGAAAAAAGAATAGCATTAATTTTATTGATTAGCTTCAAGTTTCTAATAAATTTTGCATAATGTAGAATTAAAACTTTGATTAAAGTAAAAACAACATTTATAATCAGTTTATTTATAAAAGAAGCTCATAATAATTTATACATTGCGTTATCCAAAACTTATAAATAGTAATCTAAACCTTATTTTTATATGGAAGAATTCAAAAAATTTCTTGTTGAATATAAAGCTGAAGTAGAATTTTGGATAGAGAATCCAACAGTTAATGCACCATTAGGCATAATGAGAAAAGTTGTTGCTGCTATCGATTTATCGTTAGAAACAATAAGGATGAATAAGAAAGTTGCAAAAGAGGAAAAAGAATTGTTTGAAGGAAGTGTATTTCTTGCAAAATACTTTGAAGGATGGGGAGAAAACTATTTTTACAAATACTCAAAAATGGCTACTTTCATAAAAAGAAATCATTATTGATAAACTAAACTAAGAGTTTCTTGATATAGCTGCTTCTTTTAACTATGATGTGCAACACAAACGCACAATTCCCGAAAATCCTGACTATCCAAACAAACTACGCAAAGCCATTGAATATGGTATTGGTCCCTATGCAGATATTTTTTCGGAACAACAACACAAGTTTGGTTCATACCAACCCATTATTGATTATTGGAATAAAAATAACATGAAACCAATTTACTAGCAAAATGCAAATTAAATGAATAAGTTAAAGTAGATAAAAGTGCGGTTGCTCTATTTTGAAGCCATTTGGATGGTGAAATTTTTTTTAAAAAGTAATGAAGTTTTTTGTATTGTTGTTTTTAACTAAATAATAGCGTAAAACAGCTTTAAATGAAGGCTTTTCTTTTAAATATTACATCGTTAGTAAGAATGCATCATTGGGTAAAAAATGGATTTGTATTTTTACCTATTTTTTTTGCTGGAAAAATCCATTTAATGCTACAAGCAAGTATGCTTTGGTTGTTTTTTTCTTTTTGTTTGGCCTCATCGGCTATTTATATTTTAAACGATATAGTTGATGTAAATACCGATAAATTGCATCCCACCAAAAAGCTCCGACCAATTGCAAGTGGTTTTTTTGGTATCAAAACGGCCATTATTTTATTTGTAGTAATCTCGTTACTTTTCTTTTTATCTTTAATATTTTTAGGCTCTTCGGGTATTTACGTTTTAAGTTATTTTGTTTTAAATGTATTGTATTCATTTTACCTAAAACGTATTTCCATTGTTGATGTTTCTACCATAAGTGCAGGATTTGTATTAAGAGAATTGGCGGGTGGTGCCGAAAGTGATGTTTATGTATCGCATTGGATGATTATAATGACCTTTCTGCTTACTGTTTCCATTGGTTTTGCAAAACGAAGAGACGACTTGGTATTAATACTTGAAAAGGAATCTACAATAAAATCGTTAGGCGGTTATACCATTACATTTTTAGATATAGCTAAAAGTATTTCATTTTCTATTACTTTAATATCTTACATTTTATATTCTATATCGGCTGAAGTGATTGCAAGAATTGGTTCAGATAAACTTTATATTACTTCACTTTTTGTGTTTTTAGGAATAATGAGGTATATACAAATTACGGTGGTTGATAAAAATTCTGGGTCACCAATTGAAGTGCTTTGGAAAGATAAATTTTTGCAGATAAACATATTCTTTTGGGCCTTCACATTTCTATTTATTATTTATGGAAAGAGTATGTAATTGGGGCTTGTACCCAAAGGTTGATGCTGTTCAATTTTCTGCTGCCAATTATAGTGAGATTGCAGACATTGTTAAGGCTAATGATACAATAATTGCACGAGGAAATGGGCGCTGTTATGGTGATAGCTCACTTCAGAAAAATATATTTTCTACTTTATCATTAAATAGCATCATTAATTTTAATGAAACCAATGGCATAATCAACTGTCAATCTGGAGTTTTTTTAAGCGAAATTTTGAATATAATTATTCCTAAAGGATATTTTTTACCGGTAACTCCTGGCACTAAATTTATAACAATTGGCGGAGCTGTAGCGTCAAATATTCATGGAAAAAATCATCACACAGAAGGTGCAATTGCCAACTTTATACATTCGTTTGAATTGCTAATTGATACAGGCGAAGTGCTGCATTGTTCTAAACAACAAAACAGCATCTTATTTGCAAATACAATTGGTGGAATGGGGCTTACAGGTATTATTATTGAGGTGCAATTGCAGCTAAAAAAAATTGAAACCAGTTATATTAATCAGCAAATTATAAAAGCACAAAACCTAGCTGAAATAATCAATTATTTTGAAAAATATAAAGACACAACGTATGCTGTAGCTTGGATTGATTGCTTGGCCAAAGGAAAAAATTTAGGAAAATCTATTTTGTATTTAGGTGAACACACCAAAATGGGAGAATTGAACAAAAACCCAATTCGAAATCCATTAATAATTCAACATAAAAGAGCTATAAATATTCCATTTTATTTCCCCACATTTGTTATGAGTAGGCTACTTATTAAGGGATTTAATTTTTTATTTTATAATAAACATTTGCGTTCAAAAGCAAGCAATATTATTGATTATAACTCATTTTTTTATCCGCTTGATGGACTCCATAATTGGAACAAATTGTATGGAAAAAATGGATTTACTCAATATCAATTTGTTATTCCTTTTGAAAATGGCCTAGAAGGATTGACAGAAATACTAACTAAAATTTCAGAATCAAACTGTGGTGCTTTTTTAGGGGTTTTAAAAACATTTGGTCCAAAAGAAACTTTTTCATCACCACTTTCATTTCCAATGGAGGGATATACTTTAGCCGTTGATTTTAAAGTAAATAATAAGGTTTTTCAGTTGTTGAATCAATTAGACGAAATAGTGCTAAAATATAAAGGCCGTTTATACCTTACCAAAGATGCGCGAATGAAAGCAGATACTTTTGCTAAAAGTTACCCAAATGGTTTGGAGCATCCTCATAAATTTAGTTCATTACAATCGCAAAGACTTAAAATTTAAATGGAGCAAAATAAGGAGCTAAAAAAGGGAGTGGCATTTTTTGATTTTGATGGAACCATCACTTTCAAAGATTCGTTCATTGAATTTATTAAGTTTACTTTTGGTACTGTTCTGTATTTAAAGTGCTTATTAATTAACGCACCATTTATTATTCTTTATTTTTTAGGATTGTATTCAAATCACCAATTAAAGGAACGGTTTTTTGGTTTTTTCTTTAAAAACAGCTCAGAAGCTGAAATAAAAGTAAAAGGAGGTTTATTTGTGAAAAACCAGCTTTTAAAAATTTGTTTTCCTAGTGCTATTAAGCTAATTCAGTGGCACCAAGCTCAAAATCACGATATTTATATTTTAACGGCTTCTTCCAATATTTGGTTAAATGATTGGTGTAAAACCAATAATTTAACATTAATTGGAACTGAGTTTGAAACAATAAATGGAATTTATACGGGTAAAATAGCAGGAAAAAATTGTCATGGACAGGAAAAAGCAAATAGAATAGAGGACTTGCTTAACCAATACAATAAAAATGAAACCTATGGTTATGGGAACGAAAAAGCGGATAATTTTTTTCTAAATAAATTGCAGTTTAAGCTAAATGCACCATTGAATGAGGAGAATGTAATATCATTTTTAAATTTACGTAATAAGGGAACATCAATAAATTAAATACAATATGTGGGAAGCTGCAAATAACAAATTTGGTAAATATTTTAAGGTTGGAACAAATAACTTCAATCAATTAATTTTTTTACTAATTATTATGTTTTCTATTGCATTAAGATTTTTGCATTTTGGCGAAATTATTGACGATCCGCATGGTTGGCGACAATGTGATACCGCAAATTATATTTGGGATTATTATAAAAATGGCGTTGATTTTTTGCACCCAGCTGTTTGTTGGATGGGAGGTTATAAAACACTGATTTTAGAGTTTCCATTAACTGAAGCAATTATAGCTTGGTTATACCAAATTTTTGGTCCAAGTATCTCCATAGCTCGCTTGTTTTTCTTATCGTTTTATGTTTTAAGCATTTGTTATTTTTATAAAAATTGTAAGCTATTCCTTCCATTGAAAACCGCCATGTTTTCAACTGTTATTTACACTTTTTTACCTTTATCTTATTATTATTCAAGGGCCTTACACATTGATTTTTTTGCACTTTCGTTTGCTTTTGGTATGTTTTATTTTTATACCGTTGGTATAAAAACGCAAAGCATCAAAAAAATAGTTATGGGTAGTGTATTTGCAACTATTGCGTTTTTGGTAAAAGCGCCTTATGCTTTATCATTTTTCTTGCCTATTATTTATATTATTACCAAAGAAAAGAAATGGTTATTCTGTTTAAAGTGGTCCATATTATTTATTTTACCCGTAGTCATTTTTGCCTGGTGGATTGTTAAATCAAAACAAATAAATGCCATGGCTCCTGATTGGTATTTTATTCCTGGTTATCGCAAATTTGATGATAATACTAAGTGGTATTTTGGATTATTTGAACATAGATTTATACTTAGAAGTTGGCAAACACTTTTTGAAAGATTAATGACTGATATGAGCTCAGGTTTTTTGGGTGCCGCCTTATTTTTGGTGGGTTTATTTGCTGCCTTTAAGAAAAAATATATTTTATTGTGGCTTTGGTTCATAGGGGTTATTTTATACTTACTTTTGTTTTTCAATTTAAATGTAATTCATAACTACTACCAAATTCCTTTTGTTCCGCTATTGGCCATATTTATGGCCATTGGAATTGATTTTTTGGCTACTTTTTTTGAACTTAAAAACAATTATTTTTCAGTGCAGAAATTTTTGCTTGCTACTTTAATTATTAGTTCAATTATGTATGCAGAAACCAATTTTTTTAAACATGAAACCATTTATGAAAACATTGCCAAATGTATTGAAGATAATACCAAAGAAGATGATTTGGTGATTGTTTCATGCGGGGGACTGTCGGTTCATTGCCCAATAATTTTGCATAGAGCAAAGCGCAATGGATGGTCAATACCTGTTACAGTAATAAATGAAAAAATAGCCAATAGTTTAAAAAAAGAGGGTTGCAGGTATGTAGCATTTATTGAGAATGAAATACCACAAAATACTTTTGGCAACTTTTTGAAATTACACCCAATAAAAGATATACCAATTTCAAAAGGGAAACATCTTTTTTTAATTGATTTAAACAACACCAAGCTAAGACAATAAGCAATTTCAAATTTTACAAATAAGTATATATTTGGTTTTTTTTACATTTATGAAACAATTTAACACCATTTATTTTATTCTTTTCTTAGCCTGTATTTCAATTTTGGTTGTATTTCAAACTTCCAATGTAAAGCAAACCAGTGGCGATAGTCAATTAACGCTATTAACCTCACAAGCTATCATTGAAAATGGAAATGTGAATTTGTCAAAATATTATTCGCAGGTTCCACCAGAACAGTTCTCTAACGGTACTTGGAAGTTTAGATTTAACAACGATAAAAATCAATTAGAATATGGCTATCCTATTGGTAACTCTATAATTTCAATTCCATTTGTTTTTGTTGCCAACAAACTAGGAATGAGCATGTTGGTTCAAGAGCATGATGCAAGTTTACAAATACTTATTGCCAGTTTATTGGCCATGATATTATTGTTATTAAATTTTAAACTAGCAAGGATGTTTGTAAGCGATTATTTGGCATTACTCATAACTTTAATATTTACGTTTGCCACCTCTTATATAAGTACTTGTGCCACAGCATTTTGGAGTTTTAACTCAGAACTTGTATTTATTGTATTATTATTAATTGAATTGTCAAAAACTGAATTAGATGAAACCTATAAGCCTCACTTTGGTTTATTAGGGCTATATCTTTTTGGGGCATGGTTTTGCAGACCCAGCTCAATGGTTTTTATAGCAGTATTTTTTGTATGGATGCTTTTAAAACAAAGAAGTTTAATTATTAAAACCATTACCAGTTTTGCGATATTCATGCTTTTTTTCATGTCATTGTCATACAGTTGGTATGGAACATTTATTCCGTTTTATTATAATCCATTTATGTGGCAAAGCTTTGCTAAAACGGTAAGCATTTGGGAGGGTTTTTTACTTATTTTATTTAGCCCAAACAGAGGGTTATTTATTTATAGTCCATTTTTAATTTTCGCTTTTTTTTCGAGCTTTACTTTAGCAAGAAAAACAACTGTTTTTAAAATTTTAGTTGGGTGGTTTTTGGTTTATATTTTAAGTCTGGGAAATTTAAGTAATTGGTGGGGCGGCTGGAGCTTTGGAGCAAGGCTTTGTACCGACATTATTCCATGCTTATTTTTACTCTTACTTTTAGGACTTAAACACATAAATTTTACAATAATTAGCCATAAAATTACTTCACTTATATTTCTTACAACCGCTGTTATTGGTTTTGCAATCAATACTTTTCAGGGGATTTACAATATAGAAACCTATAATTGGAATGATTATCCTGCTATAGATAAAAACTATCAGTTTTATAAATGGAACTGGCAATACCCACAGTTTTTAGCCAATAAAAGAAACAACGAAAACAAAAAAGTTGATTTTGAATTACATCAATACTATTCAAAATTTATATTGCAAACACCCGAAAATGCTAACATATTAATGGGTACGCCAGATGCAAGCTATAGAAACATATTGAATAGTTGGAATAAGCAAAAAATATATGGCAGCAGGCACTTTTTTAATTCGATAAATGATTCAATAAACAGCGATACATTTTATTTTTTTAGACCAAGCCATGATTATGTAAGGTCGTTTAATAATTTAGATGTTGTATTTCAATCTAAAATTGAAATGGCTGAGTTTTTAAGTGAAAACATTGACAATATTATTATCCTAACAGCTAGGGGTAATTGGAAAGGGAACATTTCTGAAAAACTAAAAACAAAGTTTTTTACAATGGGCTTGAAACTAAATGATTTAAACAATTTTTCGAGTTATTTAGCAGTGCTTAATAAAGAAAAAATAATGTATGAACTAAGCAACGAAACGGCTGAAGTTCGACAAGATTTTGCTATTAATGAAGCAAAGTTTGAAGTAGTTTCTTCAGCCAATATTGCCTCAACAAAAATGAATGGCAAAGAGTTAAACTTTAACTTAGACGGAATAAATATACTTGTACTTAAAGACAATATGGAAATTGATAAATTAGGTTACGTTAACTTACAATCAAACGAAAACTACATTGACCTATTTTTGTATAAAGCGGTAAAAAAGTAGAAGAGTTATTAAAACAAACTGAAATGCCCCATATTTTGTAAAACTTAAAAATTTTGGACAACTATAACTATTTGATTGTGTTTTTATTGTTATATTTAACCAATTATTTAAATTGAAGTACTCACTTTTTTGTTTTTATATATAAAAAAAATAAGCTAATCTTAAAAAAGATTTTTAAAACCCAACTTGGGTAAATATATTAAGGAATTAAATAGAATGAAAGACCAACAAGAAAAAAATGACCTTTTGCAAATAATAAGGTTTATTTACATAAACTATAAAATTTATATAAAGTCAATAACAATCACATTGATTTTAACTGTCGCAGTAACATTTTTATTACCTAAACAATATAAATCAACCGGAATTATTTTTCCAACATATTCTAATTCGCTAGAAGAAACATATAATAACCCAATGTTTGGTTACGATATTGAGGCCGATAGAGTTTTACAGCTATTACAATCGCAAGAAATTCAAGACAGTATTACACGTAAATTTGATTTAGTGACCTATTTTGAACTTGATACTTTAGATGAAAGATGGAGAGATGATTTAAGAAAAGAAATTATAGAAAATGTAAATTTTTCAAAAACACCTTTCATGTCAATCGAAATATCTGCAAAAACAAAAGACCCACAACTTTCAAGCGACCTAGTAAATACAATTATTGGTTTAATTGACCCAATAAGAAATCGGATATTAAAGCAGAATATTATTGTGGCGCATAATTCAATTAGAAACGAATACCAAAATCAAAAGAATAACCTGGACTCGTTGGTAAATTTAATTAAAACCATGCGCGATGAATATGGCAATCCCGCAATTAGTTTATTGGCAAATCAAGAATTTAATTTTGATAATAAAAGAACAGGTAACAATACCTTGTTGGAAGAAAAAATAGATAAATATTTAATACAAAAAGTTATTTATAACGATATAAAAGTTAAATATGAGCGTGTAAAAACACAATTAGAAAGGCCTCTTCCTGGCATATACGTTATAAATCAGGGTATAAAATCAAATAAAAAAGTATCACCTTCATTTTTAATAAATATGGTAATTACTACTATATTAACAATTGTAATAGTTACTATGGTATTGGTTTTAAAAATTAAACTAAATGGTTTAAATGCTTACTTAAAGAATGATTCATTGAATGAATAAAGTGATAACTTTTTTACAGAAACACCTTACATTCTCTATTATTCTATTTTTAGTTGTTGTTATTAATTTGGCTTTGCTATCTAATAACTCATTAATTATTGCTATTGTTTTTTACGGTGTTTTAGGAATAGCACTTTTATTATCATTAATTATTAATAAGGAAATATTTTTTGGTATAACTATTTTCTTTATTCCATTGTCGTTTATTCTGGAGCAAAGCGCTGGACCTTCTGTTTCATTTCCATCAGAGCCTTTAGCAGGTATTTTATTAATGTATTTGGTTATCAATTTCTTTTCTAATGGAAAAAGTGATTTTACAATATTTAAACACCCAATTACTATTTTAATACTACTTGATTTTTTATGGATGATTATTACCAGTGTTACTAGTACAATGCCATTGGTTTCGTTTAAAAGAACGATTATTAAATTACTGTATATTAGTATTTATTATTTTTATTCAATTGGTGTTTTTAAAAAACCAGAAAATATTTCTAAAGTATATGTTCTATATATTTTAGGCTTAATTTATCCAATTATTAATACATTTATTTATCATACCAAGTACAATTTTAATATAGCAGCAGCTTATAAAATGACCTTACCGTTTTATAATGATCACACTATTTATGGGGCTTGTTTGGCTTTTTTAATACCATTTATTTTACTTTTTATAATTCAAAACAATAATTTTATTAAATACTTTTGGTTTTTAGTAATATTGGTATTTATTGGTGCTACTTTTTTATCGTTTTCAAGAGCAAGTTGGTTAAGTTTGGTATTAATCTTTTTGTTGTATTTAGCTATTCATTTTAAAATAAAAATACAATTTATAATTATGGTTTTGGTTAGCATTTCTTTAGTTGGCTACTTTAGTTATAATACACTCAAAATTAAATTTCAAAGTAATAAATCGGTAAGTAATAAAGATGTAGGTCAGCACTTAGAATCGATGGGGAATATTAAATCGGATGCTTCTAACGCTGAAAGATTAAACAGATGGTATTGTGCATGGCAAATGTTTTTAGATAAACCTGTATTTGGTTTTGGCCCTGGTACTTATCAATTTAATTATGGTCCATATCAAATAAAGGAAATGGTTACACGAATTAGCACCTACAAAGGAGATAGGGGAAACGCTCATTCAGATTATTTAGGCTATTTGTGTGAAACGGGATTGATAGGGTTGTTAATCTATTTAGGTCTTATTTATTCTGCACTAAAGTTAGGTTTAAAACACGTTCATAATTTAAATAGTCCCTATAAAAACTTGTCTATGGTTTTATTATTAAGTTTAACCACATTTTTTATTCATGGTTTTTTTAATAGTTTTATTGATATAGATAAAACAATGATGTTGGTACTTTGTGCAACTGCTGGATTGGTGGCTATTGATTTAAAGAATAAAGAATTAGATAATAACTCAAATGAAAATATTTTTGAAAATCAAGCCAAAATTTTAGGGAAGAATGGGTAGCTGATTACCAAAGCATTGTAAGCGGGTTATAGTAGTAAGCGGTATGGGCTGTTTGTTGTAATAATATAAGTTTTCTTGTTTTATTGATTTGTACATTTCATATTGCAGCCAATATTTTAAAATTAATATTTATGTTAGATGTTATAAAAGAGCTGTTTTTATTAATGAAGGAACGAAAAAAATACTGGTTAGCACCTGTTATTATAATGCTTTTTTTCTTCGGATTATTAATAGTTTTTGGGGGTGGAAGTGCAGCAGCACCATTTATTTATTCCTTATTTTAAAGAAGAATTAGTTTAATCTATATTTTAAGTGCTCTCCAATAAACCTTGCTAATACACCATTGCCCGTATTGTTTAAATGCAAGTCGTTTTTATAATAAAGGTCATTGCCAGTTCTTTCAGCATGTTGAAATGCTGATAAAGGATTTAATATTTCTAAATTTTTACCATAAAAATGTTTAGATAAACGATTTATAAACGGATATAAAGTATCGTTTATGTTTTTACCACTAAAGTTAGCACCACATTTAGCTAAATTTTGTTTATATTCATTTGAAACTTGGCAGTTAGCTGGTATTACTATTATTTTTAAAGGAACATTTTGTTGTTTGCAAAGTGCTAAAAGATTATCTACTCCATTTAGAAAAACGTGATATCTTTCTTCATAATCAGCACTTATGGTTATTGATTTTTCGTAATGATTAGCATCTGCTTTTATTAATAATTTTTCTCGCTTACTCATTTTATTTACAGAAAACGAATCGTTGTTTTGAAGCAATTCTGTTTCAACTGATTGACCAATAGAAGATTTAAATTGTCCTAATTTGTAGTTTATATAACGTAAGGAGTAAAGGTTATTGGATAATAACCAAAAACAATTTCTTGCTAAATTAAGGGTTGACCAATTAATTGGTTTTTTAATATCAAGCAAGTCGTTGCCAACATAAAACTGAACCAATACCAAATCAGGCTGGTATTCTTTAATTCTGTTTTTTGCAATTACATTTATTTCTTGAATTCCAATTCCTGGCATTGCCGAATTAATGAATTGAGTATTAGGGAAACTATCATTTAGAATGGACAAATAGCTATGATTACTGGCGGTAAATGAATCACCAAAAACCAATATTTTCTTTTTGTTTTTTTTGTCTTTTAAGGAGCTATTTAAATAAGTTTTTTCAGTTTTGTAAAAATCAATAAGTTGATAACGATAAACAATTTCAATAATTAGCAAGCAAAAAACCAAGGACACTAACATTATTGCCATGTTAATGGCCAATTGCCTTAATTTTATTGAATGAATAATTTTGGTGAACATAAAAATTTTGAGTTGGAATATAAACCATTTATAAGAATTGGCAAGGCTATTAACTTTTGAATAAGTTGTATAATAATATAATTTTGATATTATTTGTAACCAACAATTTATAATTATAAGAGACAATTTGAGTTTTTTAAAATCAAAGCAATTTGTACGTGCTGCTAACATATTGGCATACAGTTCAAACTTGTTTTTACCTAATATAACAAATATACTTACTTCAGCCATTGTTATTAGGTTGTTGGTTCCTGAATGGTGGGGTCAAATTACTATTTTGCAACTATACATGTACCTAGGTAACCAGTTTTGTGCTTGGGGCAATAAAGATTCGTTAGTAAAATCGTTTAGTGAATACCCGTCCCAAAGCAAGTTTTTATGGATGGAATCATTCAGCAGTCGTTTGTTTTTACTATTGCCCGTATTGGCGGGAACATATTTTATTTCCAATGATCTAGTTGTTGTTTTCCATTTGTCAAGTTGGATTATTTTGCGGTATTTTTTACAATCTTTCGAGGCAATTATTTTATTTTCAAGAAAGTTTGCGGTAAGCATTGTTACCGAAATTATTGGATTGATTCTAGTTGTTTTTGCACTAGTTGTGTTTAAAAATTATTTGTCATTTCATGATGTTTTATTCATCATCACCATCAGTTATTTAATAAGAACAATTATCCTTGTTGTATATTTTGGGGCATACTTTAATTTTGGTGTTTCGTTTAAACCCAATATTAAAAATTTATTGCCTTTCCTTCCATTTATGATGATAGGTTTTTCGGGGGTTTTACAACAAAAGTCGGATATGATAAGTGTTGCATGGTTGTCATCAAAAATAGAAATTGCACAATACCAAGTTTTCAGTAGTTTTTTGCTTTTCGCACAAGCAATACCAGCATTGGTAATTGGCCCCTACGTAAAAAACTTATACCGACTACCTATCTCAACCTATTCAAAACTCCAGCGATTGTTTACCATTTATGGTTTTTTTGTTTCTTTAGCTTCCACCTTATTTATATACATTGCAATCAAAATTATATATCAGTTTGACTTCCCTTCTACCATTTATTTTCTAGGCTTTTTAAACGGATGGTTTACTTACTTTTACATGTTTAAAATATTTTTGATGTTTAAAAAACAAAAGCAAAAGCAAGTGATGATTATAAACGCTGGCACAATTGTGCTTAATTTTGTTTTTTGTTTTGTTTTTATTCAATTATGGGGAATACAAGGCGGAATTTTAGCTGCTGCAATAACTCAACTATTCACTTATTTTATTTATAAGTATTATTTAAAAAACAATTTAGCTATAAAGTTATAGTTACTATGAAAAGGGAAAATTATTTTTATTTAAAAGTGGTATTTTTAACCATATTGTTTTTAATTGTTCGTATTGCCATGCAATTCGATGGACTTTACGGACAAGACGCCTATGAATACTTAAGATATACCAATGAAATGTATTCGTTTTTTGTAAATGGTACTTTGCTTGGCGATTATTTTTGGGGTATGGGTTACCCCTTTTTTGGTTGTATATTTAATTTTTTTGTGCATGATGGAGCAGTGGCTTTGCAATTGGTTTCATTGGCAGCAGCATTTACAACGTGGATATACATGGATAAAATGCTTGCACTTATTTATCCTGAAGAACCCAATTACATCATTACATTTTTGTTTTTAGTATTATCACCCATATTCATCATTCAAAGTTTTTTAGTAATGAGTGATATGTTGGCTTGTAGTTTTATAATAATGGCTATTTATTATTTCATTCAATTTATTATTCAATCTAAAAACAAACATTGTATGCTAGGGGTAATTTTCAGTATGCTATCTTTACAAACTAGGTATGCATCAATTGTTATTTTGGTATTATTTTTTGTTTTAGTATTTATCAAATTAGTAAAATCAAAAAACTATAAAATGATTTTGTTTTCCGTTTTGATTGGTATTACCATTTCCCTTCCTCATATTTATATTAGAGCAAACAATAGCTTACAGTTCTTATCGCATAATTTCCTTACGGAATGGAATATATTGAATTTATTTAAAAACAGTTTTATCAGTATAAATGGGGAGTCACAGAGTAAGCTGATTAATTTGGTTTATTGTTTATATTCTTTTTTTCATCCGCAATTTTTTGCTTTTGGGTGTTTAATTTTTGTATTGATATTCATAAATAAATACAAATTTTTTATTGGAAACCGTTTTCAAAATATAATACTAATATCCATACTAACTTATGCCATTTTTTTGGCTGGTATTCCCTTTCAAAACAAACGATTTTTAGCACTTTCTTTCCCATTGGTAATTATTGTTTGTTACCCTGTTTTAAAACAAATACTATCAGCTACTAAATGGAGTAAAAGTTTAATAATGGGTGTTTTGGTGTTGCAATTTGGATTTATTGTTTACTTTGGAAAGCCTATTTACCAAAGAAGCAAATTAGAAAAGACAATTGCCAATGATTTAATTGCTTTTTCTGGTAAAACTATCTACATATTTGATATAGATCTTGCTTTAAAAGGAAGAAATGTTCCATTAGATTATCAGAATATTTGGTACAAGGAGTATAAAAATTTTAAAAAAGGGGCTTTGGTTTTGTTAAATGCAGCGCAGTTAGAAAAGCAATGGATTGGATTGAATCCATTAATTAACTGGAATAAACTAAAAACAAATGAAACCCTTCAGGTTTTAAAACCCTATGGTGATGGTTGGAATTTGTATGAAATTCAATAAATGAATATATTTATAAAAATACCAACAATAGAAACTCAAAATAGATATACTTTTGAAGATTTCAAATTAAAACCTAATCCAATATTTTGTAGATTTTGAGACCTTATATTTTGATTCTAAACAATTATGTACAATTTTCAAAAAATAATACAACGCATCAAGTGGAAATGGCATGATTTGCGTTGTGCTTTTGGATTTGGAAAGTCGCTTACAACAGAAAAGAAAAGAGATGTAATATTGGTGTACCATGGCATAGATGCAATAGGTTCAACAGCCTACAATACTCGCTTTATTAGCGAGGCCATGTTTGAGAAACAAGTAGCCTATTTTGCGCAAAATACCCATGTGCTTTCTTTAGATGACTTTTTTTTAGAGCGGTTTTCACCAAACAAAATGAACTTAGCTTTAACCTTTGATGATGGCTATCAAAATAATTTAACAAGGGCCTTACCCATTTTGGAAAAATATAAAGTTCCTGCCACTTTTTTCATTACCGGTATTCATAGTTTAAATCAAAAGGTTTTATGGCCTGATGTGATAGATTTGACCATTCCTTATTTGCCAAAAGAAATAGATATACTTGGTATTCGTTTTTGTAAGAAAAGAAAAAATCAACTACTGGCTAAGGAGACAGGGGAAAATGTCAAGCAGTTTCTGCAAAAAAAATCACAAGCAGAAATAGAATTGGTTTTATCTCAACTCAATACAGACTATCCTTTTCCTTTAAATGCATACCATCCGGATTATTATCAAACATTGACTGATTTGGAAATAAAGTTTTTAGGGCAAAATCCTTTAATAACAATTGGTGCGCATGGGGTATTTCATACCGATTTGACTGTACTTTCGGAGCAGGAATGCTTAAATGAACTACAAAAAAGTAAAGACTATTTGGAAAAACTAATTCAAAAGGAGGTAAGCGCCATTGCTTTTCCATTTGGAACCTATAACAAAAAAGTACTTATAGCGGCTGAAAAGGTTGGTTTTACACAACTCTTGGCTTTAGATAAAATGGGTAATATTTCACACCCTCAAATGCGAGAACGTTTTGGTATAAATCCTTTTATTTCGTACCAAAACCAAATACTTGCCATTATAGAAGGGAAATACTAGCATGACAGAAACATACAAAGAATATTCCATTGTTCGCCTTGATGCGAGTAATATTAAACACTTACAAGCCTTAAGTAAAGCTGTTTGGGGCACTGAGCCAGAAGAGGATATGCTTTACTTAAAGTATCATCATCCAGAATCAGCACATGCTTTTTTAGGATATTTTGCTTTTGATGCAGAAGGCAATGCAGCTTGTTTTCAAGGGGCAACTCGGTTATCAATTGCTTACCAAAATGAAATACAAATTGTTGCACAAAGCACCGATTCCATGACACACCCTCAACATACTGGCAAAGGTTTGTTTTATTATATAGCCAGCAAAACGTATCAGCTATGTAAAGATAATGGAATGATAATGGTAATGGGTTATGCCAACCAGAATTCATTACCAATAGTAACTGGAAAAATTGGTTTTAAAGTAGCTGATTACTTGCAAGGCTATTCTATTGCGGTAGGTACTTTACCATTGGCAAAATTGAGTTTAAAAATTCCTTTCTTAAAAAAAATTTATCAGCCTTACCAGCATATTATCTTTTCAACCTTCAAAATCCCTTATCAAATCCCTTATTCTTTTTCTAAAGAGGAATATCCTGTTTTATTGCGCGAGGATACCTTAATTGCTTACAAACAAGCAAGGGGTGTTTTTAGCCTGAAAATTGAAGGGACTCTATTATGGATAAAAGTTACCAGAGACTTATTTATTGGCGATATGAAATGCCCAAATGAAGAGGAATGGCTGAGGGTAATGAAAAAACTCAAACAATTGTGTTTTTGGGCAGGTATTCGCACCATTCATTTTCAATCTTGTAAAGGCACTAAAGAGCAGGCCTATTTCGAGAAATACTATCCCGGTTTTGAGTCATTACCCCTATGTTATTTAGATTTTGGCTATTCATTCCCAATTGAAAAATACAAAGCTACTTTTGGCGATATAGATATTTTTTAAGATTGTGCATCTTGTTAATTCAAGCTGTTTTGATAGTTTTGATTTATAGGAGATTGACACATTCTATTTATTTTGAATTATAAGACAACGTATCTTTCAATTATTTCTCGTTATTTTGTGTTTTAGCTTTAAATTGTTTGAATGATTAAATTGTATAGAATATTATTTTGAGTAAAGATTTATTTATAAAAAAAAACCAAACAACATTGTTTAGACAGTACTTTTTAGTGGCAAGCATCAATATACTTGTCCTGATAGCCCTACTTGAAGTAACATTGCGCCTAATCCCAGCAAAGTACACGGAATATCCTGCAAGAATAAATTACAATAGCGATAAAGAACTCGGGTATTTTCCTGAACCATTGCAAGATGAGAGCTATATTATAAATTGTGTTGAAAATAGCCATATAAAAACTAATGAAATTGGAATGCGAATCACCCCTTCGTTTCCAAATAGTCCAATAAAAATAGCATTATTGGGCGATTCATTTTTGCATGGTTTAACCGTATCAGATAGCTTACATATGGCAACAAAACTTTCACTTTATAGTAAAACAGAAGTAATGAATGGGGGCGTTTGCGGTTATGGAACCTATCAAGAGCTTTTATTATGGCGAAAGTATATGAAGCCACAAAAGCCTAAAATAACCATTTTGTTCTTTTTTATGGATAACGACATTAGAGACAATCAATGTGCACTGGAGAGGGGCGAGGGAGAGTTTTATAGTCCATGTTGTATTGTAGACAGCAATAAGGTAAAAGAAGTAAACGATTTTGAAATTAGGAAAAATGAGTCAAAAAGTTTTAAGGGCTGGTTTAAAAAAAATAGTTTTACGTACAGAGCCATAAAGAATTTATTGAAAAGTGATAAGCGTAAATTTACCGGAAAAGAATTTTTTGCTCAAACTAGTTTTGCATACAATCTTTATATACCTGGTAATCATAAGGTATGGGATGATGGATGGAAAATTACAGAATGGTCTTTGGCTACATTAAAAAGGGAATGTGATGAGGTGGGGAGTAAATTATTGGTTGTAAAAGTGCCTGGTCCTATTCAATGGACTTATAACTGGAAAAAGGAAATAGCCAAACAAATAAAAGATGATTATTTACCTTTAGATTTTAATATTGATTATCCCAGTAATCGTTTTCAATCTATCATTAATCAAACAGGAGTTGAAGTGCTTGATTTAAAACCAGAGTTTATTTATTATAGAGACCATCACAATCTTCAAGAACCTATATTTGGCTGGTGCTGCGATGCGCATTGGAATCCACTTGGACATCAACTGGCAGCCGATTTAGTGTATAATCATTTAGTTAAATTGGGGTGGTTAAATGGAACAATTCGCGAAAACACCAAATCACCAAAAGAAGTTTTGGGCGATAATATGTTTGAAGATATATATACTTGTCAGCAAATAAAATTTTAGCATAAAAGCCGAAGAAGCTTTAAATAATGATTTCAACACCACGTCATATCGTTTTTGTTACCCCTGGTTTTGCAATAGATGAGGCTGATACAACAAGTGTGCCTTATTTGCAGGTGTATTTTAAAGCACTACAAGAGCAAGGTTTTAAAATAAGCATTATTTCATTGCATTATCCATCATACAATACTTTGTATAAATGGAACAATTGTAATGTTTATTCTTTTGCTAAATATGCCAAATGGCAAAAACCGTTACTTTGGCTAAAAGCAATTAAAACCATTATGGCCATAAATAAAAAGGAATCTATTAGTTTCTTACATAGTTTTTGGTTGGGTGAGTGCGCTTTGGTTGGTCATTGGGCGGCAAAAATTATTAAAGTAAAACACTTAAATACTTTGATGGGACAAGATGTATTGGAAGGTAATAAATTTTGTAAAATACTTCCAATAAAAAGTATGAATTTGGTAACGCTTTCTCATTTTCACCAACAAGTTTTTTTTAAAAACTATCAATTAAAACCACCCATTATTTTTTTTGGAACCAATAAAAAAGATGTGATAAAAAATGAAATCAAAACAATAGATTTTATTGGGGTTGGCTCACTAATTCCAATTAAAAATTACAGTTTATTTATTGATGTAATACATGAAATAAATAAAACCATTCCCGTTTCAGCTATAATTATTGGAGAAGGTGAAGAATTTGATTTGTTGGCTAAGAAAATAAAAGATTTGAATCCCGATCCATCGGGAGATAATGTAATTAAATTATTAGGCTTAATAAGTAATGAAAAAGTTTTAGGGTATTTAGCCCAATCAAAAATATTATTGCATACCAGTAATCACGAAGGTTTTGGGATGATATTTGCTGAGGCTTTGCAACAAGAAACAATGGTTGTTTCTACTCCAGTTGGTAGCATTTTTGAATCGCCAAATGTGATGTTAGCTAACAATAAAAGCGACTTAGTAAAGTCATGCCAAACAATGCTCACTAAAACTTTTGACCCCAATTTTCCGAATCCTTTTGATATTGAAAAAACGATTGAAAACTATAATTATTATTACAAGGATTTTAAACAATAGTTACCATAACAGAACACGTTAATTTGTTAAAATAAAATAACACCAATGAATTTTATAAATACACTTAAATCAATCAATGCGAATGCATATCCCCAGCATTTATTTTATTCGCCAGAATGGCTGGTATTGGGAGTAAACAATATTTGCAATCTGCATTGTAAAATGTGCGATGTGGGTAATGGAAATGCAGAAAGTAATTTTTCACAAAACTTGGTTGGAAGCAGACCATTACACATGCCCATGGAACTTATAAAAACCATATTTGATCAGGCAGCTTTATACTTTCCAAAAGTTAAAATAGGATATGCTTTTACAGAGCCTTTGGTTTATTTGCATTTAGAAGAATCGTTACAATACGCAAAAGAAAAAAAGCTTTATACATCCGTTACCACCAATGCGCTTACCCTACCACAAAAGGCTGAAATGCTTTGTGAAAAAGAAGTAAACGACATTTTTATTTCGTTGGACGGAACGGAAGAAATACACAATTATATTAGGGGGAATAAAAACTCTTTCCAAAAGGCTGTAGAAGGAATTGAAAAACTTTTATCCAAAAATAAACACCCTGATATTTCAGTTTTTTTTGTCATTACCGAATGGAATATTGGCAATATGAAAGCCTTTGCTGATTTTTTTGGCAAATACCCATTAAAGCAATTGGGATTTATGCATACCAATTTTACGCCATTGCATATAGCTGAAAAACACAATGAAACCTACGGTAATACTTATCATTCAACGCTTTCTAATACAACAGAAATAGATATAGACAAAATGAATTTAGATGAATTGTTCCATCAAATTTCTCAAATAAAATCAGCATCATATCCTTTTCCTGTAAGTTTTTCGCCCGCAATCAACACAAAGGAGGAGCTTAAGCAATTTTATTTAAAGCCAGAGATTTTGATGGGAAAAGGATGCAATGATGTTTCTCGCAATATCATGATTAAATCGAATGGAACGGTAATTCCAGCACATGGCAGGTGTTACAATTTAGAAATTGGCAATATATACCAAGAAAATTTAAAGGACATTTGGAATAGCAAAGTGATTAGTAAGTTTAGGAGTGATTTAAAGAATGCAGGTGGTTTGTTGCCTGCTTGCAGTAGGTGTTGTAGTGCGTTTTAATTATTTCATAAAACTCTTACGGTATAAAATAGTTTCTTGAACCAAATTTGTGGTTAGCCTTGGGAAAATATTTTTAAAATGTTTATCATTGTCAGAGTTAAGAAATGTTGTTGTAACTTTAAATTATTAATGAAGAAAACGGTTGTTTTATATAATCCTTATGCTGTATTTTATACTATGCCTTTAGCATTGATTGCAATAGGGTCTTATTTAGACACTGATAAATACAAAATAGAAATTATAGATGCAAGGATTGAGAAAAACCCACTTGAAAAAATAAAACAAGCTTTATCAAATAACGGTATTTGTTTTGCTACCACCGTGTTAACAGGCGCACCCATAAAAGATGCACAAAAAATTTCACAAGAGGTAAAAAAAATGTTTCCTCAAATTCCAGTGGTTTGGGGAGGTTGGCATCCATCATTGTTTCCGGAACAAACATTGAAAGAACCGTCAATTGATGTAGTGGTAAAAGGACAAGGAGAAATTATCTTTAAAGAATTATTGGAACGTTTTGAAACCAATACTTCATTAGATGGATTGCAAGGAATTAGCTATAAAAATAAGGAAAACCAAGTCGTTACCAATCCAGAAAGGACCATGGTTGACATCAATGATTTTCCAGCATTTAATTATGATCTGATTGATGTTCCCGCTTACATGAAGTTAAGTGGCAGAAAACAATTGGATTATATTTCCTCTCAGGGTTGCCGGTTTAGGTGTTCGTTTTGTGCCGATCCGTTTATGTATAAAAGAGGGTGGTATGGTTTTAGCGCAGAAAGAATGGGCGATGAAATAGAAGCCCTTTGGAAAAAGTATAAATTTGAGCATGTTCATTTTCAAGATGAAACCTTTTTTACCAATAGCAAAAGGGTAAAAGCCATAGCAGAAGAGTTTATTAAAAGAAAACTTCCTATATCTTGGTTTGGAACCATGCGTGCTGACCAAGGAGTAAGATTGGATGAAGAAGTTTGGGAAATTTGTAAAAAATCGGGTTTAGAAAAAGTAATGATTGGAATGGAAGCGGGCTCCCAAGAAATGCTTGATTATATTCAAAAAGATATTAAACTTCATCATATTTATGACTCTGCTGCCAAATGCATTAAATACGATATAGGTATTAACTTCAGCATAATCATAGGTTTTCCAGACGAGTCGGAACAAAGCGTTAATGCAACACTTGCTATGGTTAAGGAGCTTAGGAAAATGAGCAGTAAATTTAACATGGGCATATTTTATTATAAACCATATCCAGGCAATAAAATTGCAGATGAACTAACGACTAAAGGCTTTAAATTTGCAACCACACTTGAGGAGTGGAGCGATTTTGACTACGTAAGTACCAAGAAAAGCGACTGGCTTAGTGAAACCCAAATAAAAGAAATTGAAAACTTTAAGTTTTACCAACAATTGGCATTTAATAGACGAGAAATCCCGGTTCTTAAAAACATTGCTAAATGGCGAATAGAAAAAAAAATGTACGCTTTTCCTATAGAACGAAAATTAAAGGAATGGCTAATGCCAACACCTAGGATGGCATAATACCTAATTTGTAAATTATATATAAAACAAACTAAATTGACAAATTTTACTAAAAACGAAGTTATTATTTTTAATCCCAAAAGTGCTGATATAAAATACAGAATACCTAATTCTGTTATTCAAGTAGCAGCATCAATAGATGGGGATTATGATTGGCTAATTATTGATGGAAATAGAGAAAAAGACCCATTAAATAAAATATTAGATAGTATAACTCCAGCTACAAAGTATTTTGGATTATCGGTTATGCCTGGCCCTCAGTTGCGACAAGCAATTCCTTTTTCAAAATTTATAAAGCAAAAATTCCCCCATATTATAGTTATTTGGGGCGGCTATTTTGCATCTAATCAATACAAAGTTGTACTTGAATCGGGTTATATTGATTATGTAGTAAATGGCCCTGGTGATTATGCATTTCCTGCCTTGTTAAAAGCATTAGACAATGATTTGCCTGTTGATGAAATACAAAATTTGATATTTATAAAGGATAAGCAAATAATAAAAACACCTAAAGGCGAACTTGTAAATTACGATGATTTAAAACCAATGCCATATTTAAAATTTGATACTATGTATAGTATTGAAAAGTATTTAGTAAAAACATATTTAGGAAAAAGAACATTTGGATATCATAGTAGCTTTGGCTGCCCTTTTACTTGTTCTTTTTGTGCTGTGGTCCCTATTTACAATGCTAAATGGAAAGGGATGTCTGCTGCCAATATTTACAAGGATATTTTATTCGCAAAAAACAAATGGAATATTGATTCAATAGAATTTCACGATAATAATTTTTTTGTTTCGGAAAGAAGAGTCATTGAGTTTTGTAATTTGGTTAAGAATGATAATATTATTTGGTGGGGCGAAGGGCGAATAGATACCATTAATAAATACAAAGATGAAACCTTAGCTTTAATGCGAGAGTCGGGTTGTAAAATGATATTTTTTGGAGCCGAAACAGGTAATGATGCAGTGCTTAAAAAAATGGATAAAGGTGGAACTCAAACGGGAAAACAAATTTTAGAATTTGCTGCTCGCATGAAAAAATTTGATATTATTCCTGAATACTCATTTGTACTTGGAACACCAGCAGACACTGAGCAAGAAGTGATGGCCCAAATAGATGAAGACATTGAATTTATTAAAAAAGTTAAAGCAATAAACCCTGCTACAGAAATAATTATTTATGTATACAGCCCTGTACCAACCGAGGGGTCAGATATGTATAATAAAGTATTGGCAAGTGGTTTTAAGTTTCCTGAAACATTAGAAGATTGGTTGGAAAATGAATGGAAAAATTTTGACTTACGTAAAAACCCGCTAACACCATGGTTAACTCCTAAAATGGTGGATAAAATAAAAAATTTCGAAACAGTTTTAAACGGATATTATCCTACAGTTTCAGATGTGAGAATGGGAAATATTAAAAGAGGTATTATCAAGCAAATTTCAAAATGGAGATACCATTACAATGTATTTAAACTGCCTTATGAAATAAAGTTATTACATAAAGTTTGGAAATACCGTCAACCAGAAATTGAAGGATTTTAATGGGAAAAATTAAAAAAAGAATCATTCGAACGGTTGGATACTTTGTGCTTTGGTATTTAAGAAAAGACAGGTATTATTCTCACGAAGGCACTAAGATACTTGTGAAGAAAGGTGTTTTTCATCCGGGATTTTTTTTTAGTACCAAGTTGTTGCTTTCTACCCTTGCTTCATTTATTATTAAAAACACGTATTTTTTAGAATTAGGAGCAGGTAGTGGTCTTATTTCATTTATTGCAGCAAAAAGAGGGGCCATTGTTACTGCTACCGATATTAGTCCAATTGCGATTAAAGGATTGGTTGAAAATAATATACAATTGAAAACTAACCTAACCATAATTGAAAGCGATTTGTTTGATAAAATTCCAAATCAAGTATTTGATTTTATAATTATAAATCCCCCATATTATCCTAAAAACCCCAAAAACGATTCGGAAAAGGCATGGTTTTGTGGCGAAAACTTTGAGTATTTTGAAAAACTTTTCTATCAATTAAACAACTTTATTAAATCGGAAACCACTGTAATGATGTCTCTTTCGGAAGATTGTGACTTTGAGAACATAAAAAATATAGCCATAAAAAATAATTTATTGATGGAGGAACTTAGAAATAAAATGACATTATGGGAGCGTAATTATATTTTTAATATTGTATCAAAATAAAAAATATTCATATTTTCGACACTAATGAATACTACCTCTTCATCAAAGTTAACGCTATTACAAAGTTGCATTGTTAAAACACTCATTTATTTTGATGTGTTTAGCTACCCCTTAACAGTTGGTGAGTTGTTTAAATATATGCAGATTGAGCTAAAAAATGAAACGGCATTTTTATTCGAGTTAAATAGCTTATGTGAAAAGCAATTTGTATATAATCTTAATGGATATTATTCGCTAAAAAACCAACATGAACAGGTAGAAAAAAGGTTAACTGGAAATAAATACGCTGAAACATTTGTTCCAAAAGCATTTAAAAATGCCAAACTAATTGGATCGTTTCCTTTTGTACGAGGTGTTGGCATATCTGGCTCTTTATCTAAAGGTTATATGGACGAAAGTGGCGATATTGACTTTTTTATTATTACAGAACCAGAAAGATTATGGATAGCAAGAACCCTATTAATTTTGTACAAAAAGATATTTTTATTGAATAGTAGAAAATATTTTTGTGTTAATTATTTTATTGATACCAACCATTTGGAAATTCCTGACAAAAACATTTTTACTGCTACCGAAATTTTAACTTTAATTCCTGCTTATAATTCAAACTTATTTAAAGATTTTTTGGATATAAATAATTGGGCAATGAACTATTTGCCTAATAAACCTTTGGCGCAAAATGAAGCTAGTAAAATGAGACATCATTTTATTAAAAATAAAGTGGAAAAAATATTAAACAATAAACTAGGAGATTATTTTGATGCTTTGTTTATGAAACTAACACTAAGAAAATGGAAAAGCAAGTTTAAATACATAGAGTCAATTGATTTTGAGCTTGCCATGAGAACACGAAAGTACGTTTCTAAGCACCATCCACAAGGGTTTCAGCAGCGAGTACTTTCAAAAATTGAAGAGAAAATTAGTGAATTTGAATTTAAAAACAACCTTAAACTAAACTGAGCAAATAATGGCCGATATTTTAATAACACATTCTTATTTACTAAAGTTTGATCCAAAGCAGTTTAAGGCACAACAACCTTATCCGCCTTTAGCTACTTTATTTGGCTCTGCAGTTTTACTAAACGAAAATCATAGTTTGGTTTTTCATGACATGATGTTTGCTGATAAAGCAAACGAAATAGAAAAAATTATAACTGAAAACAAGCCAAAACACTTTGTTATTTACGATGATGGTTTTAATTATTTAACCAAAATGTGTTTAACCAATATGCGCGATGCTGCTTTTGAAATGGCGAGTATTGCCAAAAAGTATGGCTGTAAGGTTATTGTTTCTAGCTCTGATTCTACCGACCATAGTCATGATTATTTAAACTCAAATTTTGATTTTGTAATTGTTGGCGAGGCAGAACAAACCCTGAAGGAATTAATTAATGCATTAGATAATAATTTAGTTGATTATACCGCCATTAATGGATTACGCTTTAAGTTAAACAATGAAATAATAGAAACAACTAAACGTGAAAATTTAAAAGATTTAGATTTGTTGCCCATGCCAGCATGGCAATTACTAGATATTAAACCATATAAAACAGCTTGGTTAAAAAGCAAAGGTTTTTTCTCTATTAACATAGCTACTACGCGCGGTTGTCCTTATAAGTGTAATTGGTGTGCCAAACCAATTTATGGCAATAGGTATAATTCTCGCTCACCTCAAAATGTGGTGAATGAGTTATTGTTTTTAAAAGCACATTTTGGTTTTGACCATATTTGGTTTTGCGATGATATATTTGGTTTAAAGCCAAATTGGGTAACAGAGTTTGCAAATTTAATTGAGCAAAATAATTTAAAAATAAAATACAAAATCCAATCTCGGGTTGATTTATTGTTAGAGGAAAGTTTAGCATCAAATACCAAGGAAACACAAATAGAAGCTTTAGCACGCTCGGGCTGCGATGAAGTTTGGGTTGGAGCAGAAAGTGGCTCGCAAAAAATTTTAGATGCCATGGATAAAGGTACCAAAATTGAGCAAATAGCAAAAGCAACACAATTAATGAAACAACATCATATAAAACCATGTTTCTTTTTGCAGTTTGGCTATTTAAATGAAACTTATGATGATATAAAACTAACTTTAAAAATGTTATTTGAACTAATGCCGCATGATATAGGTATTTCAGTTTCATATCCATTACCAGGAACTAAGTTTTACAATATAGTAAAAGAACAAATGAAAGGGAAAACCAACTGGACTGACTCTGACGAATTAGCCATTATGTTTAATGCCACCTACCCTGCCGACTTTTATAGAAAGTTACAACGTTTTGTGCATTATAAATTCAGACAAAAACAAGCTTTTCTTGCACTTAAAAACACAGGAAGTATTGCCAAAGGAACTAGTTTGTTTTATAGATTTCCTCAAACATTATTAGCAGAATGGAGTATAAAAAAGTATGTTAACTAATGCAAGTTTTGATGCTTTGGCCAATACTTACGATACTGATTTTACCCATAGTTTAATTGGTTCCATGCAGCGTAAAGTTGTTTGGAAATTTACCGAAGAGCAATTGATAGGTAAAAAGGAGTTGAGTATTCTTGAAATTAATTGCGGAACAGGTGAAGATGCTGTATGGCTTGCAAAAAAAGGGCATCAAGTTTTAGCTACAGATATAAGTAAGGATATGGTGGACATTGCAGAGCAAAAAGCCAATCAACAGCAATTGAAAGTTAAAACAGTGGTATGTAGTTTTTCTGATTTAGAGAATAAGCTAGTTGGTCAAAAATTTGATGTAATTTTCTCCAATTTTGGTGGTTTAAATTGTGCCAATGCCAATGAACTAAAGCAGCTCAATATAGATTTTAGCAAATTGTTAAAGCCAAATGGAAAGTTAATTATGGTTTTGCTTGGCAAAAAATGTTTTCTCGAAAAGTTGTATTTTTTATTTCGTTTTGATTTTAAAAAAATGAACAGGAGGAAAAAGGAAGCATCTGCTTATTTAAGCCCGGATAATTTTATAAGTACTTGGTATTTTAATTACCAAGAGATTAGAGGATTATTCACCCAATTTAACCTAACTAAAAAAAAGCCTATTGGGTTATTTATTCCGCCATCGTATTTAGAACCATTGCTTCAAAAAAATAAACTATTTTTACCCATTATTAAATTATTGGATAAAACTTTTGGTAACATAAGTTTTTTGGCTAATTATGGTGACCATATTTTTATTACACTAGAAAAGAAACAATGAAAGTAGTACTTACACACGGATATTTTATAAACGAAGATGCCAAGGAGCAAGAAATTATGCGCCCTTACATTCCACTTGGTATTTTGTACATATCTGCTTGGTTGCAAAAACACCAATACGATAATGAAATATTCGACTCTACTTTTCAAAGTTTTGAAAAACAAAAGACATTTATTTTAGCACATAAACCCAATGTAATTGGGCTTTACACTAATTTAATGACTAAACTAAATGTACTGCGTTTAATTCAATTTGTAAAAAGCGAAGCCAGTTTAAGTCACACCAAAATTGTACTTGGTGGTCCTGAAGTTCGTAACCATGTAAAAAACTTTTTAACCCATGGTGCTGATTATATAGTACTTGGCGAAGGTGAAGAAACCATGTTAGAATTGGTTCAGTTTTTAGATGGAAAAACCAATAAAACCATTGAAGAAATAGAAGGAGTTTCGTTTTTAAATGAAAAGGGTGAAGTGGTTCAAAATAAAGAAAGAGCTAAATTAAAAGAATTAAGTGATTTGCCATTTCCCAACCGCAGTAAAGTTAACCTACAACTTTATTTTGATGCTTGGAAACAAAAACATGGAACAAGTGCTATTTCTATTAACACCATGCGAGGCTGCCCTTACAGTTGCAAATGGTGCAGCCGTGCTGTTTATGGGCAAAGTTACAGACGCAGAAGTGCAAAAAATGTGGTTGATGAGATAGAATGGATTCAAAGCAATTATGAAGTTGATTCTGTTTGGTTTGTAGATGATGTGTTTACAGTGAGCCATAAATGGCTTAAGGAATTTAACGAAGAACTGCAAAGCCGCAATATTTCAATGCCTTACGAGTGCATAACCCGAGCTGATAGAATGAACGAAGCCGTAATTTTAGACTTAAAAGCAAGTGGTTGTTTTAGGGTTTGGATTGGTGCAGAAAGTGGTTCGCAAAAAGTAATTGATTTAATGGATAGGCGTGTAGATGTGAACCAAGTTCGCAATATGATTCAATTGGCTCAATTACATGGAATACAGGCTGGTACTTTTATTATGGTGGGTTATCCTGGCGAAACCGAAGCCGATATTTTTGAAACAGTCAATCATTTAAAAGTATCAAACCCTGATATTTTTACCATTACAGTAGCTTATCCCATTAAAGGAACGCCACTTTACCAAGAAGTAGAGGATAGGTTTATTGAAGACTTGCCTTGGGAAACCAGCACTGATAGAGATATTGATTTTAAACGCACCTATTCGCGCAAGTATTATAATTATGCAGTAAGTATGATTGTAAACGAGGTAAATGCTTTTAAAGCACAGCAAAAAGGCGAAATTTTAAAAATGACTAAGGCTAAAGTAAAGGCAGTTATTCAAAGAAGCCGAATGTATTTGGCTAAGTAATAAAGGGCCAATAAAAATTATTGTTAAAAGTAATTACAACGGTTTTTAAAATACAAGTGTTTTAAAATATTTTCATTACGAATTTTACTTATAAAATAAATGAAACTAACAATTAAAAGTGTCGCTATCTTAATATTTGTGCTATTTATATTACTTTCCATATCATGTAACTATCAATCAAAAACCAATACCAATGATATAGAAAATACTAAAAAACTAAAGAAATCAAATCCCGTGGTTTACTTTGAAATTCCCGTTAATGACATGAATAGGGCTATGTTTTTTTATAAAAATGTTTTCAATTTTGATTTCACTCAGGAGATTGTTGATAGTAATAATATGGCCTTTTTTCCTTTTGAAAGTGAAAACACAGGTATAAGTGGAGCATTAGCAAAAGGAGCTATTTATAAACCCACCAATGATGGTGTGCTTATATATTTTACAACTGAAAACATAGATAAAACTTTAAAATTGGCAGTTTTAAAAGGAGGAAAAATTTTATACCATAAAACCAATAATGGAATTGGGTTTGTAGCAGAATTTGAAGATACAGAAGGGAATAGAATAGCCTTATATCAAGCAAACTAATTTTTGGGGATGCAAAAATATTGTATAAAAAAGTTTTCATGTGCAAAAAAGCAAGAAATGTCAAACTATATTTTAATGGAAAAAGTATTTTTACAACATGAGAACAGATACCAAAAACGCTTATCTTGAAGGTATTAACAAGGCGATTGCATTTATTGAAAATAACGCTTCAACTGATATTCAACTTAAAGACATTGCTACGCAAGCAAATCTTTCCCAATACCATTTTCATCGGATTTTCAAATCGCTAACAGGCGACACCACAAAAAACTTTTTGACACGACTTCGACTTGAAAAATCGGCTCTGAAACTTAAACATACACAAACCGACATCGGACAAATTGCTTTTGATTGTGGTTATCAAAATCACGAAACATTTACAAGAGCATTTAAGGAATATTTTGGGCTGACTCCCTTGGAATATCGCAACGCTATTGCCGAGCTCACAACAAACAAACAAAAGGAGTATGAAAAAGCCAATATTGACTTAAATACGCTCCATGTTCAAGGACCTATTATCAAAACAATGCCTGACCTTCATCTTGCATACATTAGGCACACAGGGTCGTACGATAAAGTAGGTAGTTCATTTCAACGACTCATGTTGTGGGCTGCAACTCATTTGGTATTGAAATTAAAGCCCGTAACTATTGGCATTGTTCACGACAATCCCGACCTAACTGAAGAACAGCATATTCGTTTTGATGCATGTGTTTTGCTCTCCAAAGAAATAAAGCCGATAGGAGAAATTGCTTATAAAAAAATTGAAGGCGGAAAGTTTGCCGTGTTTACTTACAAAGGAGCTTATGAAGGCTTTTATCCTGTTTACGACTACATTTATAATGTTTGTTTATTTGATAATAAGTTTGACTTAGCTGACAAGCCAGCACTCGAATGGTATGTTAAATCGCCACCATTCAATAAACCCGAAAATTTTATAACTGATTTTTACGTTCCGATAAAATAGCAAAAAAAGTCAAACAACATTTGAATAAGAAACAGAAATTTGCAAAATAAAAAAACCTTAAAAATGAAAAAAATGATAACTTATTTGCTTGTTTCTGTTGTTGCAATCATTGCAATCGTATTGATAATTGGGTTGTTTTTGCCCAAAGAAATAACATTTACCAAAACGGCTGTGCTTCATTCTGACGTAAGCAAAGTATTTAACATAGTAACTGATTTTAAAAATCAAACCACTTGGAGAAATGATGTTAAAGAAATTATCTTAATTGACAATAATACTTGGACAGAAGTTCCCCAAAATGGAACAGCCATTACTTTTAAAGTAAAGCAGAAAGTAGCAAACGAAATTTTTGAAATTGAAATCGTTGAACCAAAGAGCTTTAACGGATACTGGGTAGGCACTTTTAAGCAAACGAATGAAAATGAAACGTCCATAGCATTTAAAGAAGTCGTTACCATTTCAAATCCGTTTTTCAGAACATTGTCGTACTTATTTGTAGATTTGAATAAGACAATGGACTTATACATTCAAAACTTAAAACTAAAATTAGAAGAATAAAATGGCATCAAAAAAGACTTGGCTTGACAAATTGAACGAAAAGAAAGAACCTAAAATAAAACACATAGATTTTGATTTTGCTGACATTCCTGCCAACAGCAATATGTATATTGCAACACCGCAAATAATCAACAATTACATTAAACAGATACCAAAAGGAACTAAGGTAACAGTTCAAACCATGCGGAAAGACCTTGCTATTGAAAATAGAGCGGACTATACTTGCCCAGTTACAACAGGAATATTTTTACGAATAGTGGCAGAAGCAAATTTTGAAAAATACCAACAGGCTAATTCATTTAAAGACATCACACCATTTTGGAGAGTGGTAGAACCCAATTCTACTTTATCTAAAAAACTTACATTTGGGCAAGACTTTATTATTAACCAACAGCAAGCTGAAAAAATATTAAACGAAAATCCTGTTCTTAAAAGGAATAAAACTAAAAGTTAATGTTGGCAAAGAATAACGAGTCGGTTTTTATTTTTTTACTTAAAGCTGTGTTTATAACAATAATTATTGCAATATTCGTATTTTAAAATACTGTATTCATGATAAAAAAATATTTACCAGCTTTGGCATTAACTTTAGCTACATTTTGGGGTAATGCACAAGTAACTCAAACACATAAATTATCGGCTAATTTAATGCAATTGCTTAGCAAACCAAACGCTGTAAATAGCAGTAATAAAGCTGTTTTATCAAAAATAAAAGGGGAAACTTTTGTGAGTACTTTAATAAAAGTTACTCCACAAATAAATGAAAAAAGCATTACACAATTAGGAGCGTTTATTGGCACAAAAGCGGGTAATATTTGGACTGTTCAAGTTCCTGTTTCGCAATTACAAAAATTTATTGCCATAACTCAAATTGATTATATTCAACTAGATGAACCCATTGCAAGTAATTTGGATGCAGCTATTAAATCGGCAAGAGCAGATTCTGTGCAAAATGGCATTAACTTGCCTTTAGCATATTCTGGTAAAGGGGTGGTTGTGGGTATTATTGATGCAGGTTTTGATTATACGCATCCTACATTTTACGATACATCAGGTATCAATTTGCGCATAAAACGCGTTTGGGAACAACACAACGATGGCACGCCTCCAGTTGGTTATAATTATGGGAACGAAATAAGTGACAATGCCACCATGTTAGCCAAAGGTTTTGAAGTAAATAGTTTTTCACACGGCACGCACGTAGGCGGAATAGCTGCAGGTTCGGGCTATGGAACCAATAAAAAATACTGTGGTTTAGCTTATGAAAGCGATATTGTTATAGTAGGTATTAAACCAGAAAAAACAGAATGGAAAACATCTGGAATGGCCAGTATTTTAGATGGTATGAATTATATTTACAACTATGCTAAATCGGTAAATAAACCTGCTGTTGTTAATTTAAGTTGGGGCAATTCAATTGGTCCAAATGATGGTAGTTCATTGTTCAGTCAAGCGTGTAATAATATGGTTGGCGAAGGTAAAATATTTGTTTTATCAGCAGGAAATAATGGCGATGAAAATATCCATGTTCAAAAAACGTTTACCAATACCGATACTGCTTTACATAGCTTCGTTACATTCCCAACCATTAATGGCGAAAAGCGCAATTGGATTGATGTTTGGGGCGAAGTTGGTAAGCAATTTTGTTTAAAAATTAGTTTGTATAATGGCTCAACTGTGAGCAGTGCAACAACTAATATTTGTTTAAATAATAATACATTAGATACATTTTTAGTTGGCTCAAAAAATGACACTTGTTTTTTAACCATTACTGCTAAAGCCGCTGATTACAATGGCAAGCCACATATTTTAGTAGATGTATTTAGTAAAACAGCAGATAGGTTTTGTGTAAGTGTATTAGGACAAAATGGATTGGTACATATGTGGCAAGGTTTTGTAAACGATTATAATGGCTATTATGGAGCCTTTACATCAGGTGGTTTTGCGTGGGGAACCGCAGGAAATAGTAATTACACTTTAGGCGAAATGGCAAGTACACAATCAGCGATAACGGTGGCTGCTTATGCTTCTAAAATTGCATTTAAAAACTTAGCAGGCTCTAATCAAAGTTATTCGGGTTACGCTTTTCCGGGTCAAATTACACCGTTTTCAAGTAAAGGTCCTACGGTAGATGGCAGAATTAAGCCAGATATAGCCGCTCCGGGTATGACCATTGCTTCTGCTGTTAACTCGTTTGATGTTTCTTATTTATTGGGTGGAAGTAATTATGCGCAAAGTGTAGCAAAGTTTACTTTTGCTAAAAATAACCGCGATTATTATTATGCCGAAGCAAGTGGCACGTCTATGTCATCGCCAATGGTTACAGGCATTGTAGCCTTATTGTTGCAAGCAAACCCTAAATTAACTCCTGCATTAATTAAAAACATTATTTTTAAAACAGCCATTACCGATATTTATACCAAACAACCTGTTGATTCAAGCAGATGGGGAGCTGGTAAAATTAATGCTTATGCTGCCATTAAACGTACCATTGCTACTATTGGAGTAACTGAACAAAAGTTTATGCAAACTCAAATCAATTTGTTTCCAAATCCTACTTCGGGCAGTTTTCAGTTGTATTGCGAAGCAACCCAAAACAACGATTTACAAGTAACCATTACCGATATTATGGGCAAAACCATACAACAACGCAATTGGACTGCAAGCGCTACCAATAATACGTTAACCATTGATTTAGGAAATGAAAACAAAGGCGTTTATTTTGTGAGTATTGGCAATGGTTTTAACACGGAGGTGCGCAAAGTATTGGTTTATTAATTAAGTGGTCTTACAACAATTAGATATTATAAAAAAACAAAAAGCAAACTGGGCATTGTTAATTATAACAGTGCCTAGTTTGTTTATACTGTTTTTATTTACTGCTACTATTATCTTTATTTTGTTTGATCAGCTCAATCTTTATTTATTTGGAATAGTTTTCGTATTAGAAATAGTTTGTATCAATTGGCTAGTAATAAGTTCTCGTTTTAAAACGATTGGAACAATAAAATTTGCCGAGGATGGTATTACCATAACTCAAGAAAATGAACAATTAAAAGTATTGCAGTGGAATGAGGTAAAAACTTTAAAGTGTTATTATAGAGGAGATAGTTTTTGGAAAATGAAGATTGGTTCTTTTACCATTAATAAAGGAATTTTTAGGTATGCAGGTTTAAAATGGGCTGGTGTAAATAACAACCAATTGATAGATAAAATAGAAATAAACAACCAAGAATTTTATATAAAAATAACCCAACAAAGCCATAAAAAAGCATATCAAAATTTAATTGAGATTGCCTTTAAAAATGGCTGCAAAGTGGATGTTTTTTATTAAGAAAAACCCATCTAATACTTTATTCCAAATCTTTGGTAAACAAAGCCCAATAGCCAAGCAGGACCAATCAGTAAAAATTGTAAGTCTTTTAAAAACGATGGTTTTTTGCCTTCTAATTTATGTCCGTAAAATTGGCCTAGCCAAGCCAATACAAAAATGGCCAATGCTGTTTTCCAAAGTGCAATAGACAATTGGCTTAAAGCAATGGATCCCATAAAACAAACAAAGTAAAACAACAATAAACCAATTGCCAATTTGGGCGACAGTCGGGCATAAAATACGGTAGCAAATATCATTAGTATGCCAGCTAAATTAAGCACTCCCGCCACAGGAACTAACGAAAACAAGCACACAATACTAAAAAATATACTTGGCACACATATCCAATGAATTAATTTATTAGTTGGGTTTTGATGGCTTTCGCCATATTCGTTAAACCAATCTTGTATTGTTTTTTGAGCCATAATTATTGAATTAAAATGCTTGTTTTATAATCTTTGTTTTTATTAGTAACAAAATCGAATATACATTTGGTACTAATTTTTTGTATAAACATATTTTACACCAACCGAAATACTAATACTGTAATGCTTTAAATTGGTATTTAAAAAGTAATTATCATTGCTAAAAGTAGTAAAACTCTTTTGTAAACCAAGTAGCGAATAAACTTGTGTTTTAGTACTGATATTTTTGCCAATGCCTAAGTTAACTTGTGCTGAAAAATCAAATGTGTTGGGTTGGTTACTTACATCAAAACTTTGTTCAGGTTTTTGTTTGCCATTGGTTTTATAGGCAGGCACATGCATATTGGCACTCATTAAAACACTGGGAATTATGGCAACCGAAATTATTTTATTCCATTTTACACCTTTATTATAACCAATAGATATAGGAAAACTTAAGTAATTGTAGTTATAAATTATCTCGCCACTTTCGCCTGTAGGTTTGCCAAAATTATTTAGTATGGTAAAAGGTTCAATAAAGCCAAGCTTTTGATACATTAAGTCTATACCCCAAAAGTATTGTTTCTTAAAATCATGCTGATAAGTAATGCTGCCATTAAAGGTTGGGTTTATTTGGGTATTTTTGAAAGAGCCATTGCTGCTTACATTATTTAAACCAAGGCTTGTTTTAATACCAATATACTGCTGTTGCGCCATACAAAAGCAGTGTAGTAACATTATACCAAACAAACTAAAATAATACTTCATGCAGCTTTTATAAACTAATAAAAAGGAATATTACCAATACCAATTAAAGCTTGCAATGTATAAAATTTGTGAAGGATTTAAAGGGTGGATTTCTGTTGTGTTTAACTTTTTTCTTTATCAAAACGGCTGGTGATAGCACCGATTGCTAGTAGAAAATCAATCTAAACTTTATCTTACCAAATTAGATAGAAAAATGAATAAAAAGAAATTACTAGATACAAAATACCACAAACAATATAAAGTAATTTTGACTTAAAATAGCTATTGTTTTGTAACCATGAACGAATATTTTTTTTGTATAGATATCTGTTAATAAAATAAATAGAAAGAATAACTATTGAAAATATTAAGAAAAAAAGGAATCTCCCTGATGGCAAGTATGTATCTAATTTTGTTATTAATTGAAATGACAATAAGTTAAAAAACATGCTCATAGAAAACAGAATGATTGTTGATTCTTTTATTTCATCAACTTTTTTTTTAGGTGTTGTAAAAAAAATTAGTTTGTAAACTAAATAATATAAAAAAATATATGGGTTCATCACAAATAGGGGTTAAAAGAAGCACCAGTTAACAAACTAAAACCACAACTTTTCTCATTTTCATTATAGCAATAATAAAAACGTAAAAAATGAGCCTAACATTATCAATAGTGAAATTATAATAATGCCAATATTATTCAATTTAATTTTCTCATCAAAAAATATTTCTATCTCAACATACTTTTCATTTCGTATAAAAACCCAACGATTAATATAATATAAAAGCAAGAGCAAAATTCCCAAAAACATCATTGAATTTTTATAAGAACCAAGTAATTCATTCCAAATATTAAAACGACTGAATATAGATAAGGATGTAAAAAAAACACATAATGTCAAAGACAAAAAGGCTGAATCAGCAAAGTCCCTTTTATCATAGTACTTGGGTGCAACTATTCTACTAAATTTGTATAGAATATAATAGAGAATAAAATAAATGTTTAATTTCATTTCTTATTTGTTTGGTAATTGATGCAATCATCAAAAGCAGCTCCGCTATTCGTAGAATTAGAGAAGCCTCGCTCTCGCAAGTGTTAGTGAAGCGGCACTTGTGAGGCAATATAATAGAAGTTTGTAACTTCCTATATAATTAGCAGCGTTAATAAGGTATTCTGCCAAGTAAAAATAGTACAAATTATTCTTGACATGTTTAGCTAAAAGCATTGTTTCAACAATAAAAATAGTTTAGTTGAATAACAAACGCTTTTTATTTATGTATTTATAATTATCAATATAAACACCTACACGAAGTAAAAATTTTAGTTTAAACCAAAACGGCCAGTGAAAACACCGGCCGTAGGCAAAATGTCTTCGAGTTACAAACTCTTTTTTCATTTTAAATCCTTAGTCTTTTTGCATTAGCCTTGCTTGAGACCAAGGATAGTTCAGTTTTAATTTTCTTTTCCTTGTACTGTATTTTTCCATCTTTTTTCATCAGCAAACCACTTTATTTTTACAATTTTAATAAATATTATTTGGAACTTTAATTCCTTTTATTATGTTTGCTGCTGTTTAGAATTAGTCTAAATAAGAATAATAAAAAATGAATATGAGCAACTTAAAAGAATTTATTGCAATTAATTATATTGATTGTGAACCTGATTATGCTGAAAGATTTGAGCAATTATTTGGCACACGTGCACATGCCATTGATAGAATGGATGGGTTTATTAGCATGAACGTATTAAAACCTACCGATGGGCAAGGTTCTTATTTAATATTAAGCCGTTGGGAAACAGAACAACACTTTAAAGCTTGGGTTGGCTCTCCTGAATTTGTTGAAGGGCATAAAAGAGGTTTTGAAGATATAACCAAAGCAAAACAAGAAGGCAAAACTCCTCCTATGAAATCAAGTTTTAAAACGTATAATACCATAAGTAATTAGCAAGATAATATGAAACTGTTAACTAAAAATAATATAAAAAAAGCGGGTATTATTAGCTTTTTGTTTTTCTTAGTTAAAGGAATTGCTTGGATTTTTGTAGCCATTTATACTGTTTATTTATCGAAAAAATAATTAGTTGAATAATGGACTACGCTATTGAAATACTGAGTAAACAAATTGAAGTTTGTGAAATGAATATAAAAGGAGTGGCAGGAATGTTTGATTCAAATATTCCAAAACAAGTGCAAAAGAACAAACTAAAAGATTTGAAACATGCTATAAAGCTATTAAGAAAAGAGGCGGTTAAGCAAAAACAAGGAACTATTAACACCTTTGGGCAGGAATAATTACCTCAACTAATATATGAACCACTAAAACTATAAAACCAATTATTAATAAAATAATAGGAAATAAATAAAAGTATTCAACTTTGTTAAGCGTTGTTTTTAAAAGGTTAAATACAATTATTATTTTACAGCCCAATTTTTTCATTTAAAATGCTTGTTTATGCCAATGCAATTTAACTTCCATAATTATAATATGGTTTGAGTTACCTTAGATTAGGCTTTAAATGACGTAATGCTTACAGAATCAAAAAATAATTTTAACCAATTGGAAAGCAATTTTATATATAAACAAATTTTGGCTAGATATACTTTAAGTAGTTCTGAGCAATTGTATTTCGATGGACTTAATCATTTAGAAATAAACAACGATTTTATTTTAAAATTGGTTGATGTTTTTAGGAATCCGGCTTCGTTTAAATTAGAAATGCTAGATGGTTTCCCGTTAGCAACTATTATAGAATATATTGAACGAACCCATAATTACTATATTACTAAAAAACTGCCCGAAATAGAGCAAAGCATTTATTTGTTTTTGCAAGGATTTGAAACCAACCATCCTTTGTTAAAAACATTAAAGTTACTTTATACCAACTATTATAGCCATTTGGTTACACATATTTTAATGGAAGAAAAGTATTTATTGCCTTATGCTAAACACCTTTTGGCGGTATTAAACAATGGTTTTAATGCTAAGCTATATTTTAGCAAAAAATTTAACTGTTCACTTAACGATTTTGCTTCAAATCACAATGATAGCCACGAATTAGATTTAAGCTTGATACAAAAAATAGTTAATGAATATACTAATAACAAAACCAATAGTTCTATTTACCGAATATTACAGTTGCAATTGGAATCGTTTAAAAAAGATTTAAGGGTGCATGAGCTAATTGAGGATTATATTTTAATTCCTAATACTCGAATTTTAGAGAGAAAATTGGCTCAAAAAGTAAAAATGTTAACCATGGTTAACTAGCTAATAGTATATTTACAACAATAATTCGCGACTATTCAAGGGTGATTCACTAATGCTGGCTTGCCAGCATTTTTTATTGGCAAAACGGTCAGCCTGATAATACCGACCGTGGACCAAATTTTAAATCTCATTAGTATTTGAATAAGCCTTAAACTTTAAAAATGATAAACTACTCCAACATTAATTCCAAAACTGCTAAAGGGTAAATTAGGCGCTAATTCTTTCTCTGCTGTATTTGGGTCACTGTTCGCACTATCTTCAGTGTATGAGTCTACAAACTCTGTTTTTTTCTGCTTAGTGGTTAATGAAGCTAAATTATCAACTCCATTTGAAGTACTTTCAGTAACCTCACTCTTTTTAGGAGTATATGATAAATTGATAATGTTTAATTCGCCAAAAACCGAAAATTTATTATTTACTTTATAACTTAAACCAAAGGCTGTTTGTAAACCTAAGGCTACTCCACCATCCATAATCCTTGTTTGATTAGTCTTATCGGAACTGCCCATAAATGTTGTTGAATTTTCTTGTTTAATGGTCAAAGTTGATACTCCAGCTATTACCCCAATTCTAACATAGGGATTGATTTTTTCTAAACCCGGAGTAAATACTATTGACGGAATAAAGCGTATCATAGTAGCTGAAAAATTAGAGGTTGAACTAAAACTTGAAGAAGTTGAAACATCCGAATTTTTAACTTCAACACTTCCACCTTTGAAGTAAGAAATATTTAATTCCGTGCTAAAATATTTGTTAATATTAAAACCTATTGAGCCTCCTACATTGATTCCTTTACCAAAAGCAAGATCTACTTTTTCGTAGCTTGTAATTGTGCCGTTCGAATTTCGATTACCAGGACTATATAAAGCTGAAGTTGTTCCCCAGTTATACCCTCCGTCAAGTTTGGCATAAAAACTCTTTTGGGCAATTGAGTTAAAGGTGAATAATGCCATTGCAAGGGCAATGGTTGTTTGTTTTGTTAAAATTGTTTTCATAAATTTATTTTAAGGTTTATTGTTTTCTACTTATTGGCTTTTTGGTTTTATATTATAACTGAGCTAACAGAAACTAAATTCTGCAAGACCAGTACTAATAGCATTTTTTACTTTTTAATAATCTTAAAAGTCTGTTTCAAATTATCTCCAATGGTAATGAAATATACTCCTGCCTGACTATTTTCTAGGTTTAATATTTCATTATTGGTTTTTATGGTTCCTATTATGATTGTTTTTCCTAAAATATCAATAACGGCATAATTGCTTCCTACTAATTTAGTATCTATTTTCATATTAACAATACCTATTGTAGGATTTGGATAAATTTCAATATTATCATCGGTTTTAAACTCGCTTATTCCTGTGGCTGGGCCAACATTTAAAATCTCAATCCAAAATTGATATTTAAATCAATGAGTGAACCTGGACTAATGAATGTTTGAAAATCGTTGCTCACATCAGCGCCAGAAGATTGATATATATTGCATATTTTAACGCCTTCATTGAGTTGAAGAAAAAAAGTTTTAGATTTATTAAAGAAAAGCTCTTGACCAAAGCCTGCTCCCAATAGTACATAATTTCCAGCTGCACGTTTTGTTAAAGAGCCACCAAAAAGCAAAAATCCATTGTCCGTATTTTTGTAATTAAAATCGCCAATTCCTGTTTTTCCATAAATAAAAATCTCACCTTGATCTCCTTTGGTTAAAGCATGTTGGTATTCAAAACATAATTGAATACCTGTAAATTCTATTTCTCCAAATAATAAAGGAAGGTTGCTATGAAAACTGGTAAAGCTTAATAAATAAGTACTGTTTTGTTCGGTTTTATACCCTGCCTTAAGCCTTACTTTATTCATAAAACCAAGTGGTTGATTGATATAAATGGTAACACCTGCTCTGCTTGAAGAGTCAGGCTTGTTAGTGTTTTTGCCAACAGCACTTAAAGCGCCTAAAAAAATTATAAATATTGTAATTGTTATTTTCATATAGTTATTTAATTTTTAAAATGATTCGTTTTCTATATCTACCAAAAAAGTAATACTTACATCTAATGCTTGCGCTATTTTTAATAAAGTATCATAAGTTGATTTTGATGCATTTCTTTCAATTTGGCCGTATGCTGATGCACTCATTCCACACTTTGCCGCAACTTCTTCTTGCGTTAAGTTTTTAACCTCCCTAATTTTTCTAATTCTTTGATTTAAGGCACTCTTCATATTAATGTTCTAAAAATATTATATACAAGAATAAAATGCACTATACTGTTAGTCAACAAGCTATAACTTGTTTTTATCGTTGAACTGTGGGTTATTAATATCCACTAAAAAATTAATCGAAACACCTAGTGCCTCTGAAACTTTATAAAGCGTTTCAAACGTAGATTTGTGTGCGTTTCTTTCTATTTGGCCATAGGCCGATGCACTCATTCCGCAATTAAAGGCCGCATCTTCTTGTGTTAATTTTTTGGCCTCTCTAATTTTTCTTAATCGGTAAGCTAGTATCATAAATGTTGTTATTTAAGTTGGTTAATACAATTATTTTATTGCTTAATCGTTTTACAAAAATGGTAACAACAAATGGGTTGTAATTATTGGTTTTTGCCAATGTTTTTTAAATAGTTGCAAAAACTGCAAAAGTGAGTGAGATTTCCTCAAACTTTTAACATACAAAATGTATAAAATCCCAATTTTTAAAAAGTGTTTGGTATAAAATGCAAAAAGTATTTGCTCGTTTTGGTAATTTTTGCTAAAAAAATTATTGTTTCAAACAGCCTAAAAAAGTGTTTTAAATTCAATAACTCCAAACATCATATAAAAACGAATATTCTGCTGTACAGTGTCATATAGTTTTTTATACAAAACGAAAAAGCAATATGCAATAATTTTATTTTCTGTATATCAGTTATTTAAAACAAAAAATAACCTTTGGGCAACTTTTACGTATCAAGTATCATTATAGCAGTTATAAAATTTAAAAATGCAAGTAACCAAGGCACATATTAAACTTTTAAAACAGGGGCATACCACTACACAAAAGTTGGTTTTTGAAAAATGCTTTGGTGCTATGTTTAGGGTTTGCCAGCGTTATGTTATACAAATAGATGAAGCCGAAGATTGTGTAATGAAAGGATTTTTAAAGGCTTTTCAGCAAATTGAAAAATTTGAATACCAAAACGATAATAGCTTTATGTACTGGTTAAAACGCATTATGGTAAATGAGGCATTGATGGCATTGCGTAAGCAAAATAATTTTAGCTTAGTAAGTATTGATAACGCGCCAGATATTGGTTTTGACGATGATTTTATAAAACAAATGGATGCGCAATACTTATTTGATGCTATTTTAAAACTGTCCGTTGGTTATCGAACCGTGTTAAACATGTTTATAGTAGAAGGGTACAGCCACCAAGAAATAGCGCAAACGCTTGGCATTAACGAGAGTACCAGTAAAACTCAATTGGCTAAAGCCAAAGCCAAACTAAAAAATTTAATTAACCCCAAACTATACGGTTATGGAAACGCATAATATTATTAAGCAAAAAATAGATTCAATAAACAGTTTACCCTCAAACTATGAACCTAATTTGGAAAGCAAGTGGGAGCTTTTGGAGGCAAGTTTAAAACCCAATAAGAAAAAGCCATTTATATTTTGGTTTAATAGAATTGGGGCTGTGGCTGCTGTATTTTTGTTATTTGGTGCCATAGGTATGTATGGCGTAAAACTGCTTAAACCTACCGATATAAAAAAGCCTACAACTGCTCAAGTTTACCCAGTTGAAAAAGAAAAACAGGCAGGAAAGGCAGATTTAACAAGAAACTTAAAAAACAAAATTCTACCAGTTGTTGCTCACCAAAAAGTAATTGCAAAGCAAAAAAAAGCAACTATTACTACAGAGCTAAAGTCGCCATTATTAACTGAAAAAAATCCAGTTGATACCCCAAACACATTTATGGCTGTAGTAGAAAAAAAAGTCGAACAAACTGTTAAAAAACTAAACCGCTTTACCGAAATTGATTTTGGTGAAACAACAGTAACCAAACCTTTGGAAATAAAGGTGGCCAGCACTCAAAATATTAAATTTAAAATAGGCACAATATTGCCCAACAAAACGTTAACAGGAACCGCTGCCGATAACTCGAGCTTTGGTTTTACCAAACAAATTATACCATTTTGATTTACAAATTAGGCCAATGCTTTTGGTGTAAATCTTAGATGGTATTATGCCGCCACAAAATGTACTAGACCATATTATTTGTGAAAGCGATATTAATTAAACCAATAACCCATTTATGATTATGAAAAAATTACTGCTATTAGCTTGCGGGCTTGCTATGGCTTGCGCCAATCCATTGTTTGCACAAAAAGAAGGTGTAACACAAGTAGATTTACTTTATACTGATGATTCTCCATCGGACACGCTGGTAATTAAACTTAGTGGAAGCGATAAAATTTTGATTATTGGTGGAAACCTAAAAGACATGTATAAATACAAGCAAGCCGACTCTATTAAAACTTTGTTTTTAACCGATATTTTAGTGGCCCAAGCCAACAATACTTTAAATGCAGAAGCTACTAAGGTTTATTATTTTGTAACCAATAATGGCAAGCGTAGATTGAAAGCTGAAAATGTAGATTTAACTGAAAATGCAGTGAATGTGGCCTATGAACTAAAGCGTTTGCAACTTGATTTACCTAAATATGAATACCATTTATTCGATTTAAAAAACGAGTATCAAATTCAAATATATTTAGCGGATGCCAAGCAATTAAAAACACAGCTTGAAAACACCAATTTGGGGAGTGCCATTAATTTTGTAAACACCAATGCCAAAAAAGATTTTAACCGAACTTTTAAGCTTGAATTGGCAACTGAAAACGGCTATAAAATTACCAATAAGACCCAAGGTAGAAGCGATGCATTGATGATTAATGGTTCATTAGGTGTAGGTTTAATTGGCAATACCATAGCTCCTGTAGCAGGTATTGATATGTTTTTATATTTGTCTAATAAGTATTCGGTTGGTCAATATAAATTAGGCTTAAGTTATAATGCTTTTTCGGTTGTAAATTCTATAAATGGCGATGTAAAAGGAGTTTCACTAATTAACTCATACTCAATTAAATTACTGCAAAACCTTAATGATGGAGATCCTATTAATCAACAATGGCTTGGATTACATGGCGGTATTACGAAAAGTAACGATTTGCAATCGTTTGATAACGCACTTAAATTTGGATTGTTATTTGGGAATAAAACAATGAATTACTCATTTGATTTTATTCGCGACAGCAATAAAAATTGGGTTTACGGACTTACCGTTTATTTTCCATTTTAAGGTTTTGCCAATAAGTTTTTCCATAACTGCAAAATATTTCAGACAATGCTTTTATATTTTTTAAAGCCACCAAACAAACTTCGTTTTTATGGTTTAAAGTAATGAAAGCATTGTTTTTATAAACAATAGGCAAACTGCCTTTTGCATCATTAGCGTATTTGGCAAAACTATCTGTTTGTTGCGCATCTAAAATTTTGCCATTGGGTAAGTTCATAAAGTAAGCGGTTTGCTTGTTAAGTGCTCTTGCCTCGGCTTCTTTTGTGCCAATTATTTCTCCTCTATAAGTGGCTATTATTTCGTTTTTATAAATATTTATGGCTGTAAACAAACCCAAACCAGCATTTTCAATTCCCGAGGTTTTTACAAATAAATAATCAGCTTCTGGTGCTGAAATAATCTCGGGAAATGTATTGTTTTTTAAAAGCATGTAGTTTAATGGTCTGAATAATTGCTTGGTATTTTAGGAAACAATAATGCATAAAAAAACCTTGTTAAAGCAATAAAGTTTAACAAGGTTTTATCTTCCCCTATAGATAAGTGAATTAGTGCGGACACCAACAATAGACAAAAACACAAAAGCCCGAATTATTAACTTGGGCTTTTGACTATCAACTGACAACTAAATCACGCAAGGCGTGAACCAACTAAAGGTCAAATTTAATACCTTGAGCTAATGGTAATTCTTTACCGTAGTTAATGGTATTGGTTTGTCTGCGCATATAAGCTTTCCAGCTATCGCTGCCACTTTCGCGGCCGCCACCTGTTTCTTTTTCGCCACCAAATGCACCACCAATTTCAGCACCACTGGTTCCAATATTAACGTTTGCTATACCGCAATCGCTACCCCAATGTGCCAAAAATGCTTCTGCTTCTTGCAAATTGTCGGTAAATACGCTTGAGCTTAAACCTTGTTTAACACCATTTTGCATATCGATAGCTTCATCAAAATCACTGTATTTCATAATGTAAAGAATAGGAGCAAAAGTTTCGTGTTGTACTATTTTAAAGCTGTTTTTAGCTTCGCAAATAGTTGGTTTTACATAACAACCACTTTCGTAACCTTCGCCTTGCATTACTTCTGCACCACAAAGTACATTGCCACCTTCGGCTTTTACTTGTTCAATTGCATTTAAGTAGGCATTTACTGCATCTTTATCTATTAATGGTCCAACTAAGTTTCCAGTTAACGGATTTCCAATGGTTAATTGCTTGTATGCATTAACCAATTTATCTTTTACCTTTTCATAAATACTTTCATGTATAATTAACCTACGAGTTGTAGTACAACGTTGGCCCGCAGTTCCCACAGCACCAAATACAACTCCTACCATAGCTAAGTCCAAGTTAGCATTTGGGGTTAAAATAATGGCATTGTTTCCACCTAATTCTAATAAAGCTTTTCCAAAACGTTGTGCCACAGTTGCTCCAACTATTCGGCCCATGCGGGTAGAACCAGTTGCAGAAACTAGAGGAACTCGTTCGTCTTTACTCATTAATTCACCCACTTTATAATCGCCATTTACCAAACAGAAAACCCCTTCAGGTAAATTGTTTTCTTTTAAAGTTTTAGCCATTAATAATTGGCAAGCAATTGCTGAAAGTGGCGTTTTTTCTGATGGTTTCCATACACACACATCGCCACAAACCGCAGCTAACATACTATTCCAACTCCATACTGCTACTGGGAAGTTAAAAGCTGAAATAATTCCAACTATTCCAAGTGGATGGTATTGCTCGTACATTCTGTGGTTTGGTCTTTCGCTATGCATGGTTGAGCCTGTTAACTGACGACTTAAACCCACTGCAAAATCGCAGATATCAATCATTTCTTGTACTTCACCCAAACCTTCTTGTAAGCTTTTACCCATTTCGTAGCTTACCAATTGGCCTAAAGGTTGTTTGTATTCGCGCAATAAATTTCCGTATTGACGAACAATTTCACCACGTTTTGGAGCGGGCATTTTGCGCCACGTTTTAAAAGCTTCTTCAGCAGTTGCAATTACTTTATTGTATTCAGCTTCGGTAGTAAATTTTACTTTACCAATTAATTTCCCATCTACTGGTGAGTAAATTTCTTTTACTTCAGCATTTGCATCAGCAAAATGATTTTGCCCTGTTGATGTTCCTTCGTTTATTTCTTTTAAGTTTAACTCTTTCAAAAAATCAAGAGAAAAGGTTTGTGTTGCACTCATTATATTAGTTCTTAGTTTATAGTTAGTTAGTTTTTTTGCTTCTGGCTTTCGGCCTCTGGCAACTGGCCTCTAGCTTTTTGCTTATTGTTCATTTCCTATTGCCTATTAATTTCGTGGCAAAGCTATTCATTTTATTCCAAATAGGATTATTTAATGGCATTTTTTGCCAATTTAATTGGGTTCATGGCATTTAAGTTTAAAATAAAACTTGCCCTGTTAAATGGATGTTCAAAGCCGTTATTAAGTTGCCAAACATCCATTACATTCTGACTGGCAAATAATGGCAAATATATTTCAAACACATTTTTAGCAATACTCACATATAAACCACCTACGGCTAAAAATTTTGTTTCATAAGAATAATTATTTGTATTTGCCTCAGTAATAAAAATCTCGCCATATGCGCAATCGGTATAAAAACCAATTGGTAATTTAAACGGAAAAGGTAATGTAATATTTGCAGCTGAAAGCCAAGTTCTACTTGAACCAATCGCAACAAAATTTCTAAAACCAGCATCTCTGTTTAGCACTTGGCGAGCCAAAAACGTTTGTTGTTGATTACCTTCTGCTCTTCCAAACATAGCCTCATCGTAAAAATAATCATTATAACCAGTGGTACCTCCTGCTTGAAAATATGTTCTACCTTGGTTTAAGCCTGTTGTTGCTGTGCTTTGTTCGTTTAAGAATGTACCTGCAAATAGTCGGATATTGGCTTTCTTTTTACTAGGATTGTATGAAATACCTTGATTTACTTCAAAGCTTAAACGGGTAAAGTTATAATCGGCAGTTCCAATTTGCAGGTTGGTTTTAAAGTTAGTTGGATAAGTTGCTAAGTTATGAGCCAATTTGTATGTAATATCCATAGCCGAGATACTTTGGTTATTGAAATTACTTAAATAGCCTTCGCTTGTTTTGTTTTCAAGTACAGTAACATGGCGTAAAATTAATTTGTTTTCAAATAAACTACGAGCAGTTGCTTGTTTAAAATCTAACTCAATGCTTGGAGCCAGTTTTTCGTATGAAATATCAGTTAATCCACCAAAACTTTTGGTTCCAAACCTTGAAGTATTAACACCAATTTTTATGTTTTTTAAAATGGTGCTGCTTATGTGAAAATTTCTTCCTATACTTAAATAGCCATTTAAATCGTTTGTGGTAAAACTATACAATGGCGTAAAGTTAAATTCTGTTTTTTGGTCAGGGAAAAAATCGTTATTGATAAATAAACCTAGCATATTTCCATTGTATTTATTCCATGCGTAAAGCGGAATACAGAATATTTGGCGCTTATTAGGATTTTCTAATGCAGGTAAGAAACGAACACTCAAAGGTTTGTGAAGCGCATTGTTTTTTCTGTATAATTCTATAGTCGATTGGTTTTGGTCTATTTGAATATTATTGGCTACACCATTATTATTTAAAAGCAAGGTAATATCAAAAGTTTTCGTACCAGTAAATCCTTCAAATTGTTTTGTTTTGATGGGTGTATTGAATTGATTGGTTGATGACAAACTAAAAGGAACATTTAAACCACTTACATTTTTAACTTTGGCTTTGTTATTTTTAACGCAGATTATTTTGTAATCCATTTTTTTAGTTGAACCCAATACTTCATCAAAAAACCAACTCAAATTTTCATTGGTAAATGACTCAGCATGTTGCCTAAAATCGTTTGGCAATGGGTGTTTAAATTTCCATTTTTCGTAATAGGCATGCATCATGGCATCAAATTTATCATTACCTAAATAATTTTGCAGCATATAAAAACTCAATGGGTTTTTGGCATAAATAATCGCGCCATAATTAAAATCGGTATAGGTGGTCGATGGCAAATTTCCAGCCTGGTCTTCATTTTTTCGTGCAGTAATTCCATAAAGCAATCTTGATTGGCCAAAACCTTTTAAATCTACATTGAAAACATCTTTTAAAAAGTCTTTTTGTCCAATAGTTTTAGCTCTTGCTTCATCTTCTTTTTCCTGTGTACAACGGCTTTCATAATAAGTGTTCAAACTTTCGTCCATCCAAGGGTGCTCGCGTTCGTTGCTTCCTAAAATCCCATAAAACCAATTGTGTCCTACTTCATGAATAATGGTAGTTCTATCAATACTAGCGCAATTGGTGATGGTTGGGTATTCCATTCCTCCACCTGCTTCAAGCGGTGTAATAACTACTTGTGCTAAATTATAAGGGTAGTTTCCAATATGGTCAGAATAATATTTTACACCTTCGTTTATGTAATCAATACCACTGTTATTAATTCGTTTGGCAAATAACCATGTAGCTACTTTTTTGCCATTTTGTAAGGTTACTTCTCCCTTTTTCACATTAAATTCTTTACTAGCAAACCAAGCAAAATCGTGCACTGAATCTTGTAAATAACGTACAGTTTTAAATTCAGAACTTGAAAGAGGTCTTTCTTCAAATTGTTTGGCTTCGCTTTCTGCTAGTAAGTTTAAAAATGCTTCTTCTTCTTTATTTTGTAAATTACCTGTTGCTGCTAAAACATAGTTTTTGGGTAAAGTAATACTTACATCAAAGCTTCCAAATTCACTGTAAAACTCACCTTGGTCTAAATAGGGGATAGGATTCCATCCGTTCACATCGTAAACCGCTGGCTTTGGAAACCATTGGGTGATGCAATACAATTGTTTTTCGTGACCTAAACGGCTATAAACTTTTGGCAATTGCACATAAAAAGGTGTGGTTATGGTTATTTTTTCACCTGGTTTTAAAGGTTGGTTTAAATTAAGTAATGCTATATCAATATCGTTGGTTAAATTCCATTTTACTGCTGCGTTATTTACCATGAAATATAAATTATTAATACTTCCTTGGTCTTCTGGCTTGGCAAAATAAAAATCGGTTTTACCATTTTCTAAATGTTGTTTGGCAAATGCAGTATTTCTATTGGCGTAAGCATTTGGCCACACATGCATGTAAATTTGGTTCAAAACATCGGGCGAATTATTGGTATAAACCATACTAATTTGTCCATCGAGGGCGTTTTTATTATCATCGAGTTTAACAGAAATGGTATAGGCTACATGCTGTTGCCAGTTAGCTTGATTCAGTTTTTTAGGTGCACTTTGTGCAATTAATTGAACCGAAATTGGAAGTAAAAAAATAATTGAAAATAATTTTCTCATGAACGAAAGGTTTGTTTTAATCAAGTTTTCAAATATTTATAAAATATCTGACCTGAAAAAGACCATTTAAATAATTTATGAACTTATATTTGTAAAACCAAATTTGAATTTTGCGTATGATGGATGGTGAAGACTTTTTAAGTGAAGATGTGAGCAATGATGTACAACGTTATGAAAAAATGTTGCGCAACAAAACCACCGAATACTTTGATGCTGAAACTCTTGAAGGAATAATAGATTATTACATACAAACCAATAAGTTAAAAAAAGCCTATGCGGCTGTTACCTATGCTTTAAATTTATACCAATCGCATAGCGAGTTTTTATTACAAAAAGCCGAAGTTTATATTTTAGGCGAACGCTACGAAAGTGCTTTAGAAGAACTAGAAACAGTAGAAAATTTTGAGCCATTTAATACCGATTTGCATTTGCTAAAAGGCGAAACCTTAATTAATCTTCGCCAGTTTAACGAAGCTGCTATTTGTTTTGAAAAAGCGTTGCAATATACCGATGAACGTTTGGATATGCTTTTTGAAATAGCCTATGTTTACGAAGATTGCGATATGTACACCAAAGCGGTTGAATATTTTAAAATATTAATTGAAGAGTTTCCCGAAATTGAACAATCGTATTACGAAATTGGGCATTGTTTTAACCAATTAGGTGATTATGAAAATGCCATTTTTTATTACAAACAATTAATAGATAACGACCCATACAGTACTACAGGTTGGTATAATTTGGGTATAATTTATTATAAAACGGAAAAGTTTGAAGAAGCATTGGATGCGTATGAATTTTGCTTAGCAATTGATGAAGAATTTACTGCTGCAAAATTTAATAAAGCCAATGTTTTGGTAGAGTTAGAGCGTTACGATGAAGCCATAGCTGAATACAAAAGTGCTATAGCCGAAGATGGTGCTGATGCGATTACTTATTGTAATTTGGGTGGTTGCTACGAGCGTATGAATAAAAACGAGGAAGCAAGAGCCAATTACAAAAAAGCTACCGATTTAAATCCAAATATTGCGGAAGCTTGGTTTGGAATAGGTTTAACTTTTGAAAAAGAAAATAAGAACAAAGAAGCTCTACCTTTTTACCAACGCGCTTGTATGTTGGAGCAAGACAATACAGAATATTTATTGGTTTTAGGCGAAACACAATACCGTTTAAATCAAATAGAAAATTGCGAGGAAACTTATGCTAAATTATTAGAGTTGGATGCTACCATGACGGAAGCATGGCTTGATTGGAGTTTTGTAAAGTTTTCACAAAATTTATTGAATGAAGCCATTGAAATGATAATGGAAGCACTAAAAATTAATTACGATTGCCACCAATATCATTATCGTTTAGTGTGTTATTTATACGAAGTTGGGCAAATAGAAGAAGCTAAAAAACACTTAGAAATTGGTTTGCTTTTAAAGTTTAACGATTATTTTTTGATTTACGAAATTTTGCCAAAGTTGCAACAAGCTACTTCTCTAACAGAAATAATAGAAAGTTACCGAAACCATTAATACGAAGCCGACATTGATACCTAAATTGGATTATTGTCGGCTTTATTGATTACATCCCAACTATGGTCACCAAGTAGTTTTACACTGGCTACATATTTTCCTACAGTCCTGCTACGTCCCCATTCAGTTGGTCCAATAAGCGAAAGATTGTAGTAGTTATCTTTTTCGTATAAGTGATAAACTTGATTTACAATAGGTGTAAATTTTAAATTACTTTCATAAATATGTTCTGATATTTTAAGCCTTGCTTCAATTTCGCGCACTTGACTCATAATTAAATCAGCTTGTTTTTTTAACATTCCAATTTCTTGGTTTGCATAATGATGCATTGCTTCTACAGCATTGGCTTTTATTTTGTTTTTGTCTTCAGGCCTTATTACTGGCGAACCAATACTTAATGGAATGGGCGATAAACTTGCTGGGCCACTATAACTTTCTTCTTCAGGAGTAATAATATCTGTCATCTGTATTGTATATAAAGCAAAAATACAGTCAAATGTTTTTAAATCGTAATTGTTTTACAACCAGTCTTGATGTTCTATAGTGAACAAATGCTTGTAGCTGTTCATTTTTTTTACCCAAATTAGCAATACTATAGCTGCAAAGATAGAAAGCCCAAAAATGCTACAAACAATGTACTTAGTTAGTTCTAATAAAATTTCCATATACAAGCTTACGCACTTAAAACATAAAATGCAACTGTTTGAATAAATATTTTTGCCATTTAAATAGAATTTTGGAAAAAATTAATTGAGTTTCAGTATTTACCTTGTTTGATTATTGGATTTTTTAACCGATTAATTTATTTAAAATAACATAAAAAAAGCGCTTCATTTATTTGAAGCGCTTTTAAATTATTTATTTATTGAATTATTTTACTGAATCCATATGGCAAATTAAATCTACCACTTTGTTTGAGTAACCCCACTCATTATCGTACCAGCTAACAACTTTTACAAAGTTATCGTTTAACGAAATACCAGCTTTAGCATCAAAAATTGAAGTGCGTGAATCGCCCACAAAATCGTTACTTACTACTTCGTCTTCAGTGTATCCTAAAATACCTTTCATGTCGCCTTCCGAAGCAGCTTTCATAGCAGCTTTAATAGTTTCGTAGCTTGCACCTTTTTCTAAACGGCAAGTTAAATCAACTACTGAAACGTCAGGAGTAGGAACACGGAAACTCATACCAGTTAATTTTCCTTTTAATTGAGGAATAACTAGACCAACAGCTTTGGCAGCACCAGTTGATGAAGGAATTATATTTTGATAAGCACCACGGCCACCTCTCCAGTCTTTAGCACTTGGTCCATCTACAGTTTTTTGTGTTGCTGTTACAGCGTGAACTGTAGTCATTAAACCTTCTAAAATTCCAAAATTATCATTTAATACTTTAGCAATTGGAGCTAAACAATTAGTAGTACAGCTAGCGTTTGAAACAATGTTCATATCGTTAGTGTAAGTTTTATGGTTAACACCCATTACAAAAGTAGGAGTATCATCTTTAGCAGGTGCACTCATAATTACTTTTTTAGCACCAGCTTTAATATGTGCCGAAGCATTTGATTGCTCTAAGAATAAACCAGTTGATTCTACTACATATTCTGCACCAATTTCGTCCCATTTTAAGTTTTCAGGATTTCTTTCTGCAGTTACTCTAATTTTTTTACCGTTAACTACTAAATGACCACCTTCTACTGCAATAGTACCTTTAAAAATACCGTGGGTAGAATCGTATTTTAGCATGTAAGCCATGTAATCAACTTCAATTAAGTCGTTAATACCTACAATTTCTACATTTGGGTTGTGCATTGCTGCTCTAAAAACCAAGCGACCGATACGGCCAAATCCATTGATACCTACTTTCATTTTTTATTTTTTTATTTAAGTGAAAAATCAAAATTAATGTTTGCGAAAATAAACTTGATTTTTACCATTACCAAACTAAAGCCCAAATAATTAACCCAAATAAATATTAGTTTTTTAAAATATGCAAACTACTGATTGTGTATAATTTACAGTTGGTGTTTTATCGGAAATGGTTTTTACTGGTAACAATCAAATTGGTTATTCTTAAATGGAAAGCCAGTTTTCTGTTGTATCATCTTATTAATAACTAATTACTGCTTCCAACTTCAAATCAATTAAAATTATTAAGTTTGCTATAACTAAAATACTTCACTCACTTGCAACAAATTAGTAAACGTAAACAACCTGTTAAGGTAAGCCCCCACTTAAGGCATTATTTGCAAACTCATGGTCGTGGCATTAACTTGCCAATTCAGTATCCTCACTTAAAAAATTTTAGTGACAGCATAGCACTTTATGATAAAAAAGGAAAAGATACTTTATGGGAAACTTGCCTTTATCCGCAAAGCGATACAGAACAAATTCATTATGATTTATTAAAAATTTATGCTTTGCTTAAAACAGGCGGAGATGTTAATATTTTAGAGCATTTAGCTGTGGAGCGAATTGATTATTGTTTGTATGGAAATTCAATGCCTTTTAGAATCAGGATTATTAATAAACTGAACGATAATTTTGATTATTTTTATGTAAAAAATGCGGATGCATCCAGGATTTATGGTTTGGAATTAGAGCATTTGTTATCTCCAAATCGTATTAGCTATTTAGTTAGTGGCGATACATTAATTGAAGAACATATAGTTGGAGTTCCTGGTGATGATTTTTTAAAGCTTTATTTTAACAAAGAAAACTTCAATGCAATCAGGCTAGCTAAGGAATTTGTAAAATTTAATGAACGCTGTTTTATAAGGCTTTTAGGCGATATGCATTCTAGTAATTTTGTCATTCAGGTTATCCCCGATTTTGAAGAAATTCATTACAGAATAAGAGCTATAGATTTTGACCAACAAAGCCATGAAGGTAGAAAAAATGTTTATTTACCAAAGTTTTATAAACAAAATAAAGATTACGTGGAACTAGCAACTCAATGTTTAAGCAAAGAAAGCATTTACCAATACCAGCGCGAAGAACGTTCAGTAATGATAGCAAGGCTTAAAGCAGCGCGTTGGCCTATGTTTAACTTATTAAATGCCATGAGTAAAGACCCAATTTCTACTCTTCAAAATGTAGAAAAGCTTAAAAATGAATTGGCTATTCATTATAAAAATCAAAGGTTTTTAAAGGCTAAAAATATGGCTGATATTTTAAAAACATGTTTATTACAATTGTTTAAATAACAGCATATTAAACAAAAAAGGCGAATCCATAAAGATTCGCCTTTTTTATGCGTAATAAGCAAAAACTAGTTGCTCATTTTATAACCTTTTGCTATTCCTAATTTTATAGCTTCGTATAAATTGGCAATACCACCAGTTACACTAATATCTGATAACATTACTTTGGTTTTAGTGCCAGGAATAAATACTTTTTTATTATATTTTATAGCTGATTCTAAAATCAGTTCTTTGGTTTGTTCTGCTGTAATTTCAGGGAAATAAGAGCGCAATGTAGCTGCAATTCCTGCTACCACAGGTGCTGCCATACTTGTTCCGTTAAATGAAGCGTACTCACTTAACGGAATACATGAGTAAATATCAAATCCAGGGGCAAATACATCCACTGTATTTTTACCAAAATTACTAAAATCGGCTGTTAAATATTTTTTCTTTTTCCAAGTAGATGCGCCAACCTCAATCCAAGCTGTTGCTTTATTGTTTGAATTGTAATACCTAACAGTAGGGTAATTTTCAATGGTGTCAATATTATGGTTATCGTTTCCTGCTGCATGTATTAAAAGCACATCTTTACTAATTGCATATTTTACGGCTTCATCTACAATGCGTTTGTTAGGCGAAAGGGCTTTTCCAAAACTCATATTAATTACTTTAGCGCCATTATCGGCTGCATATCTAATAGCATTTGCCACATCCTTATCTCTTTCATCTCCATCAGGAACTACGCGTAAAACCATAATTTTAGCATTGTCAGATATACCTTTAATGCCTAAATTATTATTTCTTACAGCTGCTATAATACCAGCAACGTGTGTTCCATGATCGCCTTTTGGTCCACTAACATAATTGCTGCCGTAGTATTTTTCAGTTACATCATTATAGTTGTCGCCAACTAATTTTCTGCTATCAAAATCTTTTCCCAAATGGTAATCCAATTGGTCTTTGAAATAATTTTTACCACCGCTAAGTTCTTTAATTAAATCAGTAATAGAACCCCCTTTTTTAACCACTCCCATAACAGCCGATGCTGCTACTAAGTCCATTTTATCTTTTGCAGTTTGCTTGTATGCTTCTACTTGTTTAACTGTCGGTTTATCAGTGCCTAAAGTCATTTTAAGTTTTAAAATACCTTCTTCAATTTTACTGTAAACAGTATACATACGTTCAGCATTCTCGTATTTTTCAAGGTAAATAGTTTCCGCTTTTTTGTATAGAAAAAACGTTTCTTTATCGTTCAAAGCCACATTACTTTCATTAATACCTTCAAACTTTTTATTGTACATATTGTAAATACGCGTAATTTCAAGGTTATCCTGAACCACATTGGTGTCTTTTCCACCTATAAAACTCCAACCATTTACATCATCAATATATCCATTTTTATCGTCATCAATTCCGTTTCCTGCTATTTCGCCAGGATTTTGCCAAATTACATCTTTTAAATCGGCATGAGCCACTTCTGTTCCGCCATCAATTACTGCAACTATTACTGGTTTTGATTTTTTACTTTTTAAAAGTTCATTATAGGCTTTTTCTGTGCTTACTCCATAAACCTTGTTTTCTTTAGGGTCTAAATTAAACCAGTTTTCAGGAGCTTTTTTTTGGGCATTAACATTGCCTAATAGCAAGCCAAAAGCTACCATTAAATAAGTACGTTTTGTTTGTTTGGTAATCATTTTTTGTTTAGAATAAGGGTTACAAGAAAGTAATATTTTGAAATATTAAGAAATTGAAATTTTTGAACGGTAAAAAAACGAAGGATAAAAATAAATTGCATACAGCCATTAGTTACCCAAAACACTGGCATTTAGGCCATAAAATTGGCAACTTATTTTAAAAAAATGCTTGTTGAAATGTTGTGGCAAATATTTTTATTGCATAAAAACAAAAACATAAAAAAGATTGCGCTCAATTATGTTAAATTGCAACGTTTTTTATAGAACAAACAATTTCATCATATCAATTTACCCAATTAACAAACGAAGAGAGCAGCATAAATGGGCGTATTTAGTTTTTTAACACAAGATTTAGCCATAGATTTAGGAACGGCTAATACTTTAATTATTCATAAAGACCAAGTTGTGGTTGACGAGCCGTCAATTATTGCTATTAACAGACGTAACGGAAATGTTATTGCAGTTGGTAGTCAAGCGCAACAAATGCATGGAAAGGTTCATGAAGATATTAAAACTATTCGTCCGCTTAAAGATGGTGTAATTGCTGATTTTCAGGCTGCTGAACACATGATTCGAGGTTTAATAGGTATGATTCCTCAAGCCAATAAATTTATTAAACCGCAACAACGCATGGTTATTTGTATTCCTTCGGGCATTACCGAGGTTGAAAAACGGGCGGTAAAAGACAGTGCTGAACGTGCTGGCTCAAAAGAAGTTTATTTAATTCACGAGCCAATGGCTGCTGCAATAGGAATTGGAATTGATGTATTTGAGCCAATGGGAAATATGATTATTGATATTGGCGGTGGAACTACTGAAATTGCTGTTATTGCTTTAGCAGGTATTGTTTGCGATCAATCAATTCGTGTGGCTGGTGATGAATTTACTGATGATATTTTAGATTACATGCGTAGACAGCATAACCTTTTGGTTGGTGAAAGAACAGCTGAAAGAATAAAAATTGAAGTAGGTTCTGCTTTAAGCGAATTGGAAAATCCACCGCAAGATTATGCAGTAAATGGTCGCGATTTAATGACAGGTATTCCTAAGCAAATTAGTGTGAGCTATTCTGAAATTGCTGCCGCTTTAGATAAATCAATTTCGAAAATTGAGGAAGCTATTTTACGTGCTTTGGAATTAACTCCTCCCGAACTTTCAGCTGATATTTACTCAACAGGTTTATATTTAACCGGTGGAGGCGCTTTATTACGTGGTTTGGATAAGCGTATTTCTGCAAAAACTAAATTGCCTGTTCATGTAGCTGAGGATCCATTAAGAGCAGTTGTTAGAGGTACTGGTATGGCTCTTAAAAACTTAAAAAGCTACAAGTTTTTAATGACCTAAAAAACAAGTTATTAGAAACAAATTTTATTTAACAATTTTAAAAACAAACAACCAAAAAGCCCCGGCACAAAAAGCAAAACATGAAGAACCTAATATTTTTTATATATAAGTATTATGTATTTTTTATGTTCTTGGCATTCGAGGTTTTTGCCATGGTAGTTTTATTTAGGTTTAATAATTACCAACAAGCTAGTTTTTTAAATTATACAGCAAGTACCAGCGCATCTATTTATAATGCCATTAATAGCACTACAGGGTATTTTAACTTAAAAACGTTAAACGATAGTTTGCAACAGGAAAATGCGAGGTTGCGTTCACAATTGTTGCAATCCTATTATCAAAATGGATTTACCACTACCAATATTAACGATACTTTGTTTAAACAACAGTATCAATATATTTCGGCTCAAGTGGTAAATAATTCAATTAGCAAAAAGAATAATTTCATTACTATTGATAAAGGTTCGCTGCATGGTGTAAAACGTTTTGATGGGGTTATTTGCCCTAACGGTGTGGTTGGTATAGTTTGGCAGGTTACACCTTATTATAGTTTGGTACAATCGGTTTTAAATAGCAAAAGCAATACTGGTGCTAAAGTTAAAAAAACAGGTGATATAGGTACTGTAACTTGGGATGGAGCAAATGCTTTATTTGCTCAATTAAGCGATGTAAATACATTTGTGCCCGTAGCTATTGGCGATGAAATTGTATCAACTGCGCAATCTGCTTCTTATCCGGAAGAAATTCCAATTGGAAAAATTGTAAAAATTGATAGAAATCCAGAAAAAAATTCATACGACATTACCATTTTAGTTCATACTCCATTTAGTAGGCTAAAAAATGTTTATGTGGTGCGTAATTTATTTAAAGAAAGTCAACAAGCGGCAGAAACAAAAGCAGTAGAAGAGGAGGCAAAAAATGATAATTGATATACTTAATTTTCTGGTGCGTTTTGTTCTTTTAGTGTTTTTACAAATTGTTGTTATCAATAATATTGATTTAAGCACGTATGTAAATCCATATATTTATGTGGTACTTATTTTAAGTTTGCCTTATAATACTAAGCCTTGGTTGGTATTGGTTATAAGCTTTTTATTGGGAATGACTATGGATACTTTTAGTAGTATGCCTGGTCCGCATATAGCAGCCACAGTTTTAATGGGTTATATGCGCAGATTTTACTTAATGTTTAGTACCAATAAAGATGATTTGGAAACCAAAATCGAACCTAATTTTAGCAGTAAAGGTCCAATTGGATACATGGTTTATGTTTTATTGATGGTATTTCTTCATCATTTTGTGCTGTTTTTCCTCGAAGCATTTACTTTCCATCAGTTTTTCTCAACACTATCACGCATTTTCTTCAGTACATTATTTACCACGCTACTCGTTGGTTTAGGCCAATTGTTATTTTACAAAGTAGCTAAAAAAGCGTAAACTTTTTTATAAAGTATTATTCAAAAGCTCAACTGAGGTGCAGGCTTTTTGGTAAAGTTTTGATGAAATCACTTTATCTTTAATAATAGAAATATGCCTTAAATTATGTGCATCGCTTCCTACAAAACTGTGTAGCTTTTTATCAACTATGCCTTCGGCTGCTTTAAGTACATGCGGGCTGTAATAACCAATTAGTGAAAGGTTATTCAGTTGTAGTAAAATACCTTTATCAGTTAATTCTTGGTATTTATTTTTTTGTTGATGGTAATAAGTATAACGCTCCGGATGAGCTAAAATAGGGGTAAAGCCATTTATTTGTAATTCAAAAATGGCAGATTTAAAGTTTCGTGCTTCTTCTAAAAAAGGCATTTCTACCAAAACATATTTTTTGCTTCCGCCAAAACTTAAAATTTCGTTATTATTAATTTTAGCTTCAAATGCATCGTCTATCATGTATTCGGCAGCTACTTCCATTTCAAGGTTAATACCTTTTTCTATTAAATGGTTTTTTAGTTCTGCTAGTTTGGGTAATAAATTATGTGGTCCATTTTTGTAAAAATCGCTCATAATATGAGGTGTAGTTATAACTTTAGTATAACCCATTTCCTCAAAAACCTTAAGTGTTTCAGTTGCTTCGTCAAGCGATTGTACGCCATCATCAACAGCATGAATGAGGTGTGAGTGAAGCTCAACCTTTACAGGATTTATAAAAGAGGCAGCATTTTGTGCTGCCTCTTTATTACCAAATATTTTATTTAAAAATCCCAAATTATACGTTTGATAAGTATTCTTTTAACGAAGCAATATTTGGAACATTTAATGAATCAACTCTTCTGTAATCAGCTACGTATAAACTTAACCAATCTAAGCGGTGAATCATTTCGTAAACAGCTTCTAAATTAAACTCGTTTACAGCCATATTAATAACTTTATGATTTTCAACTTCCAATAAATTGGTTAAAAATTCAAAACGAGCACCAACACGAGGATTGCTATTAGAGTTTAATAAAATGTATAACGATGGTAAATCGCCATAATAACTTTCTATCATGTTATGGTTTGCCTCTGGCAATACACTAACAAATGCTTCATGCTTAGCATTTTCTTGTATTTGCTGCGCAAAACGAATTCCAGTTGATTCAAAATAACCATCGGTAACTATAATAAACTTATTATTAACCTTAGCTTTAATTGCTTCAAAGGCACTAGTCATTTCTTCTTCATAAGGAGCAGTATCTTTTACCTTAGCAGCTATTTCTTTCAATGTTGAAGCAACATCTTTTTTAATAAACTCAGCAAAAATTTGTACCAAATAAGTTAACGAAAAGCCTAAAGCCATTCTAGGTTGGAAACCGGGCTCTAAATGGTATCTTTTCAAATTATTTTCAGTAGCAAGTTCAGCAAGTTTACCGCCACCTGTTAAAATAATCATATCGCATCCGCGTTTTTTAACTTCATCAAACATAAATAATGTTTCTTCAGTATTTCCGCTGTACGAACCTAAAATAACTAATGAGTTTTTATTTACATATGCAGGTAAAGTGTAATCAGCAATACATTCTACTGGAACTGGAAACTCGTCCATAAAAATGTTTTTTACTAATCTACCACCAATACCGCTTCCACCTAATCCACCAATCATAATATTGGTGTATTTGGTAATGTCCATTCCGTGTGCGCTATAATTATTAAGCGCAAATTCAATTTGATAACTGAATTTTTTTAATGCTTCGTGTTGTACGTTCATATTTCTGATATATTATTTTTTTATTAGGTTCAATAAATATTGACCATAACCGCTTTTTACTAATTTTCTAGCTTCTGTTTCTAGTTGTTCTTTTGTAATATAACCCATATTGTAAGCTATTTCTTCAATACAACCAACTTTTAACCCTTGGCGTTCTTCAATTACTTGCACAAACTGACCTGCTTGCATAAGCGAAGCAAAAGTTCCTGTATCTAACCAAGCTGTTCCACGTTGTAAAACACCCACTTTAAGTTTTCCTTGCTCTAAATACACTTTGTTTACATCCGTAATTTCGTATTCGCCACGTGGTGATGGTTTGATGTTTTTAGCAATTTCAACCACTGAGTTATCGTAAAAATATAATCCGGGAACCGCATAATTTGATTTAGGATTCGCAGGTTTTTCTTCAATACTTAATGCGTTCATTTGTTCATCAAACTCTACTACTCCATAACGCTCAGGGTCGCTCACATGGTAAGCAAATACTACTCCACCTTCAGGATTATTATTGCTTTGCAATAAGGCTTTTAAACCAGAGCTAAAGAAAATATTGTCACCTAAAATCAAGGCAACTTTATCTTTTCCAATAAACTCTTCGCCAATTACAAAGGCTTGCGCTAGTCCATCTGGACTTGGTTGTTCAGCATATTCTATTCGGCAGCCAATTTGAGAGCCATCGCCTAACAATTTTCTAAATCCAGGTAAATCATGTGGTGTTGAAATAATTAATATTTCTTTGATACCAGCTAACATTAATACCGATAAAGGATAATAAATCATTGGTTTATCGTAAACGGGCATTAATTGCTTGCTAACTGCTAATGTTAATGGATGTAAGCGTGTGCCACTTCCTCCTGCTAAAATTATTCCTTTCATAATAGGGATAGTTAATTGTGAAACTCTGTTATATAAACGTATTACATATTTAATACAGCCTGCAATATAATTTTTTTGTTAGGTAAAATAATACTATTTATATTTTAATAACTTAAACATAAGCAAAAAGTGAACAATCAAATAGACGATATTTTAAAATCTATTTACAAAATTTTCGATTGCCTTGTTTAGTTTTTCTGTTTCTTCTAACATGCCCATGTGGTTTGAGTTTTGTAAATAACAAATTTCAGCTGTTTTACAAAGTGCAGCTTGTTCAAACATATCTTTATCAGTTATAATGGTATCGTGTTTGCCAATTCCAAAAAATACAGGAATGTTTAAATTTTGTAATAATGCAAAATTTTCCTCACGCATCATCATTGCTTTTATGGCCTCAATTACGCCATTGGGATTTGATTTTTCTGCGTTTGCAATTAATTCTTTAATTACAGTTTTGTTATTTTCTTTTTCAAAAAACAAATCAGGAAAAAAGGTTTTATAAAAAAGCGATGGACTGTTTTTTTGAATGAAACCAATTAATTGTTTGCGTTTTGCTAGCCTTTCAAAACTATCTTTTGCTGCGGTAGAATGTATTAAACCAATTCCTTTTAATACATTGGCATATTTCTTTGCAAATGCTAAAGATACATAACCTCCCATGCTATGACCAAATAGGTAGCAATTTTCTATTTTTAAGTAATCAATAACTATTTTTACTTCATCAGCCATTTGGCTAATAGTAACATCTTTTATTGTATTGCTTTGACCAAAGCCAGGCAAATCAATGCATAATAAATTAAACGATTGCTTAAGGTATTCTACTTGGTGGGTAAATAAGGAACTGTTTTCGCAAAAGCCATGTAAAAAAACAATGGTTTTACTTTTGTCAGCAGGCAGGTATTGGTATTTTAGCATCATAGCTTTTTATGGTTATAACATAAAAAAAGCCACCAGTTTAAGTTACTGATGGCTTTTTTATATAAATTACATTTTAGTAAAATTTGTAACGTAAATCGGTAACTTTATGTAAGTCTTTTAAAGTTTCCATAAAGCCGTATTCTAATTTTTGGCTTAATGGTTGTTTTAACTCAGCTTTATAAGGGCTGTAATCAGTAATAGCTGGAGCCTCGTTAAATTTATTAACTTGGAAAGCGTATACACCACCATCGCCTTTAAATGCTGAAACAAATTTGTTTGGAGTAGTTCCTAAAACTGCACCTACAAATGAGTTGTCTTGACCAACGTAAGCAATGTTTGCATTTTCGAAGCTTTGCGCTCCAATTGGAGTAACAGCTAAGTTTAATTTTTTGCTTAATGCATCTAAATTAGCAGCACCACCATCTACAGCTTCTTTCATTTTAGCTACTAATTGTTCTGCTTTTTTATCTTTTCTGTAATCAGCTTCTACACGGGCTTTAGCTGCATCAAAACTAGCTTTTCCTTTTTCGCGTATATCTTTTACAATAGCAATTACGTGTTTGTCACCAATGGTTATAACTTCGCTTACATCACCTAGTTCAGCATTAAATGCCCATTTTACTACTTCACGAGCTTCTTGATAACCTGGTAAAAAGTTGTCATTTTCTCTGATGTATTCAGCAGTTTTTATTTCCAATTTTTTCTCTTTTGCCTTTGCTTCAAAGTCTGAAGCATTGCGGCTTGCAGCAGCAAATTGTCCAGCTTCGTTGTAAGCGAAACCTACTGTTTTTTCGCTAGCTTTGAAAGTACGTTCTACTAAACCAGCAGTTACTAATTTGCTTGATTTGTTTTCAGTTATTTTAACAATGTGCCATCCGAATTGGGTTTTTACAACTCCTAAATCACCTTTTTTACCTGCTTTAACAAACTTGTTAAACTCAGGAACCATTTGTCCGTCTTGGAACCAACCTAAATCTCCGCCTCTATCTTTTGTTCCATCAGTGCCGTATTGAGCAGCCATTAAAGCAAAATCACTTCCACCTTTAATTTGAGCTAAAATTTCTTCTGCTTTAGCTTTGCTATTCAATGTATCTTGCGCTGTAGCACCTTCTACTTTAAATAAAATATGGCTAGCTCTCATAAACACAGTAGTATCGTTTTTAACACCACTAACTTTGTAAATTTGGTATTTATTGTCTTTAAAAATTGGTCCAACAATGCTGCCAATTGAATCAGAGAATAATTTATTTACTACATCTTCTGGGAAATCTTTTCTTGAGCGAGGAGTTGGATCAAATCTAACTTCACTATTTGCATCAACATAAGCAGTATCGTTTTTAGCTTGAGCAAAACCAACTAATTGTTCGCCAACCCATTTTTGCATTTCAGCTGTATCTTCTTTACTTGGAGCAAAATTATAAACCACAAAATCTATTTTACGGCTATTTTCGCGCTCTTTGTATTTGTTTTGGTTCTTATTGAAGTACGATTTTAGATCGCTTTCTTCTGCCTTTATAGTTGAATCAGCAATTGCGTTAAACGGCATTACCACATAGTTTAATTCAGCTGTTCTTGTTCTGGCTTCGTAAAGTTTTTTAGCTTCTACATTAGTAGTATAAACACCTTTTTTTACTAATGCTGCATATTTTCTATTTAAACCATCTTGTAATAAATAATCTTCAAAATCGCGTAATTGTTTTTTGGTTTTTTCATCACCTTTTTCAACAATTTGTTTTAGATTTTGAATAACCACATTTTTATCGAAAACACCGGTTTTAGGATCAGTAAATGATTGTTTAACTTGTGGATGGATATTATCACCAGCGAAAAGGTCGTTTAGTTCCTCGTTGCTTACCACAATTCCTAAATTGCCGTATTCTTTACTCATTAGGTTTTGTTGGATAATTAAATTCCAAGCTTGCTCTCTAATTTGATTTCTGGTATTATCATCAATTGGTTGTCCTTGGCTACGTTCTTTATATAATTCCTCTTGCTTAGCCACTTCCATTTCAAATTGTTTGTAGGTAATTGCATCACCATCAATGGTACCTACATCGTTTGACGATGTGTTTAAAAAGCTGTTTCTGCCTGTTAAAGCATCTGAAACTAGGAATAATACTAAGGCTAATCCAACAAATCCAATTGCTATGCCACTTCTATTTCTTATTTTGGTTAATATTGCCATACGGTTTTTTTAAAGAGTGGCAAAAATAAGCGCAATGACTATACAAGGCAAATGTTATTTATTTTTACACTTGCATTTAAATCAATAAGTTACATAATTAGCATAAAAATGAAGTACGGAAAATTATACTTAATTCCCAATTTTTTGGCAAATGATAGCCAAAACGATTTTTTACCTGAAATGGTGAAAAGAATGACTCATCATTTAAAAAATTTTGTGGTTGAAAGTGAGAAAGAAGCAAGGGCTTTGATTAAAAAATTGCAATTAGCTACACCCCAAAATGAGCTACACATTTTTACTTTAAACGAACATACTGAAGCCAATACTTACCATAGATTATTAAAGGCTTTGGAAAACGACCAAGATGCAGGAATAATTAGTGATGCAGGATTGCCTTGTGTGGCCGATCCTGGTTTTCAGCTTGTGGCTTTAGCTCATCAAAAAAATATAAAAGTTATTCCTTTGCCAGGTTCATCATCCATTTTTATGGCATTAATGGCAAGTGGTTTTAGTGGTCAAAATTTTGCCTTTACTGGATATTTGCCCATAGATAAAAATTTAAGGGTAAAAAGGATTAAGGAGTTAGAAAGAGAATTGGTTACTAAACAACAGGCTCAGATTTTTATGGAAACGCCATATCGTAACAACCATCTTTTTGATGATTTGGTCAAAAATTGTAATGGAAATGTATTGTTGTGTATTGCTTGCAATATTTCGGCAAATGATGAATTGATACAAACAAAATCAATTAAGGAGTGGGGTAAAGTAAAACCAGATTTGCATAAAAAGCCTACAATTTTTATATTGGGTAATTAAATAAAACCATACTGCCGAAGACTGGAACTAAATCTTATCAAAAAAATGGTAAATTGATAAAAAAACATAAATTGCGCAGCAAAACACTCACAATAAATTTATAATTTTATGTCAAAAATTGTTGAACTATTAGGCGATAAAGCCGATTATTACTTAAATCACGAAAGTAAAACCATTAGCAAATCAAATATCCACTTACCTGGTAGCGATTTTATTGATCGTATTTTTGCTCAAACTAACAGAAACCCTCAAGTATTGCGTAGTCTTGCTCAGTTATACGGAACAGGTCGTTTGGCAAATACAGGTTATATGTCTATTTTACCTGTTGACCAAGGTATCGAGCACTCAGCTGGTGCAAGTTTTGCTCCTAATCCAGCGTTTTTTGATCCTGAAAATATTGTTAAATTAGCAATTGAAGGTGGTTGTAATGCTGTAGCTTCAACTTATGGTGTTCTGGCTTCAATGTCAAGAAAATATGCTCATAAAATTCCATTTATTGTTAAAATAAATCACAATGAGTTTTTAAGTTACCCTAATAAATTTGACCAAATTATGTTTGGTTCGGTTGATGAGGCTTATAATTTAGGTGCAGTGGCAGTTGGTGCAACTATTTATTTTGGTTCTGATGAATCAGGTCGCCAAATTCAAGAAGTAGCAGCTGCTTTTGAGCGCGCTCATGAGTTAGGTATGGCTACTATTTTATGGTGCTATTTACGTAACAATGCATTTAAAGTGGATGGTGTTGATTACCATACTGCAGCAGATTTAACAGGTCAAGCTAACCATTTAGGTGTAACCATTCAAGCTGATATTATTAAACAAAAATTACCTACCAATAACGGTGGTTACAATGCTACAAAACATGGTAAAACACATCCAAAAGTTTATAGTGAATTAACTACTGATCATCCAATTGATTTAACTCGTTACCAAGTTGCAAATTGCTACATGGGTCGTCAAGGTTTAATTAATTCAGGTGGTGAAAGCAAAGGAGCTAGTGATTTAGCTGAAGCAGTTACAACAGCAGTAATTAATAAACGTGCTGGTGGACAAGGTTTAATTAGTGGTCGTAAGGCATTCCAAAAACCAATGAATGAAGGTATTCAGTTATTAAATACCATTCAAGATGTTTATTTAGATAATAGTATTACAATAGCATAAATATGTTTCTAGCCTCTAGCTACTAGCGCCTTATTAAAGGATTACAGCTAGTTGCTAGAAGCTAGTAGTCAGTAGCAAAAAATGAGTTGGTTTAAAAGAGTAAAAGAAGGTATTACAACATCTACATCTGATAAAAAATCGGTGCCTGATGGATTGTGGCATAAATGTTCAAGATGCAAAAAAGCCACATTAAGTTCTGATCATGCAGTAAACAAATATGTTTGTATGCATTGCAATTACCACGATAAAATTGGTTCAAGAGAATATTTTGAAGTAATTTTTGATGAAGGAACTTGCAAAGAACTTTATAGTAATATTAAACCTACTGACCCTTTAGAATTTAAAGATACCAAAGCTTATAAAGATCGTTTGGCAGAAACCATTAAAAAAACAGGAATGGAAGATGCTTTACGTGTTGGTGTAGGTAATGTAGATGGATTACCATTGGTAATTGCATGTATGGATTTTGGTTTTATTGGTGGAAGTATGGGAAGTGTAGTTGGTGAAAAAATTGCTCGCGCAATTGATTATGGCCGTGAAAACAGAATACCGGTTATGATTATTTCAAAATCGGGAGGAGCACGTATGATGGAAGCTGCATTTAGTTTAATGCAAATGGCTAAAACATCAGCTAAATTGGCTTTATTAGGTCAAGCGGGTGTTCCATACATTAGTTTATTAACCGATCCAACCACAGGAGGTGTTACAGCCTCGTTTGCTATGCTTGGCGATATTAATATTGCTGAACCAGAAGCATTAATTGGTTTTGCTGGTCCTCGTGTAATACGCGAAACTATTGGTAAAGATTTACCAAAAGGATTCCAAAGCTCAGAATTTTTACTAGAACATGGTTTTGTTGATATTATTGTTCCAAGAACAGAATTGAAACAAAAACTAAGTACCTTATTACACCTTTGGGCTGAAAAACCAATGGCTGTTTAAAGCCTAAATATTTTTAAATAGAAAAAGCTATTCATTTAACGAATAGCTTTTTTTATTTACTTTTATTCCTATCAATTTTTTGGCTTGGGGTGTAATAGAATTCATTAACAATTTGAATCTGTTTAGGTATCTCATAATGTTTCAAGTTTTTCAATAAATATGATTTTAAGTCATCAAAATTTATAGAATCTTTGTATTGTTTTTCAACAAATAAAACCACCCTTTCTCCAAGAAATTCGTCTGGCAAACTGCCAATAAAATAAGGGAAGGGCAAAATATTTTGTTCTGTAAAATAATTAGAAATTTCATCCTCCACTTTAAGTGCATTTACTTTAAATCCTCCACTGTTTATTACAAAATCTATTCTACCTAATATCAAAAACCCATCATCAATAATTTCAACTAAATCATTGGTTTGTACCCATTGATTTTTGGTAATTGTATTTTTTATTTTTAAGGTATTTTCTTGGCTTAAGGCTATTTCATTATTGGGTAATAGTTTAAAATATGATTCCCTTTTTAAATTACGTAATGCTATATGACTTAAAGTTTCTGTCATGCCATAAGTAGCCCATATATTTGCATTTAAATCGGCACATTTTAAAATAAGTGAATTAGAAGCTGGTGCCCCTCCTAAAAGGATATTATTGAACTGATTGAGTACTTTTTTTTCATATTCATTATTTACTATTTGTTGCAGTTGCATAGGAACTAATGAACAAAAAGTGTATGGATGGTTTTGTGGCAACAATGTAAAAGGATTGCTGCTTGGATTAGTTACGGTTATATCTGCTTGTAACAAAATTGCCCTTGCCAAAAGTATGGCTCCTGCTACCAAATTAGTATCTAAACAAATGTAAAAATGTTGTTTTTCTTGCTTTAAATTTAAGTAATTAATGGTTTGTGTAGCCGACCAAATTATTTCCTGTTTAGTAAATATAAATTGTTTGGGAACGCCTGTACTTCCTGAACTTTGAAAGGTGAACTCTTGATTGGTAAACCATTTTTCAATAAAAGAAAAAGCCTTTTTTTCGTTATCGTTCAAAAGCCTTTTATCAATTAAATTTAAATCGGTTATTGATTCAATTTTATATGCAATATGGTTAATAAATATACGCATTATTTATTGTACTCGTTCATGGTTAATGGCAGTCCTTTTATTACAAAACTTTCAATGGCATCAACCGATTTATGAATTAAAAAAGGCATTTCTTTCATTTCGTCAGTAGTCCATTTTCCTAAAACATAATCTACCTGACGGCCTTTTGGGAAATTATTGCCAATGCCAAACCTAAGTCTCGGATAATTTTGGGTACCGAGTAATTCATTGATGCTTTTTAGTCCATTATGACCCGCATCGCTTCCATTTCCTCTAATGCGTAATTTGCCAAAATCAATGGCTAAATCATCTACTAAAATAAAAATATTTTCAATAGGAATTTTTAATTCAGTCATCCAATGGCGTACCGCTTTGCCACTTAAATTCATATAAGTAGTTGGCATAATTACATGTATTTGCCTTCCTCTTAAGCTTACTTGTGCATATTGCGCATGCTTTTGCACGGTAAAATTTCCCAAGTGTTTTTTTACCAATGCTTCAGCTATGTCAAACCCAATATTGTGGCGGGTTTGTGCATATTCCGCTCCTATATTTCCTAATCCTACAATTAAAAATTTCATATACTTTTTATGGTTTACTGTAAACCATTTTTACATGTTCAATATCGGCTTCCCAAAAGTTTTCTCCTTCAGGTTTAAAATTATGTTTGGCATATAAAGGAGCAGCAGTTAATTGTGCGTGCAAATAAATTTTTTTACCAAATGGAATGGTTTCGTTTAATAAAAAAGCTACCAAAGCAGAACCAATTCCATTGCCTCTAAATTTTTCCAATACTGCAAATCGTTCTAATTTGTAGCCATTTTCTGTTTGACGAATTCTTGTAGTTCCAGCAGGTTCATTGTTAAAGTAAGCAATAAAATGAATGCTTTCTTCTTCAAACTCATATTCTATTTCCTTTGGACAATTTTGCCCAATAACAAACACCTCGTGCCTTATATCCCAAGCTATTTGTTGAACAGTTGGGGTGGTTATTTTTTCAATTTTTATCATTAAGCAAAGTATTTTTTTAGTGCTTCGCCAATTAAATAAACATCTTCAAAGGTATTATACATAGGCACCGGACTCATACGTATAACATCAGGTTCGCGCCAATCGGGCATTATATTTTCGCTTACCAAATAGTCAAATAATTTTTTGCCATCTTGTTTTACAATAATTGAAAGTTGACAGCCTCTTTCATCCTTATTTTTTGGAGTTATTACAGTTAAATGGTCGGTATATTGATTTAAAATAAACTCCAAATAACAAGTTAATAATTCGCTTTTCGCTCTTAAATTTTCCATACCTGCTTCTGCAAACATTTCTAACGATGCTTTATGAATGGCCATTGGAAAAATTTGCGCATTGCTTAACTGCCAACCTTGTGCACCTGGAATGGCTTTAAAGCCTTTTTTCATTTGGAAACGCTCTCCTTCATCATGTCCCCACCAACCTGCAAAACGGTTTAATTCAGAGTTTTCATGTCTTTCGTGAACAAATACACCACTTGTTCCTCCAGGGCCACTATTTAAGTATTTATAAGTACACCAAACCGCAAAATCTACATCCCAATCGTGTAATTGTAAATGTAAGTTACCAGCAGCATGAGCCAAATCAAAGCCTGCATAAGCTCCAACAGCATGTGCAGCAGCAGCTATGGCCTTCATATCAAAAACTTGGCCTGTATAATAATTTACACCTCCTAACATTACCAAAGCCAAACTATCGGCATTTGCATTTATGGTTGCAATAATATCTTCGGTGCGTAAAGTGTGTTCCCCTTCACGTGGTTTAAGTTCTATTATGGCTTCATTCGGATTTAAATTGTGGTGTTTAACTTGCGTTTCCATGGCATATAAATCGCTTGGAAAAGCAGCAGCTTCCATAATTATTTTAAAACGAGTAACAGTTGGTTTGTAAAAACTCACCATCATCAAGTGTAAGTTTACAGTTAGGTTATTCATTATAACTACTTCGCTAGGCTTTGCACCTACCACTTTTGCAGCATTTTCGGTTAAAAAATGGTGGTAACCAAACCAAGGATTTTTTGCATCAAAATGTCCTTCTACGCCAAATTTTGCCCAATCATTTAACTCTTGATCAATAGCTGCGCGAACTGATTTTGGCTGCAAGCCTAATGAGTTGCCACATAAATAAACTACATGTTTATTGTTATGAGTTAATAAATGAAATTGATGTTTAAAATGGGCTAGTTTATCGTTTGCATCTAATTGTTGAGCAAAACTTAAGGTATTTTCAAATTGCATGTGCAATAATACTAATACCATTTTGATTTACAAATGAGACCAATTGGTTTGACGTAAATCCTAGATGGTATTATGCCGCCACAAAATATGTTCTATTTTGTTCTTCACTAAGCGGTATAAATCATTTAATGGCTACATAGCTTATAAAATTGATTTTTTATTGTGGATAGCTAGTAACCCTTAAGTAATTTCCATTTCTGGTTACAAAATATTGGCGCAATCCTCTGTCGGCTGGCCCTTTACTTGGAGTGCCTGTGGTTAAAAAAAACTCGCTTGCGCAGCAGCGGTTATTGCCACTTCCACATTGAAATTTTGAATTATTATCGGCCATGTAAATGCGGCTGCAAGCACTATCAACTTTATAAGGACATGCTCTGTCAAAAGCCACAAATTCGTCAAAATTGTTATATATTATAATGCCTTTGTAACCTACAGCTTGCCCATCACGATAAATATAACCTCCCATGTTTTGGAGTGGCGCTGCATCTGGCAACAATAAATTGATATTGATATCAAAATTTACTGGAGGAAAAAAATCATTGTTTTGTGAGGCACTTTTGTCCTTTTCGCAAGCCATCACAAAAACAAAAACTATTACAAAGTATAAATATCTTAATTTCATTATTTTATCCAAGCTAAAAGTTTAGGCAAATTGTTTTTTCTGTATTTAAAATAAGGTTTCTTATAAGCACCAAACGATTTATAGAATCGTTCAATTCCATCAATTTCTGAACCTTCAAAGTCTATGAACAAATTTTTACCACTCAATTGCATAATAACCGAATCCATTAAAAAGTGCATGGCACCTATTTTTTTTCCTTTATTGTTTGATGTTCCTAAATGAAAAATGGCTCTATCATGGTTAATAATAAATGCTGCCACACCAAGCAATCCTGATTTATTACTATAAACGCCTATTGCTAATAAATTATTTTGTTTATTACAAATTTTATACAATTGTTTCAGCGTTTTATAATCGTTTTCTTTTACTCCTTTGGTTTCTTTTCCTTTGTATTTTTGGTAAAAATCAATTACTTGTTTGTATGGCAATGCTTGTACAAAAAGACCCTCACTTTTGGCTTTTTTAATATTACGTTTGGCTTGTCCTTTATAGCCGGTATAAATATCTTTATAAGCTTCGTCAATGGGTAGTAAATAGTTTTTAAGTGGTTTTAAACATTCGGTGCTGTTTTCCTCATTTAAGTTGATGTCAATAAATTTAAACTTAGTTGGAATAGCATTTAAAAAATCTTGAACCAACAAAGCTTGTGACTCGTTTTTAGAAAAAACACCTAATTGCTGCGTAAAAAAAGGTTGATATAAATAAGAAATGAAATACTTTTTTCGATGAGTTAAAGGCATTACAGCTTCGTAGTCATTAAGCACCAAAGCATCCCAGTTTGGGCTTACTGTGTCTAAATACCAAGCATATGCGTAAATAATGGTATTACTAGCGTGAGAAATACAATGGTCCCACTTTGTTTTATCAATTTCGGTATGTTTAAGGTAGTTTATCAAAGCTTAATGTTTCAATACAAAAATAGAATAAACCAGCATACTTAATCATTAAAAATAAAATTTGGCTAGTATTAAAAAACAAAAAAGCCGGGCTCCCCCGGCTTTTTGCCCATTGTTACCAATAGTTTCTTCATTAATTATGAAAAAATTTACTCACTCAAAATACAGAAACATCAAAAAGAGATGAATAGTTTGTAATAATTTTAAATTAAATATAATTAATTGCAAATCAAATAATTAATTTTATCCTGAAAATATGAATTGTTTAGTATTAGGTGAGTAAATTAATTTTATCCAAAAGTAAAAAAATGTATTTTTAAACTTTTAAAAAGCATGATACAAATACTGAAAGAGGCCTCAGAAAATTCGTTTTGTTGGGTAGATGTAAACCAACCAACCGAGCAAGAATTAAAAGACCTGGCTATAAAATATAATATACCAGAAACAGCCATTAAAGATTGTTTAGACCCCGGACATTTACCAAAATTTGAGCAACTCGATAATGAGCATTTTATTATTATTAGAAATTATGACAATAAGTGCGATATTGGAGCAGATAGTTTTCAAAAATTGACTCGTAAAATAGCTATTTTTTGGGGTAAAGATTTTTTGCTTACTATCCATAGACACGATTCGTTTGTAATAGATGGAGTTGCTAAAAAATATGCTAATGACCATGTTTGCAAAAGTCCATTCGATATAATTAGTAAAATTATTAAAGACACCTTGCAAAGTTTTGAAATTCCTTTAGCAGCCTTAGATACTGAAATTGATTCGTACGAAACGCGTATATTTTTAAAAAGTAAAATACCTGATTTACTAAAAAACTTATACCTAATTAAGAGAAAAATTTATGTAAAAAAGCGTTTGTTTACTTTAACCAAGGCTGTAATTGAACAGTTGGGAAATTCGCATAAACGCAACACCATTTACGAGGATTTAAAAGATACTTATGTGCGTGTAGAGACCATTACTGAAGAAATTTACGATAGCATACACAGTTTGTTAAATATTTATATTTCACTTTCGAGTCAAAAAACCAATGAGGTAATGCGCGTTTTAACGGTTTTCTCAGCATTTTTTTTACCTTTAACTTTTATAGTAGGTATTTATGGAATGAATTTTCAATTTATGCCTGAATTAACGCACCATTATGGTTATCCGGGGGTGTTAATTTTTATGCTTTTGCTTACCATAATTATTTACCAATGGTTTAGCAGAAAAGGGTGGATTTAAATTGATTTGTTGATTTGGAGATTTGTTGATTTAGAGATTTGCGACTTGTTGATTTTTGATTTATTGATTGGTTGACTTGTTAATTTTTGTTCAGCGCTCCATTTTGCACTTACAAAAGCCTCACTCGGTCATGCCGCAGGCATCTTCTTGGCTTTAAATGATTGCTTTCCATTGCTAAAAAAAGCATAAAAAATCGTTATCTTAATTGAAGGCAAAAATGTGACAAGTTATTACTTTATTGTTTTTCAATAATGCATAAAAAACAAAACATTATGCCTTTCACATATACTATATATTTAACTTAATAAACGATCTTGGTTTTTGTGTAATACAATTCGTTTTAATTATTAATTTTGACCTTTATGAAAACCCATACTTTAGTTTCAAATATTAAGTCGTTAAAAGGAATTTTAGCTCCTGAAATTCTTTTAAAAAAAGGGTCAGAAATGGCCCATTTAGAAAGTATTGACAATGCTTATTTAATTATAGAAAATGATACCATTTTTAGTTTTGGCAAAATGGAAGATTTGGCCAACGCTACTCAACACATTACAATTTCAACTCAAATAGATGCCAAAGGCGGAATGGTTTTACCATCGTTTATGGATAGCCACACCCATATAGTTTTTGCAAAATCGCGCGAAGAAGAGTTTGAAATGCGCATAAAAGGCAAAAGCTATGAAGAAATTGCAGCAGCAGGTGGTGGCATTTTAAACTCGGCTAAAAAGTTACAAAACATGAGCGAGGCCGAACTTTTTGAACAAGCACATGAACGTTTGCAACAAGTAATTAGCCAAGGAACTGGAGCCATTGAAATAAAAAGTGGTTATGGTTTAACGGTGAAAGATGAAATAAAAATGTTGCGAGTAATAGCGCAATTAAAACAAGTTTCGCCAATTCCAATTAAGGCTACTTTTTTGGGCGCACATGCTATTCCTACTGAGTTTAAACAAAATCGTCAAGGTTATATTGATTTAATTTTAAATGAAATGTTGCCCAATATTGCTAACGAAAAACTAGCGGATTTTTTTGATGTATTCTGCGATCAAGGTTTTTATACCGTGGAAGAAACAGATTTGCTTTTAAATGCAGCAGCTAAGTATCATTTAAAACCAAAAATTCATGCTAATGAGTTAGGATATACAGGCGGTGTTCAGGTAGGGGTAAAGCACAATGCATTGAGTGTAGATCATTTAGAATATACAGGCAGTGAAGAGATTGAGTGTTTGCTAAATAGCAATACCATGCCAGTTGGTTTACCTAACTGTTCTTTTTTTCTAGGAATTCCATACATGCCTGCACGTAAAATGATTGACGCAGGTTTGCCTGTTTGTTTAGCAAGCGATTATAATCCTGGAAGTTCTCCCAACGGACGCATGGGTTTTGTAGTAAGTTTGGCTTGCACCCAAATGAAAATTACACCAGAAGAAGCAATTAACGCCACCACCATTAATGGTGCCTACGCTATGGAATTAAGCTATCAATATGGAAGTATTACCAAAGGAAAAATTGCTAATTTAATTATTACCAAACCTATATCATCCTTAGCTTACATACCTTATAATTTTGGAAATGATTGTGTGGATAGGGTTATTATTAATGGTAAACAATATTAATGCGAAGTGCGGAGTGACAATCACGCAAGGCGTGAGCGAAGTCAAAATAATCTTCTAATTTTTTAATCTTTCAATCTTTAATAAAATTATGAAAATAAAATCGAACTACGTAGATATAATAAACAAGCAAATTTATGCAGCTGAAATTACCGTTGAAAATGGAGAAATAGTAGCTATTGAAAAAATAAATGAAGTTTGCCAAAACTATGCACTTCCTGGTTTTATTGATGCGCATGTGCATATAGAAAGTAGCTTATTAGCACCAAGCGAATTTGCAAGAATGGCTGTTATTCATGGCACTGTAGCCACAGTTAGCGATCCACACGAAATAGCCAATGTGCTAGGTTTACAAGGCATTGATTTTATGATTGAAAATGGTAAACAAGTGCCTTTTCATTTCTTTTTTGGAGCGCCAAGTTGTGTTCCTGCCACTGTTTTTGAAACAGCAGGTGCGGTAATTAATGCGCAAGATATTGATACACTTTTAGCCAGACCAGAAATATTGTATTTGGCAGAAATGATGAATTTTCCCGGTGTTTTATACAAAGACGAAGAGGTAATGGCTAAAATAGCAAGTGCTAAAAAACACCATAAACCTGTTGATGGACATGCACCTGGATTGCGCGGAGCACAAGCAAAACAATACATAAACGAAGGTATGAGTACCGACCATGAATGTTTTACTTTAAAAGAAGCCTTAGATAAAATTGGTTTTGGAATGAAGGTTATTATTCGTGAAGGAAGTGCTGCTCGAAATTTTGATACACTGATTCCGTTAATGGAAAAGCATGCTTCGCTATTGATGTTTTGTAGTGATGATAAACATCCTGACAGTTTGTTGTTAGGCCATATAAATCAATTAGTTGCTCGGGCAATTGCTTTAGGATACAATTTGTTTGATGTTTTACAAGTAGCTTGTTTAAATCCTATTTGGCATTATAAATTACCCGTAGGCACTTTAAATATTGGCGATTCGGCCGATTTTATTATTGTAAATAATTTAACTGATTTTATTGCGGAACGCACTTTTATACAAGGAAAATTAGTAGCTGAAAATGGTAAAACGCTTATAGCAAAAGTTCCAATTGAGCCCATTAATCAGTTTAATATAGAACCTAAAAAGGTTTTGGATTTTGATTATGAAATAAAAGAAAACGAGTTAGTTATTGAATGTTTAGATGGCCAATTAATTACCAATAGACTTTCGTTTCCTAAACATGAAGTATTACCCCAAAATGATATTTTAAAAATTGTTGTGGTTAATAGGTATCATGCTGCACCTATAGCTATTTCATTTAGTAAAAATTTTGGTTTGAAAAAAGGTGCTATTGCATCGTCTGTTGCGCACGATAGTCATAATATTATAGCAGTTGGTGTTAACGATGAAGAAATTTGTAATGCTGTAAATTTAATAATAGCCAATAAAGGCGGCTTAAGTGCCGTGAATAGTGCTGACCAATTAATTTTACCACTCCCAATTGCAGGTTTAATGAGCAATGAAGATGCCTGGAAAGTAGCCGAAGATTATACTCAATTGGACAATTTTAGTAAGCAAGAATTAGGTTCAACCTTACGAGCTCCATTTATGAGTTTATCATTTATGGCATTATTAGTTATTCCTCATTTAAAATTGAGCGATAAAGGATTGTTTAACGGAGACACCTTTTCGTTTTGTAATTAAACTGAAATATATCCTTATTTCTTTCTTTATCTTAAACCTTAATTATTATAAGTATTTTTTATTTTTTTATTTAATATTGAACCATAAAAAACATTTTATGAATAGCATAAAACAACACTTTGAGGAAGCACACAATATATTGTCACAATTTTTAAGCAATGAAAAAAACTTTGAAGCCATTGAAAAAGCAGGTCAATTAATGGTTGATTCAGTTAAAGCAGAAGGTAAAATTTTAAGTTGTGGAAATGGAGGAAGCATGTGCGATGCTATGCATTTTGCGGAAGAGTTAACTGGAAAATACAGAAATGATAGACCAGCAATAGCAGCCATTTCAATTAGCGATGCAAGCCATATAGCTTGTGTTGGAAATGACTATGGTTACGATTATGTTTTTAGCCGTTATCTAGAAGCCGTAGGCAGAAAAGGCGATGTTTTATTGGCTATATCAAGTAGTGGCAATTCTGTAAATGTAATTAAGGCTATGGAAGTAGCTAAGAAAAAAGGTATAAAAATAGTTGGTTTAACAGGAAAAGATGGCGGTAAAATGGCCTCACTTTGCGATGTGGAAATACGCGCACCGCATAGTCAATACGCAGATAGAGCTCAAGAAATTCATATTAAAGTTATTCATTCATTGATAGACTTTATTGAACGCCATGTGTAACAATATGGATAAATAAAATGAGGTAATTTAAAAGTAAAAAATATTTTTGCCTACATGTCAATGTATCTCATTTTATTTTCGGTTATAGGCTATTTTGGATTGTTAATGCTAATAGCCTGGTACACCTCTAACAAGGCAGGCGAAAGCGGTTATTTTACTGGAAATAAGCAATCACCTTGGTACATTGTCGCATTCGGTTTAATTGGCGATTCACTTTCAGGTGTAACCTTTATTTCGGTACCAGGTGCGGTGGCTACTAATCAGTTTAGCTACATGCAAATGGTGTTGGGTTATATTGTTGGTTATTTGGTAATTGCGCAATTTTTATTGCCTTTGTATTATAAGTTAAATCTTATTTCTATATACTCTTATTTAGAGCAGCGTTTTGGTAAAATATCTCAAAAAACGGGTTCGTTATTTTTTATCTTATCGCGTTTGGTAGGCGCAGCATTTAGGCTTTACATAGCTTTAATTGTATTAGATGTTTATTTTTTCAGTGCCTTTAATATTCCATTTTTTGTATCAGCTTTAATAGTAATTGGTTTAATTCTATTATACACTTATAAAGGCGGTATCAAAACTTTGGTATGGACAGACACGCTTCAATCGGCATTTTTATTGGGAGGTGTGGCACTTTCAATTTATGTAGTTTGTTCTCAATTAAATTACAGTTTGGTTGACGCTGTTATGGCTGTTAAAGAAAGCCCTATGAGTAAACTGTTTTTCTTTGATGATTGGATGAGCAAAAATAATTTCTTCAAACAGTTTTTAGGAGGCATGTTTATAGCTATTGCAATGACAGGCTTGGACCAAAATATGATGCAAAAAAACTTAAGCTGTAAAAGTTTAGAGGATGCACAAAAGAATATCCGTTGGTTCAGTATTGTGGTAGTTTTTATCAATTTATTGTTTGTAAGTTTAGGAGTGTTATTATATCAATTTGCAGCAGCTAAAGGAATTATCACACCTGAAAAAACAGACCAATTATTCCCGAACATTGCGTTAAATTATGTGGGTGGAATTGGAGCTATTGTTTTCATATTAGGAATCACTGCTGCTACATTTAGCAGTGCCGATAGTGTATTAACTACCCTCACCACTTCGTTTTGTATTGATATTTTAGGTTATGACGAAACCCATGAAACCAAGGAACACAAAACCAATCGACACTTAATTCATATAGGTTTTGCGCTAGTATTATTTTTAATCATAATCATCTTTAAAGAGCTAAATAACGATGCTGTAATTAACCAAGTATTTAGGTTTGCAGGTTATACCTATGGACCATTATTAGGTTTATTTGCCTTTGGTTTATTTAATAAAATTAGTGTAAAAGATAAGCTTGTTCCATTTGTTTGTTTGGCTGCGCCAATAATTTGTTACCAACTTGATACTTATTCAAAAGACTTATTTAACGGCTACCAATTTGGACAAGAATTGTTAATTTTAAATGGAATGCTTACTTTCTTTGGCCTTTGGCTAATAAAAAATAATAGGCAATTGGCAACTGGCAATTAGCAAAATTAAATGACATAATTTTTTGGCAATAGTAAAATGAATCAATAATCAATTGCCGTTTGTGGTTACTGAGCTTGTTGAAGTATAGCCAACGGAATAAGAAAAAACTGAGAACTGTAAACTAAGAACTAAATCACGCAAGGCGTGAAAGAACTGTGAACTAAAACCATGAAAATAATATCATATAACGTAAATGGAATCCGCTCTGCCATGAGCAAAGGTTTAATTAATTTTATGCAAAGTGAAAATGCTGATGTTTATTGCTTGCAAGAAACCAAAGCCAATAAAGAACAAATTAACGAACCTTTTATTTTTGAAGCTGCAGGATATAAAAACAACTATTGGTTTAGTGCCGAAAAAAAAGGTTATAGCGGTGTGGCATTGTTTTGTAAAAACGAACCCGACCATGTAGAATATGGTTTTGGTGTTCCAGAATTTGATAACGAAGGCAGAATTATTAGAGCTGATTATGGTTCTAAAAGTATCATTAGTGTTTACATTCCTAGTGGTTCAAGTGGTGAGGAGCGCCAAGCATTTAAAATGAATTGGCTTGCTTTTTTTCAAGATTATATCAATGAGTTAAAAGGCAAAAAACAAGAGTTAATTATTTGTGGCGATTACAATATTGTTCATAAACCAATTGATATTCATGATCCTGTTGGCAATAAAAATAGCAGTGGTTTTTTACCTGAAGAACGAGAGTGGCTTACTCAATTTATGGATAACGGATTTATTGACACATTTAGAGAGTTTAACAAAGCACCCCATCAATACAGTTGGTGGACATATCGTGCTGGTGCGCGTGGCAATAACAAAGGGTGGCGTATTGACTATTGCATGGTAGCCGAAGCATTAAGAAATAATTTGGTTGATGCAGGAATCATGCAACAAATAGTTCATTCTGACCATTGCCCTGTTTGGGTGGAGGTGAGGTAGTACTTTGATTATCATTTGTAAACTAAATACAGAACTCCGAAAAAATACAATAAAGAGAACTCATAGTTTTCTTTCTGCCTATCGCCAAGAAATAAAGGTATCTAATAAACTTACCAATGATAATAATAAACTCCTTAAGGAATAAGGTGCCGAATAATTCTTCCATTGGTAAGGTAATCTAATTCACTTTCAAAACAATTTTTCCAAACTGTTTGCCTTGGCTCATTTTTTCTATAGCTGTTTGTGCTTGTGCTAGTTCAAAAACTTCATCTACAATAGGAACAATTTTGTGATCATTGATAAAGGCTAACATCTCGGCAAATTCATCATCGTTACCCATGGTGGAACCTAAAATATCCAATTGTTTCCAAAATATTTTGGCAGGAACTCCACTGTTAAATGCACCTAAAGTTGCGCCATACATGGCAATTCTTCCAGCGGGCTTTGCTAAATCAACCAATTTAGCAAAAGTATCTCCACCACTGCTGTCCACTATGGCTTCAAAACCACCGCACATAGCTTTTAGCTCTTTATCCCAATTTTGGTTTTTATAGTTTACGCCACCTTTTGCACCTAACGCAATGGCTTTAGCTATTTTTTCATCATCGCCACTGGTAACATATACATTGCAGCCTGCTGCTACCGCAAACTGAACACAGAACAAAGCCACACCACCACCAATTCCTGTAATCAATACATTTTCGCCAGCTTTAGCAGCAGCACGTTTCATGGTTGCCCTAAAACCTGTTAAGCCTGCTAAAGGAAAAGCAGCAGCTTGCTCAAAAGTTAAATGAGCAGGTTTTACATGCAATAATCTTGCGTCAATTTTAACATATTCTGCAAAAGTGCCATCGTTTGGAGTGCCCAATATTACATAGTCTTTAGCCTGTACTCGGGGATTGTTTCCCCAATTTAAACTTGGGTTTATTACTACTTCTTTATTTAACCAATCAGCATTTACATTAGCACCAATTTTTGCCACAGTTCCGCTGCCATCGCTACCTAAAATTATTGGGAAACGAATACCGGCATATTGCCCTTTTTGAATCCATAAATCGCGGTGATTAAAGGCAGCAGCATGTATTTTTACCAATGCTTCATTATCACCAATAGCAGGGGTTTCAACTTCTTTTACAGCTAATTTTTGGTTTAATTCTTCTAAAACTATAGCGCGCATTTTGATTATTGATTAAAAGTGTGAAGCAACGGCAGTTGCAATTTTTTGAGCAGGTAAATTTTCCATACAGCTAACGCCATCCAAGCAAGAACCACGATAAAAACACTTACATGTTTTGTCTGGCATTACAATTTCGCCTTTGCCAAATAAATCAAACTCATGTGGATTGAAAATATTGTTCATTAACACTATTTGTTTTCCTAAAGCCAAAGTAATGTGCATGCCCATAGTTACTTGGGTAATGATTAAATGACATTGATTTACCAAATTTATAAATTCGTATAAACTAAAATAGCCTAAATACATGGAACCTGACCGTGCTTGAATTTCTTTGTTACGCTCATGTTCTGCTTCGCCACCCAATAATAATATTTCTGCATCTGGGTGTTGTTCTTTTAAAATACCAACTAACTCAACCCATTTGTCTATTGTCCACAAGCGAGTAGTCCAACGGCCACCGCAGCCTGTATTCATTCCAATTATTTTTTTGCCAGTTGGCAAATTCCAAACATAACCTTTATCGTCATGTTTGTCCATTAAATAGGGTTCGCCTTCATGGATAAATCCGCAAATTTCAAAAATTTCTTGTAAATAACTTTTGGTGTTTGCTTGGCTCACATCATCGAACATGCCAGTGCTGAATTTATGGACAGCCAACTCATTGGCAGGTTGAATTTCGTTATCTTTTAAAATATAACCATACTTTTCTTTGGCATCAATTATTTTAAGCAAAGCGCCTGCCTCTTTTTCTTTGTCTAAATTTATGGCAATGTCCCAAGTGCTGTGTTGTGCATACATAATCGAATTGATATCCCATTTAAGTATTTCATCTATTTGGCTCGATGGTAAAATGTCGGGAGTCCAAGTTAGCCAAGTAATTTTACAGTTTGGATATAGTGCTTTGTATTTTACTACCAATGGAGTGGTGCGAATTACATCGCCAATTGCGCCTAATTTTATAATTAAAATTCGTTTCGAAACTGGTGTAAAACTAGGGCAATCGGCACAATGGTAACCATTTTGTTTATGTGGTTTACAAGGAATATGACCTTTAAAATGAAGGCAATTTGGTTTAAAAGTAGTGGCTATATCAGTCATTTTTATGGGTAAATAAAGGTTAAAACCGTTTATTTGGGTTCTTAAAATTTGTGTAAAGGCAAACCTAACAGAATTTACCAAATTGACAAAACAGAAATAACAGTTATTTGAGAAAAAATTTGGTTTTGAAATTATCCGTCTGACGCCTTTCCCTGCAAAGCCATGCTCAATTGTCTGACGGAAGTTGGGAGTTTATCCGTCTGACGGAAGTGGCGAAGTTCTTTAGTTTTATAAATTCAAATAAATATAATTAGGTTTGTTGCCTACTTAAATAAAAAATGAAAATATTAATAACTGGGGCTACAGGCCAATTCGGTTCCGCTACCATCAATTTCTTGCTTAAAAAAATGCCTGCCGATAATTTGGTTGCGTTGGTAAGAGATGAGGATAAAGCAACTGAACTTAAAGCAAAGGGTATAACATTAAGAATTGGTAATTATGATGACTATGCATCTTTAGTAGCTGCTATGAAAGGCGTTGAAAAAGTGCTATTGATTTCGGGAAATGAAATTGCCAATAGGCAAAAACAACACGAAAACGTAATTAATGCTGCCAAAGAAGCGGGAGTTAAGCATTTGGTTTATACCAGTTTTATGCGCAAAAACGAAACTAAAACTTCTCCTCTAGGCATGGTTGCTAAATCGCATATTGAAACAGATAAGTATTTAATAAACAGCGGATTAGTTTACACTATTATGCTTAATAATTTGTATGCTGATATTTTACCTATGTTTTTTGGTCCGCAGGTGTTAGAGGCTGGAATATTTTTACCAACTGAAGATGGTTTAGCAGCTTATACTACCCGAAAAGATATGGCAGAAGCAGCAGCAAATATTTTAATAGGAATAGGCCATGAAAATAACAAGTACATTATTGCCAATACGGAAAATTATAGTATGGATGATATAGCTGAAATATTAAGCGAAATAAAAGGCGAAGAAGTGGAGTATGCTAGCCCAACCAATAAGGATTATGTAGAAACATTAATGAAGGCAGGATTTCCGCAGCAAATGGCTAATAGTTTGGTAGGTTTTTGTGAAGCCATAAAACAAGGAGAGTTTGCAACGGAAAATACTGATTTGGAAACTTTATTAGGCCGAAAACCAACCTCTTTAAAAGAATATTTTGTTTCAGTTTATAAAAAATAAAAATGCTATTTCAGTTAAACAAACTTTTGCTTTTTGCATTTATTAGTTTAAGTGCAATTTGTTTAAATGCACAAACCAACAAAAATTTTAAACCCCAAAAGAAAGAAATTATGGATACTGTAAAAATGAAAGTAGAAATTTGGAGCGATGTAATGTGCCCATTTTGCTACATAGGAAAGCGTAAATTTGAAAATGCGTTGACCAAGTTTGCCGATAGTAATTATATTGAAATTGAATGGAAAAGTTTTGAGTTAAACCCAAACTTAAAAACCGATACCTCTAAAAGTACAGCTCAGTATTTAGCTGAACAAAAGGGATTACCAATTGCTCAAGTTAAACAAATGATAGCGCATGCCAGTAATATGGCAGCTCAGGTTGGTTTAGATTATCGTTTAGAAACTGCCATTGTAGCCAACTCGTTTAATGCACATCGTTTTTCGCATTACGCCAAAAGTAAAGGAAAACAACATGAGGCTGAGGAAGAATTATTTAAAGCGTATTTTACTTTAAATAAAAATACCGATGATATAAATGTGTTATTAGAACTAGGTGCTCAAATTGGATTGAATACTGCTGAGTTAAAAACCGTTTTAGAGTCAAATCAATATGCTAACGAAGTAAGGGCTGATGAAAATGAAGCCATGAATTTAGGAATTCAAGGCGTGCCATTTTTTATTTTTAATAGAAAAGTAGCTGTTTCTGGTGCTCAAGATGAAAGTGTATTTTTAAAAGCGCTGCAACAAACTTATCCAGAGTTTAGAAAAGCCAACCCTATTCAAAAATTTGATGTGATAGAAGGCGCAGTATGCAAGCCAGATGGCACCTGCGAATAAGACTTATTACCTATTTAAAACAAAAGCCACTTTATAATTTAGGTGGCTTTTGTTTTTAGTTTATTTGAGGTTGATAAATATTTAAAATAATAATTACAACGCTAAAAATGTTTAATTTGACTTAGAATCATGACTAACAAAATTATCTTTTATTTTATTTTTCTCTCCTATTTCTTAGTTGGATGTAAAAGTTACGTTGTTTATACCCCGACTAATAAGGAAAAATCACCAATTCTTATTTTGAACAGTAATGAATACGAGCTTTATTTTCCTTATGGTCACAGTTTTTGGTATTCAAATGGCAATGTAAAACATAGGTATAATTCATATATGTTTTTGGAACCCAATTTCAATTTTAATGATGATATACATTTGGAAATTAGACGCTTTAAAACTGATAGTTGTAAGCCTAGTTTAAGGATATTTAACTTGCAACAAGGAATGTTGGTAAGAGGGTTTAAAAAAAATAGTTTAGAAGCGTTATTTGAAGTAAAAGCTAAAAGTGAAAATGAGCAAATTTTATTACCGGATAGTCTTGTAAATGATTCTATTTACATAAAATTTGGACATAAAAAATCTAGAACTTTTCGAGTTGATTCTTCTGTGATGGAAATTTATCCAGTTTTACCCCATAGTCCAAAAGGTACTTATTATGAGTTTTTAGATGGAATAGAGAATAAATATTTTGTTGTAAATTTAATAAATATGAAGGAGGTTATTTTAAGAATGGAAGGTTATCAAAATAGAGATATTTGGAAACTAAAAAAGAGAAAAATGACGAGGAGGCGGTATCAACAATTGCATAATGATTTTAAGTAATTAATTTATTCAAAAACCAGCAATTGAAATAAAATAAAAAAGCTCAACATAAATTGGGCTTCTAGTTGCGGAGGCAGTTCCGAAAGCTTTCGGAATCGAACCTACGACAGAGAATAAAATAAAAAAGCCCAACGTAAATTGGGCTTCTAGTTGCGGAGGCAGGACTCGAACCTACGACCTTTGGGTTATGAGCCCAACGAGCTACCACTGCTCCACTCCGCGATGTATCGTTAAATGTGGTAATTTGTCTTTTTCAGCCAAAATCAAAATTTTATTTCTAAACTTTCAGAAGGATAATTCTTTTGTTTTTGGGAGTGCAAATATAATACTGTTTCTTTGCAATCCTAATAAAAAATAAAAAAATGTCGTTTCGTGCTGGTTTTGTAAGTATTATAGGTAAACCTAATGTTGGTAAATCTACTTTAATGAATGCCCTTTTGGGCGAAAAAATTTCTATCATAACGCCTAAGGCTCAAACCACTAGGCATAGAATTTTGGGAATTTATAATCAACCAGAGTATCAAATTGTTTTTTCTGACACTCCAGGAATTATTGAGCCAAAATATAAATTACAAGGAAGTATGATGAAATTTGTGAACGAAAGTTTGCAAGATGCTGACTTGGTTATGTTTGTAACTGATTTTAATGAAAAAAACGAAGAACCTGAGTTAATTGAGCGCTTAAAGGTTATTCAAGCTCCTCTCATTTGCATTATCAATAAAATTGATGAAAGCGATAATGATGGTGTAATGAAAAAAATTGAATTTTGGCGCAGCCAAGTCGATTTTAAAGAAGTAGTCCCTATTTCGGCAAGCAATAAATTTAATATTGACCTACTTTTAAAAAGTGTTTTAACTTATTTGCCCGAAGGAGCTCCTTTTTACGAAACCGATCAAGTAACTGATAAATCGGAAAGATTTATAGCTTCGGAAATTTTGCGCGAAAAAATATTGCTTCGCTATAAGGAAGAAATTCCTTATTCGGTTCAAGTAGAAATTGAATCGTTTAAAGATGAAGAAAAATTATTGCGCATAAGTGCCATTATTTATGTAATGCGCGATTCGCAAAAACAAATAATGATAGGCAAGGGGGGAATTGCCATTAAAAACATGGGTATAGCTGCGCGTAGAGACCTAGAAAAGTTTTTTGGTAAACAGGTATTCTTACAAACTTTCGTTAAAGTAAAAGAAGGTTGGCGCGATAATAATAACCTACTGAAAGAATGGGGTTATGATAATGATGGCAAATAATTGCAATCATATCCGAATTTATACCTAGAAGAAAAATAATTTATAATAAATAAAATAAGAGAGCGATTAAAACTGCTCTCTTATTCCACCTTCTAAGGCTGTCCAATAGCCAGTTTTAAAGCCAAACGATTTTAAAGCATTGTTGGTCCAAGTATTGCAAGTATGGAAAAAGCTAAATTCCTTATGAGCTTCGTAAATAACTTCCTTTTTAAAATTATTGGTTTTAATGATTGGCGCAAGCGCTTCGCCATTATTTTGGGTAAAACTACCTTTTATAAATTCGCATAATTTAGAGTATTGTTCTTCGCCCATGTAAATTTTACGGATAAATTTTCGTTCAAAAGGGTACTCGTTTTCGTAGCTTACATGCATAACCGATTCGCCAAAACCACAAAGCTGACCAAAAGCCGATAAATAATTCATATCGTCCCATCTGCGATTAGTGCGGTAAAAGTTTTTTTCGGTAAAACCAATGCATAACCATTGTTTACCTTCGGCAGCCCCATCAAAATCAACCTTATTAAAAACTGTTTCCCAGTCGGTTATTTCGTTTTTTACGGGAACAATTATTTCGCTGTGTAATCCATCGCCAGCCACATAAACCAAAACGCCTTTATTTTTATATAAATAATCGGCATTTACATGAACCAAAGGTAAAACTAAACAGCATAGATAGTAAAATGAAGCTACTGCAAGAATGCTGTAGCAGGTTTTTAAACCATATTGACCAATTTTATTTAATGTACTTTTTTGCATTTGAATTTTTTTGAAAACGCGGCTAATATAACTTTTAGCCAAAACTATTATAAATAAACTTACTTTTGCAAATATATTTTTTTAATAATATGCAAAATAGAGATAATAGCAGTAAAAGAGATTCGAGGGTGGGAGGTAAGCCTACTGCTAAAAAAACAACCACAAGAGGTGGAAGCGGTTCAGTGAAAAGCAATTCAAGTTACAGTAAATCAGGAAGTTTTGGAAGCAAAAAACCTTTTGAAAGTAAAGGAAAATTTGCCGATGACAAACCTTCGTATAAAAAGAAATCGTTTGGAGAAGACAAGTTTTCGGATAGTCCACGCAAACCAAGTACTCGCGGAAGTTTTAGCAAAGACGGATTTGATAAAAAACCATACGACAAAAAGAAATCGTTTGGTGAAGACAGGCTTTCAGACAGTCCACGCAAACCAAGCACACGCGGAAGTTTTAGCAAAGACGGATTTGACAAAAAACCATACGACAAAAAGAAATCGTTTGGTGAAGACAAGTTTTCAGACAGTCCACGCAAGCCAAGCACACGCGGAAGTTTTAGCAAAGACGGATTCGATAAAAAACCATACGACAAAAAGAAATCGTTTGGCGAAGATAAGTTTTCAGACAGCCCGCGCAAACCAAGTGCACGCGGCAGTTTTAGCAAAGAAGGGTTTGATAAAAAACCATACGACAAAAAGAAATCGTTTGGCGAAGACAAGTTTTCAGACAGCCCACGCAAACCAAGTGCACGCGGAAGTTTTAGCAAAGAAGGGTTTGATAAAAAACCATACGATAAAAAGAAATCGTTTGGAGATGATAAATTTGCCGATAAACCTAAAACAGGAAACAGTCGCTCATTCAGTAAAGATAAACCTGCTAATGGCCGATTTGAAAAGAAAGCTTCTGCATTAAGAAAAGGCACCAAGCCTCGCACCGAGCAAGAAGAATTTGAGGAAATAGTGAGAACTTATCAGCCTAAACCAGATAATATAACAAGCAAAGAAACATTTAACAAAAAGGGTATTTCGGAAGATGCAAAATCGTTCAGGAATAAAACCCCAATGAAAAGTGCCGAATTTAAAACGGTTAGAAAAAGACAATTAGTTGAAGAAAAAAACAAAGGCGTTAATAAAAAATCGGCTGAAGAGGATTTGAATTTAGGCGAAATTAGGTTAAACCGATTTATAGCCAATGCTGGAATTTGCAGCCGCAGAGAGGCTGATACCTTAATTGAAGCAGGTTTGGTTACCATTAACGGACAAGTAATTACCGAAATGGGTTACAAAGTAAAAGCTGGTGATGATATTAGATACAATGGTCAACGATTAAATGTAGAAGACAAAATCTATATTTTAATGAACAAGCCTAAAGATGCCATAACCACCATGGAAGACCCTGAAGGTAGAAGCACTGTTTTTGATTTAATAGAAGGCAAATTGGCGCAACGTGTTTTTGCAGTTGGTAGATTAGATAGAAACACAACGGGTGTATTGCTTTTAACCAACGATGGTGATTTGGCGCAACGTTTAACACATCCAAAGTTTGAAGTAGAAAAAGTGTATGTAGCTACTTTAAATAAGCCATTAACTAAAAATGATATGTGGCAACTAGCAGGAGGAATAGAGTTAGAGGATGGGCCAATAAAACCTGATGCTTTGGCATACTCAGAAGAAGAAAGAAAAGATGTAATTGGAGTTGAAATTCATAGCGGACGTAATAGAATTGTACATAGAATGTTTGAACACATGGGTTATTTGGTTGATAAACTAGATAGAGTAGCTTATGCAGGTTTAACCAAATCGAAATTAAAGCGTGGCGAATGGCGCGAGTTAACTGATAAAGAATTAAAAATGGTAAGAAAAGCCGCTAAACTAGGCTAATAAAATTAAAAAGCTGTCTTTACAAAAGGCAGCTTTTTTTATGGTCTTTAAGTAAAGACTTGACAGGTTTTTAAAAACCTGTCAAGTCTCAGCCTTCGCTCAGATCTTGCGAGTGAAGAGAATGTGATTTTTGATTTGTTTATATACATTTCAATTAACGATAACGGTTTTCGGCTTGGCGATGTGGCGGATTTTTAGCACAAAAGCTCAATAGAATTACTGTTGTTGAACCTTGTACAAATGTTTCATAGAAGCACTTCAGCCGCCATATTGCCAAACCGATGTTGAACAAAACCTTCGGTAGCCTCCTTTGCTACAACAATAATATGCAATAATTTTATTAAACAGAACTCATAATCAAAAAAAATATGAGTTTTAAGAAAGAAGATTACAACACCTTGTTGAATCAAGCAAAAACCAATGTTGTAGGCTTTAAAGCGGCTTATTCAAAGTTTATTGAACGAGTAACAATAGACCAATGTAGTGCCAGTTTAATCAGCAATTACAGCCGTAGCATTGCCAGTATTGCCTTACATTTTAACCGAGTTCCGCACCAAATAAGTGTGGATGAAATTAACAGTTATTTGTACAGAATAACCGTTCACGACAAGCTATCAATAAGCTACTTCAAGCAAGCAGTTTATGGCCTAAGGCATTGGTTCAGGGTATTTGGCATGGAAGAAAAAGCCATACAAATGCCAAGTATAAAAAAAGAAGAAACACTTCCTGTGGTGCTGTCGCAACAAGAATGTAAAGAACTTTTTAAAGCACCTCGATTACTCAAACATAAGTTTTTGTTGGCCTTTGCCTATGCAGGAGGATTGCGCATGAATGAGCTACGAACGCTCAAAATAGCAGATGTAGATTTACACCGAAAACAAGTTCACATTAAACAAGGTAAAGGCAAAAAAGACAGGTATGTAGTGCTGTCAAATTATATAGCTCAAAGCTTTGAAAAATACTTAGCCGAAGTAAAACCCCAAGTATATTTGTTTGAAGGATTAACTCCTGGAGAGCCAATGGGCGAACGCAGTGTACAGTATGTAATAAATGAAGCATTGCAAAAAACTACCATCAAAAAAGCAGTGAGTATGCATACATTAAGGCACAGTTATGCTACGCATTTATTGGAGGATGGCGTAAATATACAAACCATTCAAAAACTACTTGGTCATGCCGATATGCGCACTACTTTGGTGTACTTACATGTGGCACAAATAAAACCAACTTTAGGTCATAGTCCGCTCGATACTTTGTATAATATAAAACATGGTTAAAGCTACTTTTGAGAAACAAGAGTTAGCTTATATTATACAAAAACACCTTGCATCATTTACCGAAAAACACCAGCCACTCAAGCATCATTTGGGAGTGCTTAATGCCATTGGCAAGTGCCGAACTTCTGCCCTTGGCGGACATGTAGATAAATGCAATAACAGTACTTGTAACCATATACGCATAAGCTATAACTCTTGCCGTAACAGGCATTGCCCTAAGTGTCAAACCACCAATAAAGAAAAATGGATTGATGCTAGGGTGCAAGATTTATTACCTATTACCTATTTTCATGTGGTGTTTACCATGCCACACGAACTGAATACCTATTGCATGCATTATCCAAAAGAAATGTACAATATATTGTTTGCAGTAAGCAAACAAACCATTGAAACATTTGGCAATGATCCAAAACACTTGGGCGCACAAATGGGAATGGTAAGTGTGCTACACACTTGGGGACAAAACTTGAGTTTGCACCCACATGTTCACATGATAGTTCCCGGTGGCGGAATTACACAAGCTAGGTATTGGAAAAACACCAAAAGCAATGGCAAATATTTGTTTCCAATAAAAGCCATGAGCATAGTTTATAAAAACAAATTTATGGATATGTTCAAGCAGTTTTTAAGCAATAATAACTTAACTATTGATGTGCCATTGCGCAAACATTTATACAACTTAAATTGGGTAGTTTATGCCAAACAACCCTTTGCAGGACCTGCACAAGTAGTAGAATATTTGGGTAGGTACTCTCACAAAGTAGCCATTAGTAACCATCGCATAAAGGAGGTAGAAAATGGCAAAGTTTTGTTTGGTTATAAAGACTATGCCGACCAAAGTAAACAAAAGCTAATGACCTTAAATGCTGAAGAATTTTTACGCAGGTTTTGCCTACATATTTTACCCCCAAAGTTTATGAAAATAAGGCATTATGGAATACTGGCAAGCCGAGTAAAACCAAAGCTGCGCATGCAACAAATGCAAATGGGCGTATTGGTTCAAAACATACAACGAGCCAATTGGAAAGAAATAAGTAAAACTAAATTAAACTTTGATGTAGATAAATGTCCTTGTTGTAAAACAGGAACATTGATACGAATAATGAGTTTTAGTGCCAATGCGCCACCTGTGTTCATAGCCACAAATCAAGAGTCAAACAACAATAACCTATTACCGAAAAATAATTAATTATTTGCTCCTAAAAAGCGAACGGTCACCTTACTGCCTAAACTGAAATAAAATAATAATAAATGGTAATAAAGTATGAAAACTTACCTTAAAAAACACCTTTTGAGCTAATT
>JAIXSO010000018.1 GCA_027484685.1 Bacteroidota bacterium
CAGAGAAGTTAAGCTCAATTGCGCAGATGATACTGGGGTAAAACCTGGAAAAGTATGTTGTTGCCGGATTTTTAAATTAACCTCACCTTTTGGTGGGGTTTTTTTATGTTTATTTTTTTTATTTTATTTATGGATATACAAAACATTAGCAAACGTAGAACTTTTGGTATCATCAGTCACCCGGATGCAGGTAAAACTACCCTTACCGAAAAATTTCTCCTCTTTGGTGGGGCCATACAAATTGCTGGAGCCGTTAAAAGTAATAAAGCTACTAGAGCAGCTACTTCGGATTTTATGGAAATTGAAAAACAGAGAGGAATTTCTGTTGCATCTTCTGTTATGGGCTTTGACTATAATGACTATAAAGTTAATATTTTGGATACTCCTGGGCATAAGGACTTTGCTGAGGATACTTACAGAACTTTAACCGCGGTTGACAGTGTAATTCTAGTTGTTGATTGTGTTAAAGGTGTTGAGGATCAGACGAGAAAGCTTATGGAAGTTTGTAGGATGAGAAATACTCCTGTGATTGTTTTCATTAATAAAATGGATAGGGAAGGACAAGATCCTTTTGATTTATTAGATGAAATAGAAAAGGAATTGAATATTCACACAAGGCCTTTATCGTGGCCAATTGGAATTGGTTCAAGTTTTAAAGGTGTATATAATTTGTATGAGAAAAAGTTACAACTTTTCTCGGCAGATAAAAGAAAGATTGCCAATGATGTATTAGCTATAAAATCGCTCGATTCAAAAGAACTAGATGAGATTATTGGGGAGAAAGCGGCCAATAAATTACGTGATGATGCAGAATTAGTTGAGGGTGTGTATGAGCCATTTAATAGAGATTTATATTTAGAAGGTTATTTAGCACCTGTATTTTTTGGAAGTGCCATTAATAATTTTGGTGTTCAAGAATTACTTGATACTTTTGTTCAAATTGCTCCAGAACCAAGATCGAGGGAGAGCGAAACTAGAGAGGTGAAGCCAGAGGAGAAAAAGTTTACGGGTTTTATTTTTAAAATTCATGCTAATTTAGATCCAAATCATAGAGATAGAATTGCTTTTTGTAGGATTGTTTCTGGAAAGTTTGAAAGAAATAAATTTTATCAGCATACAAGATTAGATAAAAAGATTAGATTTTCGAGCCCGACTAGTTTTATGGCTAATGATAAGAGTGTGATTGATGAAGCTTATCCTGGTGACGTGGTAGGACTTTATGATACAGGTAATTTTAAAATTGGTGATACTTTAACTGAAGGTGAGATGATTAATTTTAAAGGAATTCCAAGTTTTTCGCCTGAAATATTTAAAGAGTTAGAAAATAAAGATCCTTTGAAAACAAAACAGTTAGAAAAGGGAATTATGCAATTAACTGATGAAGGTGTTGCTCAATTGTTTATACAGCAGCCCGGTAATATTAAAATTATTGGAACAGTTGGAGATTTACAGTTTGATGTAATTCAATTTAGACTTTTGCATGAGTATGGTGCTTCTTGTTCGTTTAGACCTTTGAATTATGAAAAGGCTTGTTGGTTTACTTCGAAAGATAAAAAAGCTTTGGAGCGTTTTACCAATTTGAAGAAACATAGTATTGCTATGGATAAAGAAGGAAGACCTGTATTTTTAGCTGATAGTTTATGGGCATTAAAGATTAATCAGGATAATTTCCCTGAATTGTCATTCCATACAACATCAGAATTTAAGACTGATAATCAATAATTGGAATCGTAAAGTGCATTAGGGATAGAAGTGGAAATCCTTTTTTTTGTATCGGTTTGTGCTGTTGGAAAAAAGATTGGAACGGATAGCCCGACCGCAAGTGTGGTGGGTTTGTTGAGGGAATTGCGGTAATGCCCAAATAAAATGTATTTTGAATGAAATATGTTTTTTCTGTTAAATAATTTTTATGCTAGTTTTAGCTGATAGAAATATTTGTTTTGAACAAAACAATATGACTACATTTGCGGTTCAAATAAGTATAAATAAATTTTAATAATAAAAATATGACAATGTTAGTAGGCCGTAAGGCTCCAGTATTTAGTGCAAGTGCCGTAGTTAACGGTGGTGATTTTGAAGATAATTTTTCGTTAGAACAATACATTGGTAAAAAGCATGTGTTGTTTTATTTTTATCCATTGGATTTTACATTTGTTTGTCCAACAGAGATTATTGCTTTCCAAGAAAGAATTGCCGATTTTGAAGCAAGAGGTGTTCAAGTGGTAGGTTGCAGTATTGATAGTAAATTTACACATTGGGCTTGGTTGAATACTCCTCAAAATGATGGTGGTATTCAAGGTGTTCAGTATCCATTGGTGGCTGATGTAAATAAAACTATTGCTCATAACTTTGGTGTTTTAGCAGGTCATTATGATTACGATGAAAACAACCAATTAGTTTGGATTGGAAATTTAGGCGAAGATGCAGTAGCGTATCGTGGTTTGTTTTTGATTGATAAAGAAGGAGTTGTACGTCATCAAGTGGTTAATGATATGCCATTAGGGAGAAATATTGACGAGGCTTTACGTATGATTGATGCTTTACAGTTTTTTGAAGAAAAAGGCGAAGTTTGTCCTGCAAATTGGGAAAAAGGTAAAGATGGTATGAATGCAACTGCAGAAGGTGTAGCTAGTTATTTGGCTAACCACTAATATTTGTTGTTTATAAAAAAAGCCCAATTCGATTATTCGGATTGGGCTTTTTTGTTGATTAATAATTTCTGTTATCGAAGTAATCTTTACGTTTTGGTAATTTTAACTCTTGTAATACGCTAGATTTTGGATTAATTTGGAAGTTGAAGAATGAAAAACCTCCAGGCGCAATTGGGCTCCAACTGAAAGTAAACTGCCAGCAATGTAAATCGCGTTTTAAGTCTATGAATAAGCTAGCTATTTTTTTGTTTACAAAATCGTATCCAGACGAATAACCAAAAGTCCATCCTTTGGTTAAAGTAACATTTCCGCTAAATCCTAAAGTTTGTACGTAAGCTGTTTTGGTTAAATCGGCAAAACTATTTGCCTGATATTGAATAGCATAGTTTAAACTCAACGACCAAGGTAACTCGTAATTATGGTAACCCCATTTTTCATTTTCTTTCTTACGTGCTTCCTTACGTTTTTTCTTACCTTCGAAAGTAGCTTGCGATAAACTGTAGCCGAAGTTTAAATTGGCGTTAGTAATTTTACCAAAGTTGCCATTATTATCAAAATAGTATTGATTAACACGTTGTATACGTTGGAAATTTCCTTGTTTTACAATGATATTTTGGTAAGGGTCTAAGGTGGCAAAAGCATTTACAGCCAATGTTTTAAACAAAGTGGTACCACCATTTATGGCAATGGTAGAAAGGTTTAATGAATCGGCAAAAATGTTATAAGCTCCACTTATATTGAATCTTTCTAATAATTTTATTTTGGTTTCTTTAACGGCAGTATCTTTACCACCTGTTCTAATTTTCATTTCTAAATTGTTATTTAAACCAAAAGTTATATTTCCCACTCTTCCTTGGCCTGGAGAGCCTCCAAAACTATTTTCAAAAATGGAGTATTTTTGCATTTTACCTGTGCTATCCATTTTAACTTCTTGGTAAAAGCCCCACATTCTATCGCTAAAATCAGGAGTAAAACTAAATCCTAAATTTGGATCAGCTACGTGGCGAATGGCGGCAATTTTGCCTTTTTTGAAATTAAGCATTCCAAACCATTTGGTGCTTAAAGATGCTCCTGTATTAAATGTAAACCAACGTCCAAATTCACTCACTAATCGTGTTTTTACTTCGTTGTTTACAAATTCTTTTCTTATGGTAGTTGGCGCCCAAGTTTCATTGTAATTAGCATTTATGCTTAGTACATAAAACTTAAATAATTTGAATGAAGTATTGATAGGAATAGAATGAGTTACACCATATCTAAAAGTAGTATCAATAAATTTACTCCAGGCGCCAGATTCACGGCTTCTAAATAAAGTAGTATCGGAGGTAGTAAATGAGTTATTAAATGTAGTGCTGTAACTCATATTTATTTGCTCATACCAAAACTCGGCAGTGGCTTTATTGCGTGGTTTAAAAGGATTGAACGCAGCTACTGTAAAAGCTATATTGGGTAAAGTAGCCGAAAGAGTTCTGGTTTGTAAATTTTGATCAATACGAGCGGTAGTTGATAAATTGTATTTTCCATTTTTAAAACCCCTAGAAAACGAAATACTTGATTGAGAAGCAGAATTGAACTGAGTGGCACTACGTTGTGCATTTTGAGCAAAAAAATTAGAACTTACAAAATTTACACTGGCTGAAAAATTGGTAAATGGCCTTGCTTTTGGATCCATGGCATGATTCCAACCGATAGAATAAGTGCTTTGTTCATTATAACTGGCATCATCGGGGTTCCCAAACCGATTATTTCCAAACATGATATTTACCAAACCATTATAGCGATAGCGTGTTCTGTAATTAGATTTTACATTCAATAACCAACTAAAATTAGTGAAAATATCTCCTGTTAGGGTTAAATCAAGTTTTTCGCCTAAACCAAAATAGTATCCACCTCCACGCAAATTAGGCCCACGTTGCGCATCTATACCATACTGAGGTATAATTACACCCGACTGCTGACCACGCTTAAGCGGAAAAATTCCAAAAGGGAGAAATAAAGGGGTTTGAATGCCTTCAATAACAAAATTAGCTGGCCCAGTAATTAATTTTTTTCCTGGAATAACTTTAATTTTACTTGAGCCAATATAAAAGTGAGGATGGTCTGCATCGCAGGTGGTGTAATACGCCCCATCAATATAGAAATTATTTTCAGGATCGCGTTTTACATTGGTGCCTTTTACAAAACCTTCGCCTTCTTTGGTTTTAAACTCTTTTAAGTAACCTTTTTTTGTAACGTAGTTATAAGTAATCTTTACAGCTTTGTAATCGTTTGCACCTTGTTTAAATTCGGGGGTTCCAATAAGGGTTCCAAGGCTATCTAATTTTCCCAAACTGGAAATAGTATTCCTATTTAGGTCTATAGTTATGTGTTCTGAGCTGTTGTTAAGGTCTTCGTAAAAAACCTTGGCATCGCCATATAAATCAAGCATTCGCACCGAATCTACAAATGCAATTGAGTCTTTGGCAGTGTATTTGACTATACTCTTTATAGCTGAACTATTCCTTGGCAAGTAGCTAAAGGAATCTATTTTTAAGCTGTCGTTATTTGAATTGCTGTTTTTTTTGTTTGTATTGCTAGTGCTTAAAAATAAACTATCTGATAATCTGTTTGTTGTGTCGGATTTATTTATTTTAATTGCGACAGAGTCGGGCGAGTTAAGATTTTTTGTCTTACTTTGCTGTGCAACAATAAATTTAACATTTAAAAAGCAGCATAAAATTAACACAATTAAAGGATGGAAAATCCGTTTAAAAGTAGATAGGCTGTTAAAAAACAAATGATATGAAATTTGATTATTCATTTTTAAGGTATGCAAAACTAATTAATCTTCGCAAATTCGCTAGGATTGAAAATTTCATGCCAATTTTTATGTTGTTGATATCTATTTGTGCAACATTGCCTGCATTGAATAAACGTCAAGTAAGAACTATTGTGATTGATGCTGGTCATGGTGGACATGATCCTGGTTGTCAGTATGGTGGCATAAAGGAAAAAGAAGTTACTTTAAAAATTGCATTAGAATTAGGTAAAAAAATAAGTGAAGAACTTTCTGATGTAAAAGTAATTTATACCCGCAAAACCGATGATTTTGTTACACTTTGGGACAGAGCTAACATTGCAAATAGAAATCAAGCTGATTTATTTATATCAATTCATTGCAACGCAAATAAAAATACTGCGGTAAGTGGAACTGAAACTTTTGCTATGGGTTTGCATAAAGCTGAAAGCAATTTAGAGGTTTCGAAACGTGAAAACGATGTAATTTTAATGGAAAAAAATTACGAAGAACGTTACGAAGGTTTTGATCCTAACTCGCCAGAAACTCATATTATACTTTCATTACACCAAAATGCTTACTTGGATAAAAGCATTGATTTGGCCTCAAGAATTGAAAAATATTTTGTTAAAAACAAAGTAAATACTAGTCGTGGTGTTAAACAAGCAGGTTTTGTGGTGTTATGGAAAACAAAAATGCCAAGTATATTAATTGAAACAGGATTTTTATCGAATAAAAACGACCGAAATTTGCTAACCAGCCCTGAAGGTGTTGATAAAATTACGGATAATATTACTTACTCGCTTATCGATTTTAAACAATCGATTGAAAATGTGCAAGCTAAGAACACGGTTGACTAACTACTGGAAATTTATTTGACGGAAAAAATAGCTGATTAAAAGCTACTTTAATTTGCCCAAAAAAGAATACTTTTGCCTAAATTATTATTCAAATTCTGGAGTGAAAATAACTAAAGAAGCTAAAGTAGGATTGTTTGTTGCGGTAGCAATAACATTATTGTATTTCGGATACAATTTTTTAAGAGGAAAAAAATTCTTTTCTACTTATAACACATATTATGTGGTTTACAATAATGTAGAGGGTTTGGTACCTTCAACTGCGGTGTATGTTAATGGATTTAAAGTAGGGCAAATTGAAGAAATTTCGATGCCCGATATGTTAAGAACAGATAGTATTTTGGTAAAAATATTTGTTCAAGGTAAAATTCAAATAAAGGCTAATTCTATAGCTTTGGTTACCAAATCAGGATTGTTAGATGGAAATGTAATCAGCATAAATTTTGATGACAAGCCAGCCGATATTTTAAAAGATGGCTCTTATATTTTTGGAGCTAGAGAAGAAGATTTGTTTACTTCTATTAATAACATGGTTTCGCCTATAAAAACCAAAAGTGAGCAAGTATTGGTAACTTTAGACAAAGTTTTAAATTCACTTCGCCAAGTATTTAACGAAAAAGGAACTCAAAATTTAACCAATAGCGTGGTTGATTTAAGTGGAGCGCTGCATGCATTGCGTTTAACCTCTGAAAGTTTAAATAAAATAGTGAATGAAAACGGTAATTCAATAAGTAAAACTATGGGCAATTTTCAGAGTATTTCGGCCACCATTGCAAAAAATAACAACGAAATAAATAATACCATTAAAAATTTTAGTAAGCTATCTGATACACTTGCCAATTCGAATTTAATTAGTAACCTAGCACAAGTTACCAAAGACCTAAGTGCCATTACAACCAAACTTAATAAGGGCGATGGAACTTTGGGCAAAATGGTAAATGATAAAGAGTTATACGAAAACTTAACCAAAACTACCAAAGAACTAAATGCATTATTGAAAGACATGCAAAAGTATCCGGGTAGATATGTAAATGTTTCGGTATTTGGTGGGCCTGCTAAAAAAGCGGAAGCTAAACGCGAAAAAGACATTAAATCAGGTACTTATAAGCCAGAATAATTTTTAAAGTTATGAATAAATTTTTTAAAGGATTTCTTGTTGGTGCTATAATTACTGCCATTGCAGCATTATTAGCTCAAAAAGTAGATTGGCAAAAAGTAAAAAGAGATTTGTTTGGCAATTAGTTTTTAGCCACAGATTACGCAGATTCCGCAGATTACGCAGAAAGTTAGTTTATGCCAAATAAGTATAAATTGCGTTTAATATTTAAATGCAATTTTTATGAAGTACTTGTTTCTTTTCCTTTATATTTTATTTCAAATTACTGGTTTTGCACAACCTAAAAATCAACCGATGGCTGTTATAGCTGCCACTAAAAATAATATTGTTTATAGAGGTGTTATAAATCCTTTGTCAATTGCGGTTCCCGGTTATTACGATAAAGATATAGTTGTAAAAACCAATGTTGGTAAAATTGAACATTTTGTCAATTCAGCTAATTATGAATTGATTATAGGATTGTGTCCTGATATATCAGCAACAGTTTCGGTTTATATAAAAAAGCCAAATAAAAAGTTGCAACCTGTAGGAGAGTTACAATTCAAAGTTAAAGATTTTCCAAAACCCATTTTCCAGCTAGGTTCAATTGTTGGAGATGGGGTTGTATCTTATGAAAGGTTAACCCAAGCCAATGCTATTTTTGTTTTTCAATCATGCTTTGTAGTTTGTGAAATGGGATATAAAATTAGAGAATTTCAGGTAAAGCACAAACATAAAGACGGAACAATTAGTATTTTTAAAGCTACAAACTTTTTACTTACTGAGGAAATGAAAGAGTCGTTTAAGAAGGCAGAAGATGGTGATGTTATTATGGTTTATGATGTGAAAGTGGAAGGACCAAATGGTATAGAAAGTATAGATGATGAGTTGATATTGGATATAAAAAAGATTTAATTGGATTGCTTTATTTTACTCAAAGCTTTCAAAATTTTTCCACCACGGTTTTTGTAACCGGGCAATGCGCCCTCCATGTGCATTTCAATACAGTCGTATAACTCGTGGGCTAAATCGGGTTCTTGGAGGGTTAAATTATAAAGCACAGTCATGGCAAAAACCCTAATGGCTACTGCTTCTTTTGGGTTATTTAATAATTGAAAACAATATGCTAAAGTTATTCCTTGCAGTTTTTTAGGAATGGTGGTAAACTGTAACATACGCACTACATTACGTTTAATGGCATCGTGAACAGGTTTGTTTAATAATTCAATTACAGTTTTTAAATACGGTTGAATTAATTGGTCAATATTTTTATCGGCAATACTAGGAATAACCCAAGCAGCACGGTTAGCCATTTCTAAATCTTTACTAGTTATTATTTCAATTAATTCGGCAAAACGTTCTTTGCTATTGCCAATATAATCAGCTACTTCAATACAAGTTTTTTTGCTGCGTTCTTTTTGAAGGATGGTGAGGAGGTTCATAATTTTCAAAGATTATAATTTTTTTCAACTTTCTTTTTCCTTAGATGAAAAAGAAACAAAAAATCAAGGCAAAAAAATGCTTCCACGCACAACCTCGGCTGGCTCGCTTTTTTGCCGACCCTCCCGCTGCGTTAATGGAATATATCATTGATATCATAACGTAATTTAAACGATTCAATAGTGTCATATAAAGTAAAAAAATAATTCAGTTTAGTAATAAGTTTATTATAAATTTTGATTTCAATTAATTCGGCAAAACGGTCGGGATTATTGCCAATAAAATCAGCAACTTCTATACAAGTTTTTTTGCTGCGTTCTTTTTGAAGGATATTAAGGAGGTTCATGTTGAATATTAGGTATTTATTTAACTTTAAGTAGAGACTCAAGTTTTCCAATATCTCCTGATTGTCCAAAATATTCTGTGTTGCCTTTTGCTCCTATAATTATATGTTGTGAGCATTCAAAACATATCTTTGCTATACCTACTGTTTTTTTCTTTTTCTTAAAAATTAATACATCTCGGTAATTGGCTATGCAAGATAAACTAAAGTATTCTTTATGTTTTCTTTCGCAAAATATTTGTTCTAACAATGGAAATTTATTTTTATTTACTATTATCTTTTTAAATCCTATTTCTACTAGATTTGAGATTACAGATGTATCATTTAATGATTTTGGAGAAAATGTACTTGAAACAATGCGATATAAGTTCTCTTCATTTTTATTTCTATTTTCTTTAACAATTAACTTAACTATATCTTTTTCAGCAATTTTTATTTTGTAATGTATTACTTCATCAAATTCAAAATATGGTTTGCAATTTTCCTTATTAACTATAGTTGGTATTGAATCAGCTATATTTTCATTTGTTTGTGAAGTTTGCGGATTGTTGCATTGAAAAAAGAATATTAATATTATTATGTAAATTAATAATTGGAAAAATATGTTTTTATTCATAATCAAAGTTAAATGGTTTTCAAGAAATAAAAAAACTCTAAATTCAATTGTTTTATCATTGCAGGCCTCCCCGCCTGCAATTATCATTTGTTAATGTTAGTGAGGCCTCCATCATAAGATGAATTGTTATTTTTACGCAGTAATTTCTAGTAGCCAATCAAAAACATTCAAGTGTTTTATTCCGTTTCTATTTTGTGTAAAAGAGTCGGTGGTAAGTAAATATTTAGGATAGTTGTCGTTTATTTTTTCTAATGCTTTAAACTCGCGTTCAGCAGTGCTCTCGTTATTTATTTGCCAAGCTACTTGGTAATACGATATATTACCTGTTGGGGTTTTACATACAAAATCAACTTCATTGTTGCGTGTTGTACCTGTCCATATTTTATTACCTCTGCGCAGAAGTTCAAGATAAACAATGTTTTCTAAAATATGTCCTCTATCTGTAGCTCGTTCTTTTCCTACCAAAACATTGAGCAAACCTGTATCAACCAAATAATACTTTTCTTGTGTTGCCAATTGTTTTTTTCCTTTTAAGTCAAACCTATTTACCTTATAAATAACAAAACTTGCGACCAAATATTCTAAATATTTTTCAACGGTTGTATTATGCGTGCTTTGCCCGTCTTGTTTTAAAGTTTTTGCAATATTCCCGGGAGATAGCGGGCTGCCAATGTTGGAAGCTACAAATTTTGTAATGTTGCCAAATGCTCTCTTATCATTTATTTGGTGTCGTTGAGTAATGTCTTTTTCTACTATGGTATTGTAAATAGCTTCTAAGTATTCGTATATCTTATCAAAACCGCTTTCACGTAAATCAACGCCTTTAGGCAATGATGTTTCATTTGCATAATCAAAAAACAGTGCTTCATAATTAAGGTATTTGTTTGAAGTGTCAATATTGCGAGCCGTTAAATATTCTTTGAATGAAAAGGGCAAAATTGAAATTTCAATATAACGACCACTTAAAAGTGTTGCTAATTCGCCTGATAATAAAAAGGCGTTTGAGCCAGTGATGTAAACATCAATATTGGGTTTCACAAACAAACCGTCCACTAATCGTTCAAATTCATTTACATTTTGCACCTCATCTAAAAAAACATAGCAGGGTTTAGATAAATCTAACTGACCAATTACGTAAGCATACAAAGCATCTAGGTCATTTAAAAACTTACGAAGTTCAAAATCTTCAAAGTTTAAAAATACTATTTGCTCTGCCCTTACTCCCATCTGTAATAGTGTTTGTCGGTATAATTCGAACAAGGTACTTTTGCCACTTCTTCTTAAACCACTTACCACCTTTATAAGGTCTTTGTCCTTGTATGCCAGCAGTTTGCTAATGTAATCCTTGCGGTTTGTATAGTTTCTCATTAAGCAAACATAATACTTAAATTATTAAAACTTGTATAAATTGCAAGTTTTAATGATTTTAAAGAGTACTATTTTTTGTTTAAAAATTTAGACAAGATAATTAAGCACATAGCCAATGCAGGGGGAAAAGCCTGCAATTATCATTTGTTGATGTTGACGAGGATGCCAATATCGGCTGAAATAACAACGTCATTGCGAGGCACGAAGCAATCTGTCTGTGGGATTGCTTCGTGCCTCGCAATGACGCCAAAACTCACAACTATTCGTAGAGTTAGCTTACCGCTCTAGGGATTTAAAATGTTATGTAGTGTCTCTGACACGAGTAATTAAAAAGGCAAATACGAGTTACAAACTCTTTTTCATTTATTAATTCGTAGTCAGCAACGCTACTGCCCAGCTCACAAAACTACGAACAGTTGGCTCTGCAAATTTCAATTTGAGTTTGAACTTTTACAAAGTCGGCATATTCGTCTATTGTTTCAAGTAGTTCTTCTATGTCAGTATTTGAAAAGAAACCTCTGAATTTTGGTCGTCTTGCAACTTCTAAAAAATTCGTCTAGCAATTCTTGGCTAAAAACTAAGATACCGTGTTTTGAAAAAAGAATTTAGTCAATTTGGGCAAAGTCCTTGGTAATTAAAAAGCTAATCCAAAGGTTAGTGTCAATAATTATTCTACTAACCTTATTTTGCATAACGTTTGCTTCTTACCAACTCTACTTCACTCGTTATTTCATCAAATGTTGGTGCCGATTTTGCTTTTGAACGTAATTTTTTCAAAACGCTTGCAAAACCATTTTCTGAAGTATCCTGAATGGCGATTAGGTTTAAATCTGCTAGGTCTTTTAATAGTCTTTCAGCCTTTGGGTTCAATATGTTGATTCGCATTGTATTCATGTAACGAATTTAGTTAAAAGAACTGAATTTTCAATTTAATATCCAATCGCAAGTTGCGGCTAAGCATAACGTACAACTCATAAATATATCCAACTCCCAAACTAACGAATTTTTCTACCATTGCAGGAGTCCTCTTTTTTAAATATTCGCTTTTACTTACCACGCTTCAATACAAGTTTTTTTGCTGCGTTCTTTTTGTAAAATGGTGGGGAGGTGCATGTGACAAAAAATTCAATATTGACAAAAAATTATTAGGAAAACTCCAATTTAAGTTATTGAAGCTCGATTATAGATATATTTTTAACAACATCATCTAGAAGTGTAATTAACTCAAAAACATTTACGTTAATTTTTTTTCTTATTTTTGTTAAAACAAATTCTTTTCCTGTCCAATCAGTAATTTTGAATCGTCTATACTTTATATTTTCTTCGTTATTTAAATCATGATGTTTATCTCCAATGTTATTAATTTGTTTAATTTTCAAAAATGAGAATGATAGAAAACTTATAGGTAATTCACCTTTTATAGAAGTAATAGATATTTCAGTCTTAGCCTTATTGACAATGTGTCCAATCACATAATTTACATAAGATTCATCCCATTCAATATTTTCAAATAATCCATTTTCATTCACAAAATCAACTTTTCCTTCCATATAGTTTTCAAAGCGAAAACTACTACTTAATTTTCCTGCTTCGTAATAATATTTGTTTTCAAGAGAATATATTTGTTCATGTAACAAAGACATTTTTTTAAAATTAAACTTTTCTTTACCAGGATACTCATGATGACAAATTTCATTTTCGAATAAGTCAAAATATTGGTTGTTATATTGAAAAGTTTTCAAATTATATGATGAGAAACTATCAGTTTCAGGAGAACCATTTAAACTAAAAATATAAATAATTCTATAAAACATATCAAACTCAACTTCTGTATCTTTTTTTAATGGTAAATTATTATTATTTGACTCACCTATTATAATTTTAGTCAAATATTCATGATACCAATTTTGTCTGATTTTTTCAAAATAATAATGTATGTCTTCTTTTGATAAAAATAAATTATCATTTTCTTCAACTAAACAAATACCATCATTTTTACTATATTTAATATCTACGGGAAAATTATCTTTATCAAAAACCCATTCCCAAATATCCATTAAGTAAGGATAAGAATCTGTTAGATAATCAGTTTTTTTTTCGCATTTTAAAATATCAAAATTTTTATTAACTGTTAAATAAGTATCACTTTTTTTATGACTAATTCTAGGAGGTTTTTCGTCATAAATATCATAGCTATATTCAAACATATGATAATATAAATCACTGTAATATTTATTGGGACCTTTAAATGTTATTGAATTTTCATTAGCACTACAGCTGCCTAATTTTGAACTCAAGTATTTTTCGGATTTCCCTTTATTATCTTCGAATACATTTACAATTCCATCATTTTTGTAGTTTAAATAATATGTTTCTATTTCATCCCAATCATCTTCACCTTTTTCTACCAATTCAGTTGACTTTTCAATAGATGCATTTAATCCACGAATTGAGGCATAATTTGAAGAAAGATCACCTTTTTTATTTCTATAACTCACTTTTTCACCATTTCTATTATAGAAATAGGATGAACCATCATCACTAAACTTTATGATGCCTAAATAATTTCCGAATTCATCATGTGGAACAAATTCACATTTTATTTCCTTTTTAATTGATAAAACATCTTGCTGAGGGAGTTTAAATAAGAACAAATAAGGTTTGTTTTCAGTATATTCAATTTCTAAAGATTCAAGAATTGTACCGTCTAATGTTTTTATTTCTTGACTTTTTAACAGGCCATTATTAAATTTTATTTCGGCACAATAAGGTGATAATTTATTTGATTCGTTATAGTAGATTTTATCATCAAAAAATTTAATTCTTATGCTTTTATAATTAGTATTAACTAGTCCAATAATCCTAAATGGCATTTCAATAATTTGTCTAGAATCATATCTGTCGCCATGAATTTTAATACACAGATTTAAAAAATAGTTTTCAAAATCAAAATAGGTAAGTCTTTTGTATTCCATTTAAATTGATGGTTGTTTAGTTATAAAAATAGCCTAAAGCAAATTCAACTTTTTATTCTTCAATAATAAGGTTTGAATTTTTAAAGAACCCTCTATAGAAATATTTTTTGTATTTTGGGGCTTATGTTTTTTGAAATAATCTTGTGCAAAAATAAATGCGTTGTTAAAATCAGTAACATTACTTTCATCTATGAATTTTTTTTCACTCAAGTGATAAATCCAATCCCATATTTCAACACCGTTAAATTTTTTAGTCTTCCATAAATTTGAATAATGTATTTCATATTCACTGGGGATAAAACTCAATCCAAGTTCATCAACATACCAATCTCCAAATTTTTTAATCACTTTGTTTTTCATAATAATTCAAAAATAAAAATAAACAACTTGTATGCTTTTATTTTGTTCGAACATAATGTCCACACACAACAAAAGAGAGCGCTAACTTGAGATTGCTTCGTTTCCGAAAGTTTTCGGAATCGCAATGACGCCCTTACTTCGACAAGCTCAGCAACCTATAATTCAACATCCAATCACGCCTTGCGTGACAACATTCAACATTCACGTTTCGACTTCGCTCAACGACCGTGCTTCGACTCCGCTCAGCAACCATCTATTTAATCATCTGTTTCAACTCGCTCAGTTTCATTAAGGCTTCAATAGGAGTGAGGGTGTTGATGTCTAAACTTTCCAAACTCTTTTTTAGGTTTTCTAGTTCTGGGTTTTCAACTTGAAACATGCTTAACTGAATGGTTGGAGATTTTACTTTTATGCCTGAGTTTTTGCCAATTCCTTCGGTTCTGTCTTGCTCTAATTGTTTTAAAATTTCGGCAGCACGGCCAGTAACCGTAACTGGAATTCCAGCCATTTTAGCCACATGAATACCAAAACTATGTTCGCTTCCACCAAGGGCTAGTTTGCGCAAAAACAACACTTTTTTATCGGTTTCTTTTACAGCAATATGGTAGTTTTTAATGCCATTTTCGGGTTGTTCTAGTTCGTTTAACTCATGGTAATGTGTGGCAAAAAGTGTTTTAGGTTTGTAAGGATGTTTGTTTAAATATTCTGCAATTGCCCAAGCAATAGAAACGCCATCGTAAGTGGCAGTTCCGCGGCCAATTTCATCTAACAGTATCAAACTGTTTTTTGAAATATTGTTCAAAATGCTGGCAGTTTCGGTCATTTCTACCATAAACGTACTTTCTCCTGCACTTAAATTATCGCTTGCACCCACACGTGTAAATATTTTATCTACCAAACCAATATTGGCTTGGCTTGCCGCCACAAAACAACCCATTTGGGCCATTAAAACACACAAAGCCGTTTGTCGTAACACGGCAGATTTACCACTCATGTTTGGCCCAGTTAAAATAATCATTTGTTGCTTTTCATTATCAAGCAAAATATCGTTGGCAATGTAGGCTTCACCAATTGGCAATTGTTTTTCAATCACTGGGTGGCGTAAATCTATTAAGTTTAACTCGTGCGATTCGTTTAAAATGGGTTTACAGTAATTATTGTTTTCGGCTAATTCAGCAAAAGCAAAAAGGCAATCAATTTTAGCCAATACAATGGCATCTTGCTGAATAGGCAACACGTAATCTTGCAAGGCAGAAATCAAATCGTTGTAAAGTCTTTCTTCAATAACTCCAATCTTATCTTCCGCACCTAATATTTTCTCTTCGTAATGCTTTAATTCTTCGGTTATGTAGCGCTCCGCATTGGTTAAAGTTTGCTTTCTAATCCATTCTGGTGGCACTTTATCTTTGTGCACATTGGTTACTTCTATGTAATAACCAAACACATTATTGAAAGAAATTTTTAAACTGGTAATTCCTGTTGCTTGTTGCTCGCGCAATTGCATTTGCAACAAATAATCTTTTCCACCAAATGCAATGGCTCTTAGTTCATCTAATTCAGCATTTACACCTGCATTAATTACATTGCCTTTATTGGAAGCAATAGGTGCTTCGGGGTGCAATTCTTTGTCTATTTTATCAATTGCCCACTGACAATGATTTATTTGGTCGGCAAGCTTTTGAAGCAGGTTATTATTTTGCTGCGTAAATAACTTTTTTAAAGGTTCTAATTGTTTTAACGAACGGTTTAGTTGTTGCAATTCCCGTGGGCTAATGCGCCTCATGGCTAGTTTTGAAACCATGCGTTCCAAATCGCCAATTTGTTTTAAAATATCAATTACTTGAAGCCTAAAACTTTTTTGTTGTTTGGCAAAATCAACAATATTTAATCGTTCGTTTATTTGTGCTAAATCTTTTAATGGCAAAACCATCCAGCGTTTAAGCAAACGTGCGCCCATAGGCGTAATGGTTTTATCTAAAATATTAATTAAGGCAACACCATTATCATTGCTACTTTGAATCAATTCAAGATTTCTGATTGTAAATCTATCTAACCAAACATATTTGTCTTCATCAATTCTGCTGATGCTCTGAAAATGTCCAATTTGTTCGTGGTGGGTTTCTGACAAATAGTGCAAACAAACGCCCGCTGCGGTAATTGCCATTGGCATTTCCTGAATACCAAAACCTTTTAAGTTTTGCGTATTAAAATGATTGAGTAATTTTTCGTAACTATATTGGTATTGAAAAACCCATTCATCTAATTGATAGCTGTAAAGTTTTTCGCCAAATTTTTGTTTAAAAAAATTAAACTGTTTTTTAGAAACCAATACTTCCGAAGGTTTAAAACCTTGCACCAATTTATCTATGTATTCCAACGAACCTTGCGAAGCCATAAACTCCCCAGTTGATAAATCTAAAAAGGCAATTCCGGCTTCTTTTTCATTATCTAAATGAATGGCGCAAAGGTAATTATTGCTCTTGTTGTCGAGTATTTTATCGTTATAACTAACCCCAGGCGTAATAAGTTCTGTAACCCCACGTTTTACGATGGTTTTAGTCATTTTTGGGTCTTCCAATTGGTCGCAAATTGCAACCCGCTGCCCAGCACGAACTAGTTTTGGCAAATAAGTATCTAAAGAATGATGCGGAAATCCTGCCAGTTCAATATGAGAAGCTTGTCCGTTGGCACGTTTGGTTAAAACAATTCCAAGAATTTCCGCAGTTTTCACTGCATCTGCTCCAAAAGTTTCGTAAAAATCGCCTACACGAAACAAAAGAATAGCACCAGGATATTTGGTTTTTATCTGGTTATACTGCCTCATTAAAGGCGTTTCATTGTCTGGATTATCGGGGTTTTGTTTCTTAGCCATTTGTTATTCAACTCATTTTATTTTTCAATAAAATAATGCTTTGCAAAATAGTTAATATGAAACTGAAAGTAATGTGTGTGAACAATTTTTTTGTGTATAAGTTAATTGAGTTAATTATGTTGAGATAGGTTGATTGGCTAATAGGTCTAAATCTGAGTTGGTAAAACAATTCTTTACTCTGCTTTTTCTTCATAGTGTTCCATGGCAGCCTTTAATCGTTTGGCAATTCTGCTTTTAAAATGCCTTGGACCTAATACTTTTATGCTTTCGCCAAAGCCTAGAATCTCACGTTCCAATTCAAAATTTAACACCAAATCTAGCCTGATGATAATGCCTGTTTCATCCTCTTTTACCAATGTTTGCGAGGGATGAATGGGTTTGGTTAACACATAAGGCGCGTTTGCACTATTTACATGTAAAATAATTTTGATGGCTCTATCTCTATCAGTTTTTGTAACACCTAGTAAATCATTAAAATACCTTTCAAAATCTATACCTTCGTAAGGCACAAACTTTTCGTTTGGTAGTTCTTGAAATTCAATTATTCTATCTAAAGCCAATGTTATGAGTACATTTCCTTTTTTAGGTTTGGCAATTAAAAACCAACGGTTGCGGTATTCTTTTAATAAATAAGGGAAATAAATTTGATGTTGCGCTGCTTTTGCTTTGAACGATTTGTATTCAATCAATAAAGCTTTTTGGTTTAAAATAGCTTGGTATAAAGGATTGATATGTTCAATTCCTTTTAGTAAATGATTGGTTTCAAACTGAATGCAATTGCGGCTACCCTTGGTCGATTTATTGATATTGTTCTCCAATTTGGTAATCATATCGCTCATTTCATCAAAATAATTAAAACCATTTAGGTGCTTCAGCACGCCAACAATTTCTTTCATTTTTTCAACATCAGCATTGTTAATAGGAGTTTTGGTAATGCTAAATGTATTGTCTTCGTAGCTATAATATTTTTTATCGGTAACTATAATGGGCGCATTGTAACCCAACTTATCACTGCGCATCAATTGAATATCAGCTTGAATGGTACGCTTTGAAATGCCAGTAGAAATGCCTTCGTATTCGTACAAAGCATTCGATACTTTTTCAATCAAATCATCTAAAGTCCATTTTCTGAATCTGTTTTGTAAACATTCGTCAATGGTTTTATACCTGATTAAGGCCAATTTGTTAATAGACATAGTGCAGTTTTTTATTTCAAATATATCTTATTACCTATTAAGTGCGCAATCAAAATGCGTAGTTTGTTTTAGTTGAAAATATTTTACATTTTTATTGAATTTAATAAAATGATAATCAAGTAATTGTATTGTAAATTTATTTAAGCTTTTTATGCGCAAGTTAGCTGCGCAGAAGCTGCGCCACCTTTGCCACATCAAATAACAACAAACAATAAAACAGTTCTTTATATAAAAATATTTAGCAGGTCAAATAAAAGTTACTTCTATTCCACTCCAAATGAAAACTTTTGTAATTACCTGTTAATTGGGGGCAGTAGCTCAGTGGTAGAGCAATGAAAAAGTTTTTATAATTACCTTTTTAAAGGTCAAAAGAAACTTACTTCTTAATCCAAGTCATATACGTTGGTTCGAATCCAACCTGCCCCACAAAATAATGGTCAAGTTTAGCTTACTTAATTTGGTTACGCAGGTTCGAATCCTGTCTTTGATAGCCTAACAATTGCCATTATTCATTAGGTCAAGTATTTCTTACTTCAACACTCTTTTAGGTAGAACTCAGAAATACAATTATCTATTTTATAAAAATAAAAAAATGAAAAACGAATTATTAAAAATTGCCTTGCGTCAAAACGCTATCTTTATTCCGCAACATTTAATTGCGCATAAAGAGCCAAAAATCAGTGAATTGTCATTAGTTATGGTGCAAAGATTGGCGGAGCTTGGTTTTACTTTTTCTGAAGAATTATTGCACTCAATAAATGCGGTAAACACAGGTTACAAGTATCAAATTTTAGAGTTCTTAAAGGATGTAATGGGTATTGATAAAAACTGGACTCCATTAAGAAAAAACTTTGGTGAAACCACCAACGAAACTTTGTTTGATCATGTAAAAACATTTTTGGAAAATACTTTTAAAACGCATGATAACATGGTGTTAGCTTGTGGTCATATCATTCCGCAAAATACTTTTAACTTATCGGTTTACAATGGTTGCCCTATTTGTGGCTTGCCAATGAGTTTTGGAGCAATTGAACAAATGGGTAATGGCAGTAAATTAAAAGTTCTTGATTTATGGACTGAAGATAACTTAAAAGCATTGATGGTTGATTTATTACAATCGAAAACTGCTTTAGATGCTACTCAAGTTGATTCGTTAAAACTATTGTTAACTGAGTTTGGTTTGCCAAATGTTGAAATAACCATGAAGGAAACCAACATGCTTGCAATAAATTATTTGGTAAAAAGTAAACAAGCTGAAAAAGCCAATGCTTACTTTAATAATCCAAATGATATTTTGCGATTTTTATGGTATCAAAAAACAGGCTTTTTGCAAATAATTGAACCTAAAACCATATTGAAAAGGGCAGCTAGCAATAATTTTCATTTTAACACGTATGCAAGCCATAGTGCTAAAAGCAAATTAGATAAAAAAGCTGCTTTAAAGTTAAAATATGGAAGAACTGAATGTTTGGCAGTTGCTACTTGGTTAAACAATTTAAATATGTCGGCCGAAAATGCTTGCGAAATAATGCATCCAAAAAGAGGCATGTGGGTTAGGTTTATTCGTGCTTTGCGTTTAGCAGAATACAGCAAACGCAAAGGTTTTGAAAAGTTAGCTGCTTTGCTTGATGTGTTTTATAATCGTCATTACACAGTATGGAGCGGAAGTGTAAATCATTACCGTTTAAGAAGCGATGCTGAAAAAACATTTGCTTTGTTAAAACAACGTCCTGGATTATTTGCTCGTTCTTTATTTGCCAATATGTTATGGTTTGGTGCTACCGAAACCATCAATGAATTTAAGCAAGTATTAGATAAAGTGCCAGCAAGATTGGTATTTACGCTAAACATGTATGCTCAAAATTATTTTGATTATACGGTTAGTCGTTCGGTAAAACCTTTAGGTGGAATTAGCAAACGCATTGCTGCTAATAAATTATTAACTCTATACACCAAAGAGCAATTACATGAAATGAAATTGCAAGTAGAAGAGTTGTGTTTTGAAGCCATGAAAAAACGTTTTGCTGCTTTAAACAACGATAATAAAACCATATATATTGATGAAGCATTGTTTAACATGCCAGTAAGTATTGGCGATAGAAGTGAAACTTTGCAAGATTTGCCAGTGGCATTAATGGGTACTAGATTTTTGGTAGAAGGAAATACGGTAAGGTTGTTTATGCAATGGGGTAAAGATTTGCCTGCTCAACATTTGGATATGGATTTAAGTTGTGTAATTGCTTATGAAAATAAAATGGAACGTTGTTCATACAGCAATTTAATTGCTACAGGCTGTAAGCATAGTGGTGATATTATACATATTCCAAATAAAATTGGTACAGCAGAATACATTGAAATGAATTTGGATGTATTGAAAAAAGCCCAAGCAAAATATGTTACATTTACTTGTAATGCATATAGCAATGGAAGTATTGCACCTAATTTGGTAATTGGTTGGATGAATAGTAAATATCCAATGCATATTTCAAATGCTACCGGTGTAGCCTACGATCCAAGCTGTGTTCAGCATCAAGTAAGAGTAACTAAAAGTGCTACTAAAGGTTTAGTTTTTGGTGTATTGGATGTAGAAAAAAACCAAATTATTTGGTTAGAAATGGCATTTGCAGGACAAGTGGTTCAAGGTTTAGATTTTAACAATGTAAGTGCATTGATAGCTAAATTAGGTGCTAAGTTAAATATTGGTGCTTTGTTAATGTTAAAAGCCGAAGCGCAAGGTTTAACTTTGGTAACTGAAAAACAAAATGCCGATGAAATATACGACATTCAATGGGCAATGAATGCAGCTGCAGTTACCCAATTGTTTGTTGATTAGTAAAATGCATTGATTCTCCTCGTCATTCCGAAGGAATCTCCTTTAAATGGCAACCATGTTAACTGTTAACAGCGTATTTTTCTCTTCTTTCTTTTTCCTTAGATGAAAAAGAAACAATCCCGCTGAGCGGGACAAGGCAAAAAAATGCTTCCACGCACCACCTCGGCTGGCCCGCTTTTTTGCCGACCCAACGCGCATAGTTAATGGAATGATTGAAATACAAAATGGAACAAATTTGAATTAAACAAAAGAGGCTGTTCCAAAAGGACAACCTCTTCGTTTTTTGTTACATTGAGCGGAGTCTAAATGTAATAATTACGAGTTATCGACTTCGCTCGAACTGACATTTTAAAACAAAACAAATAATGAAAACTGGTATAAAAAATAAATTGCTTGAAATAGAAAAAAGCAATCAAATAAAAATACTATATGCCAATGAATCAGGCAGCAGGGCATGGGGTTTTCCCTCGCCTGATAGTGATTATGATGTAAGGTTTATATATGTAAAACCAATGGAGTCTTATTTATCTATAAAGAATGAAAATGATTTTATGAGTTTTCCAATCAATGATGAGTTAGATGTATATGGTTGGGATTTGAAAAAGGTTTTGCAATTGGTTTATAAATCAAATACTACTCCTTTTGAATGGTTGCAATCGCCTATAGTTTATATGGAGCAAAATGGTTTCAAAGAAAACTTGTTTGCGTTGTGCCAAAATTATTTTAATGCCAAAGGCAATGTGCATCATTATGTAGGAATAGCTAAAAACGCTTTCAGCGGTTTGAATGATGACAATGAGATAAAGATAAAAAAGTTGTTTTACGTTTTAAGATCATTGCTTTCAGCAAAATGGTGTGTAGAGAAAAATCAAATAGCACCCATGACAATACAGAAGTTGATAACTGTTTTGCCAATGCAATTTCATGATATGATAAATGAGTTGATAATAATAAAATCAACTGCTAAAGAAGCTGATTTAGTAAAGCTAGATAAGGCTTTAAAAGATTTTATAGTAAATGAATTAGAAAAATGTAGTTTGGCTGCTGATGCTAAAAGCAAGCCAATATTTGATGTAAATTTATTGAATCAATTTTTTAAGGAAACAATCAAATGATGACTATAGATGAACTGAAAGAAAATAACTTGATACTATTTGAATGTATAAGTGGTAGTAATGCTTTTGGGTTAAATACGCCAAGTTCTGATACGGATATAAAAGGCGTTTTTTACTTGCCTAAAAATCAATTTTACGGATTAAACTATACTCCTCAAATAAACAACGAAACCAACGATATAGTGTATTATGAGCTTGGTCGTTATGTTGATTTGTTAATGAAAAACAATCCGAATATGTTGGAATTATTGTCAACTCCAGCAGACTGTGTTTTGTATAAACACCCCATAATGGATTATTTAACAATAGACATGTTTTTATCGAAACAATGTAAGGAAACATTTGCAGGTTATGCCATAGCACAAATAAAAAAGGCTAAAGGATTGAACAAAAAAATAATGAATCCATTGCCTAAGGAAAAGAAATCTGTGTTAGATTTTTGTTTTATATTAGATGGATATAATACCATTTCAGCTCAGGAGTGGCTTGAAAGCAATAACTTGGTGCAACAAAATTGTGGTTTAATAAATATGCCACATACCAAAGGAATGTATGCTTTGTTTTACGATAAATTAGGCGATAAAAACTATAAAGGAATTGTTCAAAACGAACTTTCAAACACAGTTTCATTATCTTCAATACCAAAAGGAGAAAAGGAATTGGCTTATTTGTTTTTCAACTTAGATAGTTATTCTTCGTATTGCAAAGATTATATTCAATATTGGGATTGGGTAAAAAAGCGAAATGAGGAACGATATCAAAATAACATAAAAAATACGTTTGATTACGATGCTAAAAACATGATGCACACCATCAGATTGCTACAAGTGGCTTATGAAATATTAGCTGATGGAAAATTAAATGTAAGGCGAAATAACAGAGCAGAAATGCTAGATATAAAAGCTGGTAAATATACTTATGATGAAATATTGAGTATGTCGGATAAGCTAATAGAACAGATAGAAAGTGCGTATTTAACAAGCTCTTTACCTGATGAAATTGATAAATTAGCTATCGAAAATACTTTGGTAAAAATGCGAGAGGAATTGTATTCATAATTTTCTTAAATTGAAAAGGCTGCTCGAGGGCAGCCTTTTGTGTTTTGAATATTTTGGGTCAAATAAACTGTGTTAATTGATGCTTTTAATAATCTTTCGGTTTTCTAATTCTCAAAAAAACTATTTCTTGGCTACAATTTCTTGCACCAAATAAATATTGTTCCATTTGGCCATCTTTGTTTAAATCATACTCAAAAAAGTCGGCATTAATTAAACTATCAACGATAATTGTTCCTGTTGGGTATGATAATTTAACTTTATTGAAAACTGCATCATTGCAAGAGATCCCTTGAAATTTTATACTGCATTTTCCGGCTGAAAATTGAAACTTTGGATTCGTTTTTTCTTGCCTTTCAGTATAAAGCTCAATACTTTTACTATCATCAGATATATTTAAATCATTTTTAAAAAATTGTATCTGGTCTTGAGTAATAAAAAATCTTTTTGCGAAAAGTAATCCACCCTTGTATTCTTTAATTGGCTGACATGTCAAACATTCTACTCTGAAATTAATTCTATCTTTTTTTTGCCTTCCTAAATAATGTTTTAGACTATTAAAAAGGATATCAATTTTTCTGTCAGAACTATTAGAAATATTGACATCACTAATATTATTCTTATAAGAGAACGTTAAAATACTATCAGTTTTTAAACTATCAGTATTGGGTTTTTCAAATGTTTTTATGGCTGTTTCGTTGTTACAAGAAACCACAACTAAACCTAATAATATGTAAATAAAATATTTCATTTCTTTATGGCTTTAATGGCATTTTCTTTTTCATCAGATTGTTTTAAAAAATTGTTTCTTCTAAAATATTAGCTATTCAAACATACCAATTATTTTTACTTTTTTTAAAGTTAATAACAAAAGGCTGCCCTCAGGCAGCCTTTTGTTTTACACCAATGTTTCGTTAAAAGTTTTTACAGGATTCCCTCTTTCCAATTGATGGTGTTTGATCCATTTGTCTTGAACCAGTTTTTTGGCTTTTTCTACTTCATCTAACATCAGTTTGTCTTTTAGTTTTTCTAAAGCCAATTTTTTGTTTAGCAATTGCGAGCGTTCTTGGTTAGCAGTTACAAATATTCCTGTTGGCAAATGAATAGCTCTAACCGCTGTTTCTACCTTGTTTACGTTTTGTCCGCCAGGCCCGCCACTGCGCATGGTTTGGTAACTGATATCGCTTTCTTTTATTTTCATCTCTTTGCTTATATCAAAACAATCAATGCCCACAAACCAGTTTTTACGCCTGTGAAATTTTCTATATGGACTTTGAGCTATCCATAAAATGCTGCCAGTCCATTGTTCACAAAAGTTGCTGATATTATTTCCACTTAACAGCAATGTTACTGAAAAATAACAACCTTTCAATTGGCCTTTTATACTATCAATAATAGTTACTTCAATGCTTTTATTTTTGGCTTCAGCCATAAGTTTTTCAACTACTTTGGCTACTGCTCTTTCGCATTCCTCGGGCCCTTTGCCCGAGGTTATTTGCATTATTTTTTTCTCCATTTTACTCTTTATTCATTCTTACTATTTTAGGATAAAATATCCCTTCTACATTTACCAAATCGCTTTGATTGCGCATTACTTGTTCTATGTCTTTATACGCATTTGGAGCTTCTTCTGTGCTGCCACCAATTAAAGTTACACCATGTTCAATCAACAACTTTTTCATGCCCGAAACGGTATTCATTTGTTTGGCTTTGCTGCGACTCATGGCTCTTCCTGCTCCATGAGAAGCGGAGTTGATAGCGGCTTCATTGCCTTTGCCACTTACCAAATATCCTGGATGAATCATGCTACCGGGAATGATGCCTAGTTCACCTAATTTGGCAGGTGTTGCCCCTTTGCGGTGAACAATCATTTCCTCACAATCTACCATTTCTTTCCATGCAAAATTGTGGTGATTTTCTACTTTTATTATGGGTTTAAATCCAGTTTGTTTGGCTAAGTTTTTATGGATTACATCATGACAAGCTTTGGCATAATCGCCTGCTAAATTCATGGCTAACCAATATTCCATACCCAATTCAGTGTTTAAATCTAACCAGGCTAATTGTTTGGCATGATTAGGAAGTTTGCATACATCCATGGCTTTTTGAAAGTAATGCATGGCAATATTTGAACCCAAACCTCTGGAGCCCGAATGTGATAACAACGCCACATATTTACCTGCTTTTACGTTCAAATTATTTTGCTCTTGCAATTCAATAATGCCCCATTCTACAAAGTGATTACCACTGCCTGAGCTACCTAATTGCCTGGCTGCTTTGCCTTGCAATTGTTTAATAAAAGGTATTTCGTTAAACACTTGGCTATCCAAAATATCATGCGATTGTTTGGTTTCCAATCCGCCTTCCATTCCAAAATGTGTACCTTCTTTTAAAGCCATTTTGCATTGATAACTATATTGTGTCAAGGCTCGTTCATTGGCTTCAAAAATGGTCATAGCCATGCGACAACCAATATCTACGCCTATTCCGTAAGGTATCACTGCATTTTTAACAGCAAGCACGCCACCAATAGGTAAACCATAACCCGCATGTGCATCAGGCATCAATGCTCCTTTTGCAGTAATGGGTAAGCGTAAAGCTATGTCCATTTGCTGCTTGGCCGATGTTTCAATAAACTTGTTACCAAAGGTTTTTACAGGTTGTGGTTCACTTAATAAATCGTAAGCTGTAAAGTGTTTATCTTCCTTTTTGTCTAAAAATTGCAAAGCTATTTTGCTTAAAAATTCATGTGTTTCATATTTTGTTGGGTTGTTTTTTATTTGGGTTAATAAATCAAGCGCCTCTTGTTTGCTTTGGTGCTTGTAATGTTTTGATAAAATAGTAATTGCCAAACTACGTGTTTGGTTATTGGTATATCCTATTTTGCTTAAATCTTTTGATCTAATATGCATTCAGTTTTTAAAAATTTTTATATTGACTTTAAAAGGCAGTCAATAGCCTTGTTAATTAAAATTTTGATGGAATTTATTTTCTGAAAAAGCCATCTGCCAAGCATGCGTAATGCTTGGAGCTAATAGTTTTACTATTAAGAATTCTATGTTATTAATTAGAGATCTTTGTGACCTTGAAAAGGTCAAACGTTTATAGAATTAAAATTTGTTGTTGTGTTCGACCCCTTCGGGGTCGTATGTTTTAAATTCATAATCGGCTATAAACATTTGACTCCTTTGGAGTCATTTCTTTAAAACTAATAACATGTAACTATGCGGTTATAGTGCACTCAGAAAAGGGCTTATTGAAAAACGGAAAACAGAAAAATCTTGAGTAAAAATTGGGCATAACAAAACACGACCAATTCTTACTTGATTTTTTTAGTTACCGATAAAGTATTGCAGGAAATTTATTGACAATGAATTTTACCTGCAATTATGCAGTAAGCAGTGCACTGATTGTATGTAGCGACTTTTTCATTGTAGTAGTTATTATAGATTAGTAATTATTTTGAGCGCACAAAACTATATTTCTTTTTTTATAAAACAAAAAAATAAAATTTTCGGAGTTGAATAGTAGTTTTTGATAGAATAAAACGAAGTTAAATTTTTTTACTACGCAATACAGCTGCACACTTGAAGGTTTATTTAGCTTATTATTATAAAAATTGAAATTATTTATATGAAAATCAATGTGTTGCCTTTTAAGGTGGTTTTTTGATTATTTGCGCAAATAAGCTGCATCATTCAGCATGCATCTTTGCCATATCAAAATGACTCCCCTACAAGATTGGCTGAACGTATTGAAAAATATGGCTTGTAGGGGTTTTATACCGCTGCGCAATTTGTAATAGTCCAAATTTTTTGGACTAAACATATTGTCTTGCGGCATTTACCTTACTAAATTTAAATAAGTGAAGGTTTTATAAAAATAAAAAAAATGAATACACAAATTAACGGTAACGACTTAATAGAAATAGGTTACGAACAAGGTGAAATATTAGGATTGGCTTTAAGAGCTAACAGAAAAAGAACTGGCTATACACGCGATGAAATGATGATGCATTATAAAAATGTATTGGATAATGCAGCTGGATATTTAGACCATAAAATATTTGGAAAATTAGCTACCGCCATTATTGAAAAAGCCAATTCGCCAATTGAAGAGACCATTACTTTGTTTGAAAATGCAAATGCTTACGCCATTTACGGAAAAGAAAATATTGAAGAAGGAGCCATCAAGCAAATGGATATTGCCATGAAATTACCTGTTACTGTGGCTGGTGCTTTGATGCCAGATGCGCATCAGGGATATGGGCTGCCAATAGGAGGAGTTTTGGCTACTAAAAATGCCATTATTCCTTATGGTGTAGGAGTTGATATAGGATGTAGAATGGCCTTAACTGTTTTTGATATTTCAGAAAATTATTTTTACCAAAATGCAGCTATTTTTAAAAATAAATTGATTGAAAATACCAAGTTTGGTGCTGGACATGGTTTTCATGGACGACATAAAGCAGATCATGAAGTGTTGGATAGAAGTGAATTTAATATTACCCCATTTATTAAAAACATGCACGATAAAGCTTACTCGCAATTAGGAACTTCGGGTGGTGGAAACCACTTTGCGGAGTGGGGAATTATTGAGTTTGCAGAACGTGATGAAGCGTTGAATGTAAATGCTGGAAATTATTTGGCATTACTTACACATTCTGGTTCAAGAGGATTTGGAGCAACTATTGCAGGGCACTATACCCAGTTGGCTAAATCGTTATGTAAATTGCCACAAGAAGCAAGAAACTTAGCATACTTAGACTTGAATTCAGAAGCGGGACAAGAGTATTGGATTGCCATGAATTTGGCGGGAGATTACGCATCTGCTTGTCATGAAGTAATTCATAACAAATTGGTAAAAGCGGTGGGGGGGGATATTTTAGCTAAAATTGAAAACCATCATAACTTCGCTTGGAAGGAAGTTTGGAATAATGAGGAAGTAATTGTGCATAGAAAAGGAGCAACTCCAGCAGGAAAAGGAGTGATGGGAATTATTCCAGGCTCTATGACTGCGCCAGGATTTTTAGTGAGAGGTAAAGGTGATACCAATGCCATTAACTCTGCATCGCATGGTGCTGGAAGGCAAATGAGTAGAACCAAAGCCATTCAAAATATTTCGCAAACCGATATGAAAACTATTTTAGAAGCTAACCAAGTTACTTTAATTGGTGCAGGATTAGATGAAGCCCCAATGGCATATAAAGACATCAATATGGTGATGAATTCGCAAAAAGATTTAGTGGATGTAGTTGCTAAATTTACTCCAAAAATTGTGCGTATGGCTGATGATGGAAGTAGAGAGGATTAGTGGAGGAAAGGTTAAATTGTTGAATTGCTATAGTGTTGATTGGTTATATGACTTATTTTTTTTAAAAGCTTACTAATTTGGGTAAGCTTTTTGCATTTTATTGATTTGGATTTTTCGCATTTTAATGGCAATATTGATTTGGATTTTTACAAAATTTGCTTGTTTATTGATTTGTATTTTTTACATTTGCTAGTAATTATTGATTTGTATTTTTTATAAAACAAGTATGTATTTAAATAGAAATGTTGATAATGATCTGAAATATTGGAGTTTATCAAAAAACAGAAAGCCACTTATTTTAAGAGGTGCAAGACAAGTTGGAAAATCATCATCTGTAAAAAATTTAGCGAAGCAGTTTAAGTATTTTGTTGAAATCAATTTTGACGAAAATGCTGGTTTCGAAGAGCTATTCAATAAAAACTTATCAGTAACCGAAGTTTGTGAGCAAATTTCAGTTTTAACCAATACGCCAATCATTGAGGGTGAAACCTTATTATTTTTAGATGAAATTCAAGCATGTATTCCAGCTATTTCCATGCTCAGGTATTTTTATGAAAAAATGCCTAATCTCCATGTAATAGCAGCCGGTTCTTTATTAGAATTTGCATTGGCTGAATTACCTTCATTTGCTGTTGGCAGGGTGCGTTCAATATATATGTATCCACTTTCGTTCGATGAATTTTTATTGGCACATAATGAAAATAAATTACTCGAAACTTTAAATAAAGCTTCTGTTTCAAAACCACTTTCTGAATTGGTGCATCAAAAATTGGTTAATTATTATAAAAAGTTTTTGATTATTGGCGGTATGCCAGAAGCCGTTGCGGCTTATGTAAAAAATAATGATTTGCTAGAAGTACAAAGGGTTTTAAACGATTTAGTTATTTCCATTCAAGCTGATTTTGCTAAATATAAAAACAAGGTTTCAAGTGCTAGGTTGTTGGAAGTATTTAATGCCATTGCGCAGCAAGTTGGGCAAAAATTTACATACACTTATCCAAATGCAACACTAAATAATTTACAAGTAAAGGAAGCCATTGAATTACTAAAAATGGCTGGATTGGTTTATGGAGTTACTCATACCGCAGCCAATGGAATTCCACTTGGGGCAGAAATAAATACCAAGAAAACAAAATGGTTAATTTTTGACACAGGAATATTTCAACGGATTTTAGGGTTGAATATTGCCGATTTATTAATTAGCAATGATTTTAATGTAACAAACAAAGGAAATATTGCAGAGTTATTTGTTGGTTTGGAGCTAATAAAAGCAGTTGACTGTTACGAAAAAACAGATTTGTATTATTGGCACAGAGAAGCAAAAAACAGCCAAGCGGAGGTTGATTATATTTGGCAGTTTGGTAACATTATTGTTCCAATTGAAGTTAAAGCAGGTACAAAAGGCAGCATGCAAAGCTTGTATTTGTTTCTAAAAGAAAAAAATCTGTCACAGGGTTTTAGGCTTTCACTAGAAAATTTTTCAGTAGTAAATGAAGTAAAAATTCTACCAATTTATGCTGTTAAGAATTTATCTGATAATGTATAGACACTTTAATGTTAAAGTAAGCTAGTTGTTTTAGTTTGACTATGATTTTATTTGCCATCCCACGTATTTTTGCTATCGACTTTTCGTGTACCAAGTTTCGAAAATACTTCAACACCTTCCTTATTATTAAATTCTTCTAAGTTTTTTATTCCTGTTGAGTAACAGTCATCATAGCTTATAATTTTCCATCTTACTAAACGCATATCAGTATTTAAATATGGTTTTACGTAAACTTGTTCTTGTTTTTCCAATTTCCTATAAGCATCCTCAAAGTCTTTTGCTTTAATTAGAACAAATCTGTCCTCATATGTTTGCATTCCAGAAAACACTCCTTCTACTTGTATCAAAACAGTCATCCTTACACAAAAAAATTCAAGTTCCTTTTTATCCTTTTTTTTCTTAGCACCATTCATTTTATCAATGAAAATGTAATCGACAAATTGAAGTTTAGCAATTAAGCTTAATTCCGAAAGTTTAATTTTTGTAATTATTCCTCTTGGCTTAACTTTATTTCCAATAATTTCATAATCAGAAATAATTGAATTATTTATGAGTTTATTGAATCTTGCTTTAAAATGATTATTGCTGAACTTTTTTCGTTCAGGAATTTCTAAATGAATATAAGAATTTTGATCAGGGCTTTTAAGATAAATTTTAACACGTAATATTCTTTCGTCATCTGGAATATTTTTGGTAAAAGTCCAATCATTTAAAGTATATATTTTATTAGCAGATAATTTCATTCTCGCAATTAAGGATATTTCACTTACATCACATCAATTCCTAACTTTTTTACTCTTGACCAAATGGCTCCTTTGGTGCGGTTAAATTGTTTCGATAAATCGGTCATGCTCATGCCAGTTTGGTACAGTCGTTTTAATAAATCGTCTTGCTCTTTGGTCCAAGGTTGGTAAGCTTCTTTTGGCTTTTTATTGGTAACTTTTGGTTCAAATACATCGCCATAAATACTGGCTTCATCTTTATCGTAAATTACTACTCTGCGATAAGGTTGTTTAACAATTTTATTACTTTCTGGTACTGTTGCTTTTTCAGGTTTTTTCTTTTCAATCACCAAAATTTCAGGTGTTTTTTCAAATGCCTTTGGCAATAAATCTTGATGAATTTTTAGCGTATTTTTAGTACGAGTAACTGCCACATACAAAAGGTTTATTTCTTCATTTAGCTTTGGAATATTTAGTTCCAATTCTTTTTCTAATTCCTTCTTATCTTTTAGTTTTTCTAGCTTGTCTTCAGTTATAAAATCATTTACCAATTCAATGCTATCGTACTCCATGCCTTTACATCTGTGAACCGTTGAGAATATAATTTCAGCCTTGTGTTTTTCAGCATTTTCAACATGTTTGCTTTTAATGGTTTTGATGATGTCGTAAATTTCATTTTCGTATTCTTTCACCATTTCTACCATCATGCCAAGTTGCTTGTCTTCGGTTTTTTCAATATAATCTTCTAACTCGCCCATGCTTTTCATTTCTTTAATCATGGGGTCTTTAATCATACTGCGTTTGTTATTGTATAAATTCAACACATCGTAAAGCGATGTTCCATCATCAGCATAGGTGTAAGAGTTAAAATTGCCTTCAAAATAAATGTGTTTTACACGCGTGTTTTCGGTTATAAACTCAATGGCTTTTAGTATTAAACCCAAGTTGGTCCTGGCTATAATGGCTTTGGTTGTGCCATTTTTATTTTGTCCTTTTCCGGTGATGGTAAGCTGTAAAGGTTGGTTAAAATAATTTTTCCATTTTAAAATTTCGCTCGCCAATTGTGCCACATTTTGACTAAACCTAAAGCTAACCGAAAGGTTATAGGTTGTAAAATTTGCTTTTTCCAACGAGTTAACTGCAAACCGCCAACCATAAATTTGCTGGTGGGTATCGCCTACAATTACTTTGGTGGCAGCTTGATTTAAAAAAGTATCCAACATAGCAGGCGAAGCATCTTGCCCTTCGTCAAACAAAATATAATCGTAAGGCAAAGCGGGATTAAGCAATTGAAATTTTTTCAAGTAAAAATCGTGTGTAATTTCAATTTCAGCTCTATTCATTTTAGCCAATAATTCACGCGCATTTTGAACAATTAATTCATAATGTTTTTGAACAAAATCTTTGGCTAAATCGTCAGTTACCAAATCCAAATAATTAAGGTCTTGAACCTTGCTTTTATTGCTATTGCAAAAGTAAGCCACTAATTTATTAATATGATTGGCAGCTATGTATTCAGCATGTTTTTCGCCTCTAATTCTTAGGTTTAAAAGTTGTACTAATTCTTGGGTTTTATATTCTTGCGGCCTTACACGGTAATTGCTTTGCATTACCACGTATTTAAATGCCAACGAATGCGCTGTTTCCACTTGCACATTATTTAAACCACTATCGGTAAATTTTTTACTAGCTTCTAACTTTACAGATTTATTAAAAGCCAAATACAAAATGCGGCTATTAGCAGGGCGAGCTTTGGCATATTCAATAATGGTAGTGGTTTTACCCGAACCAGCTACCGCGTTTATTTTAATATTTCCTGTTGATTGAACAATGTCAATTTGCTCCTGAGTTAAATGCATAGAGGGCTGCGAAAATAGGAAGTATTAATGATAAATTTTGAAATATGAATGACGAAAAAGGAATATTGAGTGAATTGTAATAATGATTTATGGTTTAACTAATTTAATCAATTGAATAGGTTCTTTAAATCTTTTGATTGACAAGTTGTGTCTTTATAAATCTGTAAGTTTAATAATTCTATAAACTCTTTGAAGTCTTGATTGAGTTCCATGTACTTGTTTTCTTAAAAATTCAATAGCAGAAATACGTTTATCAAAAGGTTGTGTTTGCCAATAAACAAAAGCTGGAGTTTCCTGTCCAAGTTTTACTTTTTTTCCTGCTGTTTTATCTAATCTGAACATGAGTCGAATTTAAATAATTTTACTGAAAATCTAATTGCTATTTGCTTTAACTATTGGTGTTTTTGAACTAATTCCAATTTAAGTGTATCCCAAGTTTTTAGTTTATTGGTGTTTGTAGTTTTGTTTTTCATTCGCTCTTCCAAAACTTCAATATGCCAATCAGAAATGACAGATTCATTTTTAGGATTTTCTATACTATCCCAAAGGTAATTGGCAAGTTCCAATCTTTCTTGAGTATTTAGTTTTTCAATATCTATCAAAAGAGCCATATTTTTTATTTTAAAATTAGAGATTCTAAGTTCAATTAGCAATAGTAATTTATTATAAATACCATTATTATTGAAAAAATAAAAGAATTTGACAAATGATAAAACAAACCATTTTAATAGTATTGACAGCTTTAACGATTTTAAGCTGTAACAGTTCAGATAATAAAAAAATAGCTGCTCAACAAAGCCAAACCGAAACTAAAACTAAAACACAAATAGATAGTATTTTAGATGAACTTAATAATAAATTTACCATCAACGGTCAGCCAATTAATCCAAGGGTTATTCATGAGCTAACTGGAGGCGATTTTGATATGTCGGATGGACCAATCATTACTGCTTTAGATTTGAAAAAGGCCAATGACAGCAACCGTTATTTTTGCGATTCGTGTTTAGGTAAATACGAAATTTATTTTGGCACAGATAAAGATGGAAATGATTTAGGCCATTTTGCTTATAAGTACTTAGGCAAAACCGACAATAATATCCATGTAGTAGAAACATCAGGCAATGGTGGAGGCTCAGGCACTTGGAGTTTTGTTTTGTTCTTGAGTGTTCAAAAAAGAAATGCCTATGTAATGGGCGAAAAACAAGAACAATTGATATTGAACTTGGAAGGCAGTGCTGACGGTCCGTCTGGTAGTGGTGTATACGGCACCAATTCAAATATAGCTATAAAACAAAACACAGTTAACATTGATTATGAAACCAATGAACCTGACGAAAATGGAAAAGAAAAAATAACCAAAAATAGTAAACAATTTGAATTTTAGAGTGAAGCTAAATTCGGATTTTGTATTTTACCTTACAAAAAAAGCGACCCTTTCGAGTCGCTTTTTTTTATATTCTTTCAGCCGATGTTGGCGTCCTCGCCAACATCAATTAGGCTATTTTTATTGCAGGCGAGGACGCCTGCAATGGCAATAAAGTTTGCTGCAAGTTGCAGGAAGAAAAATTGGGTGTAATTAAAAATGTTATAAACTAGCGTTGCAGGTTTTTGAATAGACTAGTTAGGGATGTCAGAAATGATTGTGTTAGATATAAAATGATTACAATCTTAAGTTGAGTGATTTGGATTGCAAATACAAACACAGTAGAGTATTATTGTAATAGGAAATAGTAAAAAATAAACTATACTTTGATGTTATATTTGAATAAACAGTCCCGATTAATCACTATATTAATGCTTTGCACTTTATTCTTTGTTCAATGCAAAAATAAAGAAATACAAACAAGGAAATACAGTCAAATTTATAGATATCAATACTCTAAGTCTCCAGTGGTTGACAGCGTACTCTTTGGTTTGCCTATGGTCAATAAAGTTAAATATAACAAATACATTAGAGTGCATTTGCCTAGTCAAATAATTGAACTTTATGGCAATGATAGTGGTTTATTTCATGGCTTCTTGCTAAATTATATATTGGAAGGTAAGTTTAAACGAACTGATTATGAAACACATAAAATGCATAAATATTTATTTCAAAAAATAGAAATTGATAGTATTTACTGTTCGAAAGTGGCAAATCATTTATTTTCAAATGGTCAATATAATATTCCAACAAGTTATGATATTAAATATTGGAATTGGAAACCAAAATTACCAAACAGTTTTTCAGTACAATTTCAATTTAAGTTTGGTAATAATTACAAAGAACAACGATATGTATATCTCTCTGAACAAAATGACAAAATTGCCTATAAATCACAAATCCTTTTAAATTGTGATTACATCTCAAAAGAATTAAAGTTAAAGGAAAAATTAGATTCATTTATAGCTAAACTTCCAAAAGGAAAACATTATTTCATATATGGTTTAAGCGAGTCTATTCAAATCCCTTATATGCATACTGACAAAGAACTAAAAAAAATAAGAAAAAACCTTCCTCATCAGAAATACATGGCAAGTATTGAAGATACTTTAAATAAATATTTGAGTGATGTTTTAACAAAAGTGTTAACAGGAAAAAATGAAATAAATTGCCCGCAAATTGTACTTAAATTTTCCATTTCAAATAAGCTTAAAGGCGTTTATTCATTATATCAAGCCTATGGTGGAAAAGATGAATATGATTTAGAAGAAAAAAAAGAATTTAAGAAATGTAAACAAATAATAATAAAGGCATTTAAGGATGTTAGAATTGATTTTGTTCACTCCAAAAAAGTATATAGGAAAAGTTTATATTATTCTTTTGAAGAAAAAAAGATAATCGTTTATTAATAACGAGTTCTGAAATTAATTTGTTTGTTGTTATGGTTTCTTAATTCATGCCATCATCTATTTGCAGGCGAGGACGCCTGCAATGGCATTAACCCAACAAAAAAAGCGACCCTTTCGAGTCGCTTTTTTTAAAACTCAAGTATGTTATTTATTTAATGGATATCGGTTTCTATTATAGAAACATATCCAGTAAAATCAGCTTCTTTTGATTTCCAAAATGCTTGCATATTATGCTTAACTATTATAAAACTGATTGTAGATCCTTCCGGAAGAGCGATTGGAAAATTAACATTGACCATCGTAGAAGTGAAGTATGAAAATATACAAGGGCCAACTAAATTTGTTTCAAAATTAGTAAGCTCAGCTCCATTAATTGATTTGATATAAATGTTAGCAATTTCAGGGATAAAAGGTTTGTAATTATGGCTTGAAAAAGCTGAGGTAATATACCATGTTTTACCTTCTGGCACCTTTAATAGTTCACTAGTGTTTGTGAATTTTATCAATTTTGCTTTCCCTTGTGGTAATTGACAGTATGTTAAACTTGAATAGTAAAATAAAAACAATCCAATAAGAATTAATTTGAGGTTTTTCATAGTTTTAGTTTAAAGTTTAAGTGATTAAAAAAAAGCAACCCTTTCGAGTCGCTTTTTTTATTATTACAACTTTGTCAAAGTTTAAAACTTTGACAAAGTTATGGAAGTAAAACCTTAGTTAGTTTGACTAGCTTTTGGAGCTGCGTCTAATATTTCTTGGCTTACACCACTTGCATATTGCTCAAAGTTTTTAACAAACATAGCCGCTAATTTATTAGCTTGTGCATCATATCCATCTTTATCAGCCCAAGTATTGCGTGGGTTTAAAATTTCAGTTGGTACGTTAGGGCAAGTAGTTGGCATTTGGTAACCAAATACTGGGTGTTGCTCAAATGTTACATTGTTCAATTCGCCATTTAAAGCTGCGGTAATCATTGCACGAGTGAAAGATAATTTCATACGTGAACCAGTTCCGTAAGCACCACCGCTCCAGCCTGTGTTAATTAACCAAACATTTACATTAGGATTTTCTTTTAATTTTTTACCTAATAATTCAGCGTATTTTCCTGGGTGTAAAGGTAAAAATGCTTTACCAAAACAAGCCGAGAAAGTAGCCGATGGCTCAGTAACTCCAGCTTCTGTTCCAGCTACTTTAGCAGTGTAACCACTGATAAAGCTGTACATAGCTTGACCAACATTTAACTTAGAAATTGGAGGCAATACACCAAAAGCATCTGCCGTTAAAAAGAAGATATTTTCTGGAGTTTTTCCTACCGAAGGTACAGCTATATTATCAATTAAATCAATTGGATAAGCTGCACGTGTATTTTCAGTTACCGAAATATTGGTATAATCAACTGTAGAAGTTCCTGGAATAAAACGAGTGTTTTCTACCAACGAACCAAAACGGATGGCATCAAAAATTTGAGGCTCTTTTTCTTTAGTTAAATCTACACATTTTGCGTAGCAACCACCTTCAAAGTTAAATACTGAATCTTCAGCCCAACCATGCTCATCGTCACCAATTAACTTACGTTCAGGATCAGCACTTAAAGTAGTTTTACCAGTTCCTGATAAACCAAAGAATACAGCAGTATCGCCATTTTTACCAATATTTGCTGAGCAATGCATTGATAAAGTATTGCGTTCTTGCGGTAATACGTAGTTTAATACAGTAAAAATACCTTTTTTCATTTCACCTGTGTATCCACTACCACCTACTAAAATAATTTTTCTTGAAAAATCAATGATAGAGAAATTGTGTTGACGAGTTCCATCTTCAGCAGCTACAGCTTTAAAACTTGGTGCATTTAAAATTAACCATTCAGTTTCAAAAGTTGGTAATTCGCTAGCCTCAGGGCGAAGGAATAAATTATTGCAAAATAAGTTATGGTAAGCAGTTTCGTTCACTACTGTTACGTTTAATCTGTAACGAGGGTCAGCACAAGCATAAGCATGACGCATGTAAACTTTTTTACCTGCATAATGAGCAATTACTTTGTTCATTAATTTTTCAAACTTGTCGCTCTCGAAACGATTATTAACATCGCCCCACCAAACAGTATTTTCTGTTTTGCTATCTACCACACAAAATTTGTCTTTAGGCGAACGACCAGTGAATTCACCAGTATCAGCCATTAACGCGCCAGTATCAGTTAATACGCCTTCGCCATTAATAATTGCATGGCTTACTAACTCGGCAGGGGTAAGGTTTTGGTGTGCTGTAGAAGCACTTTTCAAAATCCTATCTAAGATAGAAATGTTTGTCATATTCAGAGTTTTATATTAAATAAATATAATGCGAAAGTATTTTTTATTTTGATTTATAAAAGCACTTTTTGAGCTTCAATGCCTTGCAATGATTAAAATCAAAATAAACATTAGTTGCAGACATAGCTTGTAATTTTGTTTTAAATTGCTGTATAATAGTAGTTTAAGTTAGATATTGTCTTTGAAATAATACTGCTGAAAGGTTGTTTTAGAGGCTAAATCGCGCATAAATCATTTTTTAAAAACTGAAAAATCAGGTCTTTGTTAGGCTATATTGCACTAGCAATTTTTAGGTTTTTGCACCATCAATATTTTAAATAAAATAATTACTTTCGCTCCTTCAAAAAAAGTAACAATTGAATGTTTGATAGAGAAAGACCTAGTTTTGAGGATAGCAATAATGTAACAGTTCAAAGATGTTTTTATGCTTACGAATTTGCCAAACCATATATAACTAATAAAAATACTGCCGATATTGGCTGCGCTGATGGTTACGGAACTCAGTATTTAGCTGATTTTACCATTAGTACCGTTGGTGTTGATTATAGCGAAGTTACCATAGCCGATGCTCGCAAAAAACATGCAGCTAAAACCAATTTAACTTTTAAATCGGGTAAAGTTCCACCCATTCCTTTGGAAACCGAAAGTGTAGATGTAGTAACCGCATTTCAATTTATTGAACATATTGAACTACGCAAAGCATTTATGGAAGATGTAAAACGTGTGCTTAAGCCAGGAGGTGTTTTTATTTGCACTACTCCAAATGTAAAAATGAGCATTGCGCGTAATCCCTTCCATGTGCATGAATATACTTTTGACGAAATGCAAAAAGAAGCATCAAGCGTATTTTCTAAAATTGAATTACAAGGTTTGCAAGGCAATGAAGCCGTAAACAAATATTACGATGATAACTCCAAATGGGCAAAACGTATTTTAATGTTAGATCCATTGGGTTTACATAAATTAGTTCCTGCTAATTGGTTAGTGGCTCCTTATAATTTTTTAACCAGCATTATGCGTAAAAATTTAAAAGAAACCAATAACGATACTTTAAAAATAACCACTCAGGATTTTCATTTAACCAAAGATAATTTGGATAAAACTTGGGATATTTACTTAATAGCTCACAAATAAATAATACTAAATTTAACAAATTGATTAAACCATGAAAGGCACAGGATTAGCATTAGTAACCCCTTTTAAAGCCGATTTGTCAATTGATTTTGATGCATTGTCAAACTTAATTGAGCACGTAATTACCGGAGGAGTAGAGTATGTGGTAGCATTAGGAACCACAGGCGAAAGCGTAACTTTAAGTAAAGACGAAAAGAAGCAGGTTTATCAATTTGTTCAACAACAAGTTAAAGGCAGAGTGCAATGTGTGGCTGGTTTAGGTGGAAACGATACTGCTGAGTTAACTGACTATATCAAATCGTTTGATTTTACTGGTTACGATGCGGTACTTTCGGTTAGTCCTTATTACAACAAACCAAGCCAAGAAGGCATTTACCAACATTTTATGAAAGTGGCTGAGGTCAGCGCTAAGCCTATTATTTTATACAATGTTCCAGGAAGAACTGGCAGTAACATGACAGCCGAAACTACTTTGCGTTTAGCAAAAGCCAATAGTAAATTTATAGCTGTAAAAGAAGCAAGTGGAAACTCAGAACAATTTATGGATTTAATTCATCAAGCACCTGCAGGTTTTTCGGTAGTTAGTGGCGATGATAATTTAACCGTTCCTTTTATTTCGATGGGCATGACAGGAGTAATTTCGGTTATTGGTCAAGCTTATCCTAAAAAGTTTTCTAATATGGTTCGTGCTGCTTTGAATAACGATATTGTAACCGCTCGTACTTTGCATTTTGAGTTATACGATGTAATGAAATCAATTTATTTAGATGGAAATCCAGGTGGTATAAAAGCATTATTAAGCTTAATGGGTATTTGTCAAAATATTGTTCGTTTACCATTGGTACCTGTAAATAATGGTGCTTTCGAAACCATTAAAAAACATTTCAATGAAACTAAAGCTTAATTCAGTTTTATCAATAGTGCTTTTAGTTTTGGTTGCAGCTTGTAATCAAAAACCAAAGGAGCTTAAATTTAGTGATTTTAAAATTGCTAATACGCAATTTCCAATTGCTGGAGATAGCTCACGTAGTTGCACTTTTGAGGCAAGTATTCCAATTTTTGAGGATGGAAACCAACAATTAATTGACTCAATCAATACTTTTATTGGTCAAACATTTTTTGAAGATGAAAGCAAAATTACCGATTTAAAGCAATTGGTTAAAGCTGAATCAGATAGTTTTTATCAAGATTATTTACGTGATTTTTCAGAGTTTAACGAAGCTGATTTTCCGCTTACTTACAATTATAATTTAAAATTAGCTGTTGCATTTCATAACGAAAAATATGTAACACTAAAAAACGAAAATTATCAATACACAGGAGGTGCTCATGGCAATTATGCTACTTTGTACCATGTGTTTGATGCTACCAATGGTAAGCGAGTTTCTATTAACGAATTAGTGGAGGATACTTTAAAATTAGAGCAATTGGCAAAACAACAGTTTTATACATTGAAACAAATTGATAGCACTAAGTCAATTAACGACCAAGGATATTGGTTTGAAAAAAATGTATTTAGTTTAAACAGTAATTTTGGTTTGATAAACGATACTTTGGTTTTTACTTATAATCCTTATGAGGTTACCAGTTATGCCGAAGGCCAAATTGATTTAAAAATACCTTTAAGTAAGCTAAAATAATTTACTTTAATAATTCTGCTATTTCTTTATGTCCATTGGCAATGGCATAATCTAAAGCTGTTTTTCCATTATTATCTTTTAGTGTTGTAACAGCATTGTTTTTTAATAAAAGTTTTACCAAATCTTTATGTCCAAAAGTACAAGCATAAATTAATGGAGAAGCTCCATTAACGTTCACTAAATTTATGTTTGCACCTTGTTGTATAAGTATTTCAGCAATATTGGTAAAGCCTTTAAAAGCCACACTGTGTAAGGTGGTGTTTCCCATTTTATCCGAATGGTTTGCATCGGCATTCATTAACAATAATAATTTTACTACTTCGGTTTTGTTGCCGTAAGCTGCTATCATTAATGGACTAAATCCTTTGTCGTTAGTTTCATTTACTAATTTTTTATTAGTAGTAAGTAAAGAATGAATTTGCGCTGTATCTCCATTGCGGCAAGCATCAAAAATAGTTTGTGCTTGGGTTTTATATCCAATCCCAATAATAGTAATTAATAAAAATAACTTCTTCATTTTGTTTACAATTGTATGATTATTAATTATTTAAAAATGACGAAAACATCCAAATCATTTTTTCTTGTTCTCTAATATTATCGCTCATTAAGGCATTGGTTCCTTCGTCATTAGCATCGCTGGCAAGGCTTAAAATGCTGCGCTGTATAATAATAATGGTTTGAAACGACTCTACAATGGCTTTAACAGCCTCTTTTCCATTGCTAATATTGGTAGTCTCGGCAATGCTCGATGTTTTTAAGTAATCAGAATAACTGTGCAGAGGAGTTCCGCCTAAGGTTAAAATACGTTCGGCTATATCATCTATTTTTATTTGAAAATTATTGTACAATTCTTCAAATTTTAAATGCAATTCAAAAAACTTTTCGCCTTTTATGTTCCAATGAAAACCTCTGGTATTCATATAAAGTACTTGGTAATTAGCTAAAAGGGTATTTAAATTTTGGCTTATTTTTTGGCTTAACTCGGTGTTTAATCCAATTGATGTTAAATTGTGTTTCATAATTTTGGTGTTTTATTGTGCTACAAAAATGTAAGTTTTATTGTGTTCAATCAAACTGATTATGTCTATATTTGTATAGATTCTGTCTAACACTTTTAAAATGAACTTACAACAACTAGAATACATTATTGCTGTAGATAATTACCGCCATTTTTTAAAAGCATCGCAGGCTTGTAATGTTACGCAAGCCACACTGAGTATGATGATAAAAAAGCTGGAGGAAGAATTAAACGAAGTTATTTTTGATAGAAGTAAACAGCCTGTAGTGCCAACTGTTATTGGCGAAAAAATTATAGCACAATCGCGCAGAATTATAAGTGAGGCAAATTATTTAAAAGAAATGCTTCAGCAAGAAAAAAGCGAAATTTCGGGAACATTAAAAGTTGGCATTATTCCAACTGTGGCGCCTTATTTACTGCCTTTGTTTTTGAAAAAAATGGGCAATTTATATCCTAAATTAAGTTTGTATGTTTACGAATTTACTACCGATGCTTTGGTTCAAAAACTAAAATCAGGCGAAATAGATGTAGGTATTTTGGCCACACCATTAAACATCAAATCAATTCAAGAAACTCCGCTTTATTACGAAAAATATTTTTTGTATGTAAACGAAAATGAGCCTCAATTTGATAAAGAATTTGTATTGCCTCAGCAGCTTGACATGAATAAACTTTGGCTTTTAGAAGAAGGTCATTGCTTGCGCAATCAAATATTAAACTTGTGTGAGTTAAAAAAACAAAATCACCTTCAGCATGCTTTAAATTACGAAGCAGGCAGTATTGAAACATTGATTAATTTAGTAGATAATAATTATGGCGTAACCATAATTCCAGAATTGGCAGCCAAAAAGTTAACTGAAAAACAGCAGCAACAAATTAGATACTTTAAACCTCCCACACCAGTTAGAGAAATTAGTTTAGTTACCCATCATCAATATGTAAAAGAAAGGCTCATTCGGGTTTTGAAAGATGCTATTTTAAGCAGTATTCCGCAGGAAATGCAAAATAATAACGAAATAAATATTTTAAGTATTTAGTTGATAATAAGAATTTTATGTTATTTATGAGGAGAATATCCTGTTTATTCTCTGCATATTTTGCGGAGATTAGAGTAATTATTCACCGCATATTTTTGTAATAAAATAATTTTCAGTGCATTATAAATTCGTGTTTATTTCGTAATTAGTACTTCTTCCGCCTGCATTTTCTTTTTTTAGCACCCCCTTATTTATCAAATCCTGTATATCGCGCAGGGCTGTATCGGCTGAGCATTTACCTATTTTAGCCCATTTTGATGAAGTTAATTTACCATCAAATCCATCTAAAAGCTTATTGGTTATTAATAGTTGGCGACTGTTAAATGCAGTTGTTTCATGGTGTTTCCAAAATTTTGCTTTAAAAAGTATTTTAGCCAATACTTCATCGGTATTTTTTAGTGCATTGAGCATACAGTTTAAAAACCAATTTAGCCAAGCGGTTATGTTTAAATTTCCTTGTTGGGTTTTTTCTAATATTTCGTAATACTGCTTTCTTTCTTTGCGTATTTGAGCCGACATGCTGTAAAAACGTTGTGCACTTTCATCCGATCGGGCTAGGAGCATATCGGTTAATGCACGTGCTATGCGTCCGTTTCCATCGTCAAATGGATGTATAGTTATAAACCATAAATGTGCTATGGCTGCTTTTAACACTGGGTCTAGCTTTTTTTGATTGTTGAACCAACTTAGAAATGCGGTCATTTCTTTTTCAAGTAAGTTGGAGTTGGGTGCTTCAAAATGTACTTTTTCTTTTCCCATAGCGCCAGATACTACTTGCATAGGGCCGGTACTATCTGTGCGCCACTTACCAACTGTTATTTGGTACATGCCGCTTTGTCCCAAAGGAAAAAGTGCAGTATGCCAACTGAATAATCTCTTTTTTGTGAGTTTTTCGGTATAGTTTTGTGTTGCGTCTAGCATCATATCTACCATGCCATCTGTGTTTCTATCCGATGGCACTAAGCCTGATATGTCTAGCCCTAATTTGCGCGCCAACGATGAACGAACCTGTTCTGCATTCAATATTTCGCCTTCTATTTCGGTAGATTTTAAAACATCTAAAGTAAGTGTTTCTAGCAAGGCTTCGTTTTTTAAATGAAAGCCTATGGCTTCCATTTTACCCATTAATTTGCCTTGCAAATTGCGCACAGAGCCAAGTAGCAATAAGAGCTCATCGTTATTCCAAGTAAAGTTTGGCCAATTATTGTTTTGGTGTATATAAGGCGCTAATCTCCGCATATTGTGCGGCAAATATATGTATTATTCTCCGCATGTCAATATTTATTTCAGTTTAACAATTTGATAGTTAGTAGTTAATTTAATTAAACTAATTTGAACGTGTTTTTATTATCCGTAAAAAATGCGGTGAATAATGGTGTTATTCATCGCATGATTTAGTTTTGTTTCTTAGCCATGCTGCTTTTGCGAGGTTTGTTTCATTTTACAATAGTTTCGCTTATAGGAAGCTTTGGGTTATGGTTTTTTGATTACAAAAAATAACTCATCTGTAAGTTTTAATAATCCACTTGGCCCAATAACGCTAACATCGTTTATAATAATAGTATCGCCATCTTCCGCATTTTTAAACGATTCTTTTATCTCGTTATTAAGTAGTGGTCCGTTGTTTTGAAAAATAGAACTATCGCCATTGGTCTTGATGTGTTTAACTTTAAATTCTTTTACTTCAAATCTCAAACCACACATGGTGATATTCCAATCCATTATTGTATAAAGTGCAATTATTTTTTGAAGATTGTTGTAAAAAAGTAAACTATTAGCACAATTTGAACCGAAGCAAATATTGGGTTTGGGAATTTCTTTAAGTCTAAAAAGAGAAGAGCTAATGAGTTTTAACTTTTTGTTTTTTAGTTTAACGAATACTGTAAAAGTAACTTCGTTTGTATCTTTTGCAGAAGAAAAGAAAATGTATTGGTTTTCTTGCTCTTTATAAATGGTTCCTACACTTACCTTTACTACTAAATCTTCGGCCTTATAGCCAGGAACCGCAATAGCTATTGGATTTGGTATTGACTTGTAAACCACATTCATTTTGGTAGCAGCCACTACTGCAATAGGCTTGCTTTTTTGCTGTGCAAAACCCATCAAATGGAGCATTATTAAGGAAAGAAGAAGGCAATATTTCATAGGTTTATTTTAAGTTTTCTTTACTTCTAAAATTAATTCGTCATCTACTTTTTCAATTCCATTTGGGCCCTCAACTATTACATCATAAATTGTTATTATATCTCCAGTGTCGGCCTTTTTGAATGATTCCTTCATTTCCTCAGTTAAAAGATTACCTTTTGCATTAAAAATGGTTATGGTGCCATCTTTATGATTGTGTTTAACTTTAAATTCTTTTGCTCTATGTTGAAAATCACAAAGTGTGAAGTCGAACCCAAATGGCATTGTAAATATTGAATGTGAGTTATTTAACATTTTATATGAAACAAAACCATTATCAATTATTTGTCCTAAAAATACTTGAGGTTTAGGGAATGGTTTTATTTTATAAGCCTGTTCAAATATTTTAAATAATTTACACTTGGGTTTCTTTAAAAAAACGCAAAGAGTTAATGTTTTTTCATTGCATAAACCTGTATTAAGATAATAGTCTACAGAATTTTCATTATGCTCAATTTTACCAACATTTGTTGTTATCACAATATCTTTATCAAAATAACCAGGTACAGCAACCTGAAATGGATTGTTAATGTTTCGAATAAATAAGTGATTTGAGTTTGTAGCAATAACTGCCATTGGGTAATTTTTTCGCTGTGCAAAACCAATTAATTGGAGCACAAAAAAGAAAAGAAGGAGGCAATATTTCATCACAAAAAAGTTTTAGTTGTTAAACGCAATTTATAATTATTTGGTGTAAATTAAATTTTCTGTGTCATCTGTGAAATCTGTGGCTAGTTTCTGCAAAATCACAAATCACACCTCAAAAATCAGAAATCCTTTAGTATTCAATTTCCAATTCAAGTAATTGGCGAAGTGTGGCTAAATCAGGGTTTTGCTCCACCATTTTGTTAAACTTATCTTCTACCGATAGCGATTTTGTTTCAGGAATTAATGTGGCATCTACCTCAAAATCTAAATTTATTTGGGTGTTTTTTAGGTTAATTCTAAAATATTGCAATGCATTTAAACGATGTTCTTCGCATAAACTTCTTTCGTGGTTACTTGCAAAAATTACACTTATTTTATGGTTGGTATTGTTCAGTTTACGCTCTTTCATAAAGCTTAAACTGCCCTTGTTTAGCTGAGCTATAAACTCATGCCAAACCCGGTACATATCGGCTTCGGTATAAGCCTCATCTTGACTAACTACAACTGTTTCGGTGATGTTTTCTTCGTCTTGCTTTTGGGTTTCTTGGCTTTCGTTTTTAAGTTTTTCGGCCATTTGTTCCCTCATTTGCGCAATAGAATCTTCCGATTTTTTACCAAATAAACCTCCAGTTTTAGGCATTGGAGGCAGGTTGTTGGTTATAACTTTATTTTCAGGAACAGCAATTGGCTGCTTCTGAACAATGTTTGGTGTAGTAGTAGGTTCAGTATTTACTAGTGTATTAACAATGGTGTTATTGCTAATTGGTTTATTTTCAGTAGTTACTGCTGGTGTTGAATCTGAAAAATCAACTATTTTTTTTTTAAGTCAACACCACTATTTTGTAGGTTGATATACGATTGGATATGGCTTAATTTCATTAAGCACAGTTCTACATGCAGCCTAGCATTTTTCGATGTTTTGTAGTCTAACTCGCATTTGTTTAAAATATTCAATGCGTTTAACATCAGTGCTACATTGCAAGCTTTGGCTTGCTCATTAAATTTAACAGCAACAGATTGAGAGACTTCTAACAATTTTACTGTATCAGGATGCTTACAAACCATTAAGTTACGAATGTGTTCGCTAAATCCACCAACAAAATGTAAGGCATCAAAACCATTGTTTAATATTTCATCAAATAATAAAAGTAAGCCAGCTAAATCTTCGTTTAAAAGTAGGTTTACGGCTTTAAAGTAATAATCGTAATCAAGAATATTTAAGTTATTAATTACATCTTGATACTTGATATTGGTTCCACTAAAACTTACAATTCTATCAAAAATAGAAAGCGCATCACGCATGGCTCCATCAGCTTTTTGAGCAATTACATGCAGTGCATCTTCATCGGCAGTAATGTTTTCTTTTTCGCAAATGGCTTTTAATTGCTTAACCGCATCTTCTATTTTAATTCTATGAAAATCAAATACTTGGCAACGTGAAATAATGGTTGGAAGTATTTTATGTTTTTCGGTAGTAGCTAAAATAAATTTGGCATAAGGAGGTGGTTCTTCCAATGTTTTTAAAAATGCATTGAAAGCGTTTGCACTTAACATGTGCACCTCATCTATAATATAAATTTTATAAGTAGCGCCTTGCGGGGCGTAACGCACTTGGTCAACCAAGGCTCTAATATCGTCAACTGAGTTATTACTGGCAGCATCTAATTCATAAATATTAAACGATGCATTGTTATTAAAAGCTTTGCAGCTATCGCAATTATTACAAGCCTCTAAATCGGCAGTTAAGTTGGTACAGTTTATAGTTTTAGCTAACAAGCGTGCCGAGGTTGTTTTACCCACACCACGTGGTCCGCAAAATAAAAATGCGTGCGCCAAATGTTTGTTTTTAATGGCATTTTTTAATGTTTGTACTACATGGCCCTGGCCAATAACAGTATCGAAACTAGCCGGACGGTATTTACGGGCCGAAACCACAAAATTTTCCATGCCTGCAATTAATTTGATTTTTTCGATATAATAAAATTAAACTGCTAATTGTTGATAAATTGGTTGAGGAATGGGCAATGAGCAATAGACAATAAGCAAGGAGAAATGAGAGTTGAGAGTTGAGAGATGGGATTTGAGGAATGGGCAATTTGCAATTAGCAATAGGCAATGAGCAAGGAGAAATGAGAGATTAGAGATGAGAGTTGAGAAATGGGATTTGAGGAATTTGCAATAGACAATAAGCAATAGGCAATAGCAATTACTGAAACTACAATTAACCATCCAACAATATAACAATTCAACAATCTCTAAATCGAAAATCACTAAATCTCCAAATCAATCACGCCTTGCGTAACAACCATTCAACAATTCAGCAATCTATAAATCAAAAATCAACAAATCTCCAAATCAATCACGCCTTGCGTGACAAAAAATTAATTATACATCCTCCATCTTACACCAATTCTAAACGTGGTTAATGGTAATGGGTAGTTTGGTGTTCCGTAAAATCCTGTCGATTTAAACCAATCTTGGTTCAGGTGTTCGTATGCAGCAAATATTACCGCATGGCGAATTTCGCCACATAAAAACACATTGATTAAAGGGTAATTTCCAATTTGTTTATCATTTTGTAAATAGAATCCACGTGTGGCAGGATTATAAGCTTGCGCATAAAATGCAGTATTGTAAAATACATCAAAGCCTAATTGCAAATTCAATGCTTTTTTAAACAGAGTTTGTTGGTAATAATAACGCAACATGGCACCAAACTCAGGTAAGCGAATAAAATCGGCACTGCTTTTTTGGTATAAAATTCTGTGATCGAAGTAAAAGCGCCATAGGTTAAAAGTTTTTTTAAGTTCAATGGTAGTTACCGCAGCTATGTCTTTGTTATTTTGAACAGGTTTGGCATCGGTTCCAAAATATACCCAATTGGCTAAAATGTTTTGACTTACAGATAGTTTAAAGTTATTTTTAAAAATACGAGTTTCTAATGAACCATGCCAATTGCTTACATTTATTTTGTTAAAATTACTATTATCCCAACTAAATTGGTTGCTGTTAAAATAAGTAAAGGTAAAATCTGGCGTATATAAATTATTAAAAACGCCTCCTGTAAAAAAGAACCAAGGTGTTTTGTAGCTAATATCGCCTGTTAGTTTTAAATCGTTTTGGGTATAACCAATTGGGGAGTAGCCACCATAAAGTAAAATTGACCAACCATAATCTTTATATCCAATTCGTTCAAATTTTCCTTCTAATAAAATATTGTTAAAAGTGCGTTTATTTGTTTGAATATCAGTATGTAAATATTGATGTGTTGCTGCCAATTCTATAAAGCGCATTTCATTTTTTCTGTCGGTATTATAAAGTGTATAGGCAAATTTATTGCTAAAAGTTTGCGCTGTAATGGAGTCTTTAAAAGTTTTGATTAAACCGTTAGGAAATAAACTTAGGTTAGAGTCATTAACTACACTTAAGTAATAAATTTCATCTTCGGCTTTTAACGTGTGGCTAAAATGACCGTAGCTAACAAATTGATCTGTAGTATCTTCACTGGTAATTTTTCGGGTAGTTTTGCCATAATGAAAATATTGTTTTAGATACAAATTACGGTTTCTAAAGCCATTTTCTGTACCAATTAATTTTGAATTTCCGGTTTTGCTAGAGCCTGTTAAAGTTTCAAAAGTTGAATCGCTTTGTAAACCACCACTTTCTTGGTTATAACCTAAATTCCAAGTTAAATTAGCCAATAAAGCATATTTACCACTTTTTGATTGGTAATAAGTAAATGCTTGTGTGTTATAAAAACTGTTTTTTTGACGAACATAATTCCCCAACGAGGTTAACCTAAAATAATCTACACCAATCATCCACCTTGGAGTAATGTTAATTGCTAATTTGGTTTTAAGATAAACAACATCTTTACCACCTTGTACGTAAGTTAAATCGGTAATTGGCGATTTAGAATTGTAATAAACTCTTTCTTCGGGTTTAAAAAAATAGTCGTTCCAAGGGTTTTGGGTAAACTTATATCCAAAATTTCTATTTGCATCAAACACTAATGATTGACCTGCCGAGCCTATATTGCCTAAATCTTGAAAAAAACCGTATTTGGCATACATGGGGTGAAACAATTCGTTTTTAGTAATGCTGGTATCTAATGCTGACCATTTTAAGTTCCTATCAATTTTACTTTCGGTAGTAGTAAATGTTCTTATTGGGCTGGTAAATATACTTGTATCTACTTGAGCATAAGTATTTTGAATAAAAGTAATAACTAGTATAAATAAAATATATTTTAAAAAATGTTTCATTCTTTATAAGGTGTTTTGGGTATTTAAAAAGGCTTAAACAAGTTTTGCTATTAGCCAAAAGCATACCAATTATTTTAAACTGCGAATTAACTTTTTTTATTTGGAAATTTCTTTCATAAAGTTAAACTACTTTTGCAGCGCAATTTTTAAAAATGCCTAGTAAAAAAATATGAAGTTTGAAGAATACAATATAGCCGATGAAATTAAAAAAAGTATTGCAGAAATGGGCTTTAGGCGTCCAACTGATATTCAATTTAAGGCCATTGGTCCTATTTTAAAAGGCGAAGATGTATTGGGTATTGCACAAACAGGTACGGGAAAAACAGCAGCTTTTGCCATTCCAATTATTCATTTGCTATTGCAACGCAAAAAAAAAGGTACTTATATTAAAAGTTTGGTTTTGTTACCAACACGCGAGTTAGCAGTTCAAATTACTGAAGTTTTTAAAAATATAGCCAAATACACTAACTTGAAAATAGTTTGTTTAATGGGCGGAGTGGAGCAAGACAATCAAATTTTTGATTTAACAGTTGGTGCTGATATAGTAATTGCCACTCCGGGTCGTATGTTCGATTTACAAAGCCAAGGTTATATAGATTTAACTAGGGTAGAAATGTTGGTGCTTGATGAAGCTGATAAAATGCTTGATAAAGGATTTATTAAAGATATTCATGATATCATAAAGCGTATTCCGCGTGTACATCAAACCTTGTTTTTTTCGGCAACTATTAACCGACAAATAAAAACTTTGGCTTACTCAGTAGTAGGTGCTAATCCAATTCGCATTCAAATTTCGCCTAAAAATCCAGTTTCAAAAAATGTAAGCCATGCTGTAGCTTTTGTTGAAATGGATGATAAGCGCTTTTTCTTAGAACGATTAATAAAAGAAGCTCCCGAAAGTAAATTTTTGGTTTTTGTAAGAACCAAAGTGCGTGCTGAAAGGGTTTTTACTGCTATGCAACGTGTAGGCATTGAAACACTTACCATGCATGGAGGGAAAGAGCAAGAAGACAGATTAGCTGTTATGACTGATTTTAAAAACGGTAAAGTTAAAATATTAATTGCTACCGATTTAAGCGCACGTGGGATTGATATTGAAAATGTAGATTATGTAATTAACTACGATTTACCTGATTTGCCTGAAAACTATGTTCATAGAGTTGGAAGAACGGGTAGGGGAGTAAAATCAGGAAAAGCGGTTTCGTTTAGCAGCAAAGAAGAAGCTAAACTTTTAAAAGATATTGAAACTTTTTTAGGCTATGAAATTCCTCGTTTAGAGGTAGATAAAGAAACTTATGTTGAAACTTTAGACTTTAGTGACGATGGAAATAAAAACTGGAAAGCTTTAATGAAAGATGCAGCAAAGTTTGAAGTTAAAAAGAAAAAGTAACTGATTTTACAACGAAGTGCAAAATTTTTACAAATAATTAAAAACAATTAAATCTCTTTTACATTAGTATTCGTATGTATCTTTAATAAAATTATTTGCTATTGGCATAACTATTGTTAAAGTAATACTTACAAAATATGATAAGTTATATCTTAATTGTTTCCGCAACGTTTCCCTTTTTAGCTTTTCTAATTATTAGATTGGCTATTTACTTTTTTAGTCAAAAACATACGCAATGTAAAGTTTGTAAATCGTTTGATACAGAGCGAGTAGAACGTGGTTTTTTTATAAAAAAAGTTTTGTTCATGAGTAAAACTCACAAATATTGGTGCCGTAAATGCTGGAATAATTTTTATGTGAGGCACTAATTGTTTTGTTGTTTTTTTTTAACTTTATTTGTATTTAAAGTTTTTAAAATATGAAGAAAGTTATTTTTACAATTTTATTTGGCATTTCGGCATTAATATTCCTTGAATCGTTTGGAACTGCTGGTTTAGGAAAAATTGATGGTACTGAGCCTGGTTTTACAGGTTCGCCTGGCGATAGTTTAAAAAATTGTACCGTTTGTCATGGTGGTAGTGCTTATCCGGTTGAAGGGTGGATTACTTCTAATATTCCTTCAAGTGGTTATATTCCAGGTAGTACCTATACCATTACCGCTAAAAATACCTCACTAGGTCATAATAGATTTGGTTTTTTAGTTTCTCCACAAAAACTTAATGGCGATTTACTTGGAACATTAATAATTAGCGATACTGTAAAAACTAAATTAGTCGGAAATAGTAAATATGTTACCTACAGAGCAGCAAGTGTTGCTAGTCAAGATTTTATGTCTTGGACTTTTAATTGGATTGCACCAGCAGCTGGCACTGGCGATGTGGTATTTTATGGTGCATTTAACTCCAATCATGATGGACACAAAGGTGGAGATTTGACCCAACTTTCAACGTTAAGGGTGAAAGAAAACGGAACTGCATCAGTTGCTAATTTTAAAAATAATAAAATTACTGTTTCAACTTATCCTAATCCTGCAAGCAATTTTATAAACGTAAATGTTGCATTTGCTCAAAAAGGTAATTTAGTTATTAAAATGGTAAATTTAGAAGGAAAAATAGTTTACCAATCAAATGAAGAAAATGTTAGTGGATTAACTAATAAACAAATAGAAACTAGCCAATTGGCAAATGGAGTTTATTTTATTCAAACACAAGTTGGCGAAAGTATTGCAACTAATAAAGTGGTAGTTTTTAATTAATTATCAGGTTTTGGAAAATAAAAAAAGGTGGTTCAAATTAGTTTGAACCACCTTTTTTATGGGTATTACCTGTCTATTATTTTCCTTTATTAAAACCTTTCATTACTCCGCGTTCCGAAGTTTGAATAAATTCTAAAATTTCATCTCTTAAAGGCGAAGGTTTAATGGCATCTTCTACTTGCGCCATTCCTTTGCTTACATTGTTATTATGAATAAAAATAACACGGTAAGTATCTTGTATGGTATTTACTTCTTCTTGGGTAAATCCATTGCGTTTTAAGCCTACCGAATTTACACCTTCGTAACTTACTGGATAACGGCCTGCAATAACATAAGGAGGAATATCTTTGGTAACCATACTTCCACCCTCTATCATTACATTTCGGCCAACTTTTACAAATTGATGAATAGCCGAAAGGCCACCAATTCTAGCAAAATCGGCAATGGTAACATGTCCCGCCACTTGAACTCCATTAGCTATAATTACATTGTTTCCAACAATACAATCGTGTGCCAAGTGCACATAGGCCATCAACAAACAATTACTTCCTACTTCAGTTTTGTATTTGTCTTTGGTTCCACGGTTAATGGTTACACATTCTCTAATGGTGGTATTATCGCCTACTATGGCATAAGTTTCTTCGCCTACAAACTTTAAATCTTGAGGAACGGCACTAATTACAGCTCCCGGAAAAATATGGCAGTTTTTGCCTATTCTAGCACCAGGATAAATGGTTACATTGGGTCCAATTTCGGTTCCATCACCTATTTCCACATTATCGTAAATGGTTGTAAATGCACCTATAACCACATTGCTTCCAATTTTGGCGCGTGTATCTATTTGAGCTAAGTTTGATATCATTTTAAAAATTTTAGCCTTTGGCAGCGAGCTTTCAGCTATTTTTATTTGTTAAGTTAAAAATTATTTTTTTGCTATTTGTGCCATTAATTCTGCTTCGCAAACTAACTTATCGCCAACAAATGCTGATGCTTTCATTACGCAAACACCCCTTCTTACTGGAGCTATTAACTCTAATCTAAATAAAAGGGTATCGCCTGGAACCACCTTATCTTTAAATTTAGCATTGTCTATTTTCATAAAGTAGGTATTGTAATTCTCAGGGTCTTCTACCTGCGAAAGTACCAATACACCACCTGCTTGTGCCATTGCCTCAATAATTAAAACACCTGGCATTACAGGGTTTCCAGGGAAATGGCCCGGGAAAAACGGTTCATTAAAAGTTACATTTTTTACCGCTGTTAAATAACTTTTGCCCATTTCCAAAACTTTATCTACCAACAAAAATGGACTGCGATGAGGCAACATTCTTGCTATATCTTGTGTATTGTAAAGAGGTGGTTTGTTAGGATCGTATTTAGGAACATTTACTTGGCTACGGGTTTTTTTAATCAATGCTTTAATTTTTTTACCAAAAGCAATATTAGCCGCATGGCCGGGACGGGCAGCCATAATTTGCGCTTTTATGGGTGTGCCAATCAAAGCTAAATCGCCAACTAAATCTAGTAATTTATGACGTGCAGGTTCGTTATGAAAACGTAAATCTACATTGTTTAAAATACCTTCTTTTTTTACTTCAACCTTTGGCTTGTTAAACATTTTAGCCAAATGATCTAGTTCATCATCTTTTATAATTCTATCTACAATTACAATGGCGTTATTTAAATCGCCACCACGAATTAAGTTATTGTTATACAACATTTCTAACTCGTGTAAGAAGCAAAAAGTACGGCACGATGAAATTTCAGATTCAAACTCTTTTAAGCTGGTAATAGAAGCATGTTGACTTCCTAAAACTGGCGAGTTATAATCAACCATTACAGTTAAACGGTAATCGTCTAAAGGCATGGCTATCATTTCTACTTGTCTATCTTCTTCGGTATAATAAATATTGGAAGGAAGTGTAAAGTATTCGCGTTCTGCTTCTTGTTCTAAAATTCCAGTTTCTTTTAAAGCTTTAATAAAAAACTGCGAACTTCCGTCCATAATTGGGGTTTCATCAGCGTTTATATGAATAAGGCAATTGTCTATTTCTAAACCTGCCAACGAAGCCATAACATGCTCAACGGTATTCACCTTGCCACCATTTTGCTCTAAAGTAGTTCCACGACTTAAGTCGGTAACATTATCTACATCGGCATCAATAATGGGTTTGTTGGGTAAATCTATGCGTTGAAATTTTATTCCGTGGTTTTCGGGTGCTGGGTTAAAAGTCATGGTAACTTCTTGCCCTGTGTGTAAACCTACACCACTTAAACTCACTGCTTTTTTGATTGTTGTTTGTTTCATTTCTACTGATTTTCAGCTATAAAATTAAAGGCTTTGTTGTTTTTAAAACGGGTTCAAATATAGCAAATAGCCTTGTTTGGTCAAATGTAATTTTTAAGGCCTAATTTATGGGCTTTTGGTTAAAAATAATTGTTCTAGTTCAATGGTTCAAACTATTATTTTGGCTACTTTTGAATAAACTTAATTCTTTATTTTAGGTTTAATACTATATTACTTATGAGCAATAAATTAGAACGTAGAAATTTTTTAGGCCGATTATCGTTGGCTTTTTCAGCTGCATTAGCCGCTCCAATCCATGGTTTTTCTAACTCTTTAAAACAAACTTATAATGCTTTGAACCCAAATCCTATTTTAAAAATTAAGCCTTTGGGTTTTCAGTGGGAAACAGCCGATCCTTTTCTGTTTTGTGTGCACCACGAAGATAAATTTCCGAAAGGAAACGAGTTAATGGGTCCTGATAAAACCCTTTTTCAAGGGCGCCACATGGGCGATGATTTTATTATAAAAGATGGTTTTAGGATGTATCATGGTAAAACCGTTCCGGGCTTTCCTGGCCATCCGCATAGAGGTTTCGAAACCATTACTGTGGTGCGCAAAGGCATTGTTGACCATGCCGACTCCATGGGTGCAGCAGGCCGATATGGCGATGGCGATGTGCAATGGATGACGGCAGGAAAAGGTGTGCAACACTCAGAAATGTTTCCATTGATAAAAAAAGACCAAGAAAACCCCATGGAACTTTTTCAAATTTGGCTGAATTTACCTGCAAAAAAGAAAATGGTAGAACCTCATTTTAAAATGCTTTGGCGCGAAGCAATTCCTAATTATGTATATACCGATGGCAATAAAAAAACTACCAAAGTAGAAGTAATTGCAGGCAAAATTGGGAAATACAAAGCCCCAATACCTCCGCCAAACTCGTGGGCGGCTAATCCTAAAAACGAAGTAGCCGTTTGGAATATAAAAATGCAAGCAGGTGCAGTGTTTACTTTGCCTAAAACTTCTGTGGGAATAAACCGAACCATTTATTTTTACGAAGGCACCACTTTAAAATTAGCTGAAACCAATATTAATCCATACAGTGCAGTAGAACTTTTACCAAATGTTGATGTAGCACTTTTTGCTGGCGATACCGAGGTAAGTATTTTGGTATTACAAGGTAAGCCAATTGGAGAGCAAGTAATGCAATACGGGCCTTTTGTAATGAATACCAAAGAGGAAATAAACCAAGCTTTTGAAGATTACCACAAAACCCAATTTGGTGGCTGGCCTTGGCCTAAATACGACCAAGTTCATGACCGTACCAAAAGCCGTTTTGCCAAACATGCCGATGGGAAATTGGAGGTGAAAGGGTAGATTATTTGTTGATTAAAGCTATTCAACCACTATTTTAGTGTAATTAAATAACAAATGATAAATAGAAAATTCATCATTTGTGCCATGATTTCTTTTGTGCTTGGATAAATAACTTGCATCAAAATCAGGGTGTATTTCATATGGAATTGGTATTAAAGTACTTATTGTTGTTATAGTACCAGCTTGATTTGTAAGCGCGTTTTTTATACCATTAGAAACTGAGGTATGCGTATATTTGGGGTTAATAATGTATCCAATTTGACCTTCAAATGGTAATCTTGGTGTGTTGTAGTTTCTATTACACATTTTTTCGATATCAGAAACATATTGGCTATATCCATTATCAATGACTTTACATTCAATAGCCATATGAATTTGCTGTTGCTCCACACTGCCCCAAATAGTTGACAGCACTGAATCATTTATTTTTATATCAATATAATCATCTTTTCTTGTGCCGTTTTCGTTGTAAGTTTGCTTAGGTTCGTAATTAAAGTAAATAAAGGTTTTAGCACTGTTTACTCCCGTTATATTGCTATTAAAATAATCCTGAATGTTGTTCCATTTTGTCAAATAGGTATTAACAAACATTTCTGTTAAATATTCTTCAAGATTAATTCTAGTTTTTGCTTCATTTAAGGATTCTGTTTTAGAATAAACCATACCTTCGTTAATCATTTGGTTATAGCAGGTAATTACATAACCCATAATATTTTGAACCCTGAATCTAGTTTCTTTTTCAAGAGAAGCAGATTTAAATTTTGAAGCATCTAACTTACTCACCAAAACTCCTTCCTTTTATTCTTCCAATTTCAGCACCTAATATAGCCTCCCTTATTTCAGCTACATCGTACCAAGCCATTGCCCTATGCCAACATTTATATTCGTTAGGTTTAATAATATAAAACGAGTTTTCTTCAAAACCTTTTATGTCTTTTTGAATAAATAAATTATGGTCATTAGTTGCATCATTAGTAATTTGGGAAATAGATAATTTTTTTGAAAGCATCTGTAAAACACTCTTTTCATCATTATCTTTTGTATCTCGATTTATTTTCCATGAACTAGTTTTTGTATCATCAAATTTAAAGTTTAAAGCAGTAAAATGGTTTAGCTCATATATATCTACTTCAATGGCTTCATCGCCATAAACGGCTTGTAATTGCTCTTTAAATACTTCAATATATTTATCTATTACGTAACTTTTTTCTCTTTTGGAATCTTCTGTAGTACTGAATTCAGAAACCTTATCTTGACTCTCTTTCTTATCTTGAAACTGATAGCGTGATACATTTAAAACATAATCAATCAAATCTCTTTCATGAGCTTTAATTTCATATATTTCGTAAACAATTTCATTTATTTTATCTAATACATTTTTATCTGGCTCGCCATTATAAACAGATTCAGGATAGGTATTGTAAAAATCTTTATAAGGTTGAAGTAGTTTATTTACAAGCGAAACTAACGAGTCTCTTTGTGATTCAGTTGGTTCTTTGTAAGGGAATGATAGATATTCTGTTTTATTTATTTCAGGGTAATAAATTCCCCAATTTGAAGTAGATAGATATTGGTAATAAGTAAATAGATTTGAGACTAGAATTGAGTAAATTTCGTAAAGTAAAAAACCATTTTCATTGAATGGTATGCCATAGGCACTATTCTTAAATACTACATCACTTTGACAAATTGAAATGCTTATAAATGTTTCTTTTTTAGGTCTTCTAGTAAATAATATTTTATAACCACAAAATAAATCCTTATTTCTTCCTGCTTCTAAATAAACATCTTCTTTTTTTAGTTTTACATTATTTGGTGCTATGAAAGTGAAATACTCCTTAATATTTTCAGTTTCAATAACAGGTAATCCAATTAAATCTTCAAAATACTTTTTCGGTGTTCCTTTATGAATACCGTTTTTTGCTTGAATCAATTTGGCATTTTTCAGAAAAGATTCAATACTAATATTAGATTTTTGTATCTTTTTAAGTAATAAATAGTCTAATGTGTTGCCATATAAAGCGACCTTGAACATCCAACTATTTTCAATAAAATGCTTTTGAGAAATTTCTTTATAATCAAATTTCTCAATTACTAAGTTTTTAAAGTTTTTATTGAAAAACTTATTTTGTTTAATTGAAATATGTGTAACTATATTTTCTTTGCTCGGCTTATTTTCAATATTGGCTTTTTCAAAAAACAAAATCATTGCTGGATTACTGGCATTTTCGAAAACTAAATGTCTAACAGGTGATAAATCTAAACATTGATTCATCTTGTAATTTCTCAAAAATAACTCTTTAAACTCTACAGCATTATTGTTATAAATTGCTTTACTTGTTACAATTAAAGCTATCTGGGTATTTCTATTAGCAAAATCATTTACTCTAATTAAATAAGATTGAGCAATTTGATTATCGCTAACAATATTTCTGTTTTTACTTTTTACTAACCAGTCTATATGTTCAGTATCAGTATTGTTTTTCCAAGGAGGGTTTCCTAAAATAAATTGAATATCTTTATTCTTTATTTCATTGAGAATATTCTCTTTTTGTAAATCAAAAAAGTTTACATGATGAAAGTTCTTACCCTTTAAAGTTGGAAATAAATAAACATCAATATCAGCAGGAGCTTGGTAATCTAACAAAGCAACATAAACAGAAAAGCAGGCAACGTCTATCGCTTCATTATTTATATCAATTCCAAAAAGATTATTTTCTGCAATTTGCTTGATTACTTCACCATATTGTGTTGTGTTGAAATCATCTTTATTAACTTTATCAGCCATTCTTCTAAATGACTGAACTATAAAAATGCCTGATCCCATTGCGGGGTCAAAAACTGGGCATTCCAGAGAAGTTCTATTTTTCTCAAAGTACTTATCTACAGTTTGAGTTAAAATGTAATCGACTAAAAATGGAGGAGTATAAACGGCAGAAGTAGCTTCTTTTGTAGTTGGATCTAAAATAGATTCATAAATGCCGCTAATTAACTCAACTGGGATAATCCCAAAGTCAAAAACATTATAACAAAACTCTATATCATTAATAAATAAGTGAGTTGTATTATCTGTATTAAATAAGTCAGCTAATTTAGATGCTTGTTCAGGAAATAATTCAATATTTAACTCTTTGAATAAAACTCCATTAAACCTTGTATCTAAGTATTCAAAAAACTTTACAAGTCGCTTAGGTTCTTTTATTAAATTACTCAGCGATTTTCTTCTTGTAAGTACATTATTTTCGTGCCCTTCAATAAATGTATTATCAATTTTTATCTTTCTGTCAATTAAGTAGCGAATAAAAATTAATCTAAGTACTAATAGTTTTGCTTCTTTTTCTGGTAAATTTAATTCAACTAATATTTTAATGGTTTGCTTTATATTTTCAAATAAGCGTTGGTTTACTCTTTTCTTTTTTAGAGTTGCCTTATATTTATCTTGAAACCAATCAAACATATCCCCACTTTGCAAATTCCAAAAGTTGCAATTTTTTACAGCTTCTTTCTCATCTATTTTAGCTAATGCTCCATCTTTTTCAAGCTGAAAAGCGTTAAATGCTTCAATTGAATTATTTTGAATAATAAAAATTACTGGAGCTTGGTCAAACGACCAAACTTGTTTATGAATCTCTCTCGTTCTGGTTGTGTCTGTATTTTCTGTTAAATCAAAAAACAAGATATAAGGCTGCTTATTAAATATATAGAAAGCAGTTGGTTTTATTATTTGTAGCTTATTTTGGGTTTCTTTTGATACAATAGATTTCCAATTGTCTTCTTTAAAATAGAAAACAGCATTATTTTCAGTTAATTGTAAATCTGAAAGTAATTTGGTTAAATCTTTTGACATCGGTTTTTGCTCCAAATTTAAATAAAGATACCTAAAGAAATAAACAAACTATAAAGGTTTTTATAGATTATAGACTTTTTAAAGCTCAATAACCATAAAAAAAGCGACCTTTCTCGAGTCGCTTTTTTGTTATTTATTTCTATGGGCTCAACGGCCGTAACATTTACTCCGCAATCCAAACTCCTCAATTCGCAATTTCCTAATGAGTCACCATTATTTTTTTACTATGAACTACCGTTTCGCCATCTTTAATTATTAATTGGTAATAACCATTTTGAAGGTTAGCTGCATTAAATATAAATCGGTTTAAACCTGCTTTGGCTCTATCGGTCAATAATAACGTTTCTTTGCCTTGCATATCTATCAACACAAAGTTAAGTACCGTTTTTTGCTCCAAGTTAAAGTCAATATTGATGTATTCTTTAGCCGGAATTGGGTAAATGCTTACATTGGTAATAGGTTCGTTATTCATGTCTTTGGTATTTAGTTTGGCATCAGCATTTTTACTAATTCCAACCCATGTGCGGTTATCGTTATTTAAACCATAACTGCCATTAAAAAATACTTTTCCTGGTTCGTTATACTTGCGCTGAATACCAGTGTAATCGCCCCAACGTTCTACCGAATCGCCAATTAAAATAATATTGCTTTCGCCTGCCTTCATAATAGCAGGAATTGATGGATTTAAATTTCTATCAACATACACCAAACTGGTACCCGGAAAAGTGCGTGGCGAAACATGGCTACATGTAATCATGGCGCTGTTATCGCCTAATCCATTGCCACAATAAGCTATACTTGGGTAACCAAAATCCATGGTATCTGAACTAATTATTTGCAATTTGGCACTCAAGGCATTTGGTCCCCAATAATTTTCAATGGTAATTAAATAAAAACCAGCCGCATTGTAACGTGCATCTACCGAGTTGCCTACCAAATAAAATATACCATTTTCGTACATGGCACTGAGCACGCGTGCATCGTTGGTTTGAAGTTTTTTGCCATTTGGTTGGAAAGCATTTGGCTGTAAGCCATAATGGTTATCGGCTACTACCAATTTGGTTTTTAACTCGGCCTTGCCTGATTTAATGGTATTGGTAATTTCGTGTACAAAAACGGTATCGTTCCAAAGTTGGTCGGGTCTTACCGAAAATAAATACATGTTTGGTCCGTATAATTTGCTTCCACCTTTTGCAGGGCAAACACTCCAAATAGGTTTATCATTATATTTTATATCAAAATACACTTTTTGGTTAAGCGAATCACCTTTAAAACCATTGTCTTTATCCATTTGCCAAACATAACTTTCAATAAAACCATTTTTCCAGTAAGTATTGTCTTTAAGCCTGTTAATGGTTAAAAAAAGTTCGTTTTTAGTAATGGCTATAATGGGGTAATCGCTCCAGCTGCTATCGCCAGTAATATTACCCGGAATGGTATAAAAATTCCAATTTTGTGAAGGGTCGTTGGTTTGGCTAAAACCTACTATGATGCGTGTATCTTTACTGGTGCTACCTTGCATAAATACTAAAATAAAACGGTCAGCTTCTGGGTCGTAAATTACACGTGGGTCGTAAGTACGGTTAAGGTTACTTACGCCTTTGGCAATAGATGATAATGTTCTTGATGATAAAACCCTACCTGTATCATTAATTACATTTAAGTTGGTATTTACCACACTGCAAATAATACCAGAATTACTCACAGCCAAATCATTGTCGTTAGGCGTTCCTTGGGTAATATTAGCCCTAAAACCTTTTAATTGAGTAGGTGGAGTAACAGCAGTTTTACTTAAAGTTTGAGCCGAAGTACCATTGTATTTTAAAATATTTTCCCAATGTTTTTCATCTAAAGCTTGTTTGTTTAGGTTAAACTCTGTGGCAGGTTTTGGCGCAGCCGATTTTAGCAGAATTAACTTTGGGTCAAAGTCTTCATCGTTTACACTCATGTTAACCACTTTGGCTAAAGGTGCTTTAATGCTTTTGGTATTATAGGTAAGTTGTGCAAACGTGTTTATATATGCTATTGATAAACAAGCCATAGCAAAAATTTTGTTTTTCATGATAGTAAAAAATTATTTGGCAAGTAACAAAATATAATCAAATTCTTCTTTTTTTAATTCCATAACCGAAAGTCGGCCTTGGCGCACTAAGCCAATGTCTTTTAGGTTTTCATCGGCTTTTATTTGCTCCAATGTAACAGTTTTTTTCAGTTTTTTAAATGGAGCTAAATCTACCACTACCCAGTTTTTATCTTCTGTAGTTGGGTCTTGGTAATGTTCTTTAACCACTTTGGCTATTCCTACTATTTCTTTACCCTCGTTGCTATGGTACCAAAGTACCAAATCGCCTTTTTTCATTTCGCGTAAATTATTGCGCGCTTGGTAATTACGCACTCCATCCCAAAATGTTTTTCCGTCTTTTTCAAACTGATCCCAACTGTATTTAAAGGGTTCCGATTTTACTAACCAATGTCTCATTGTATAAATTATAGCTGTATTTTTTAATTAAAGTGATAGTACTCAAGCACCTTATTTTGCTTTTTATCAAAAGCAATTTCGGTTTGGCTACCTTTGCTTTTGCTGTATACAAAACCAACACTTGAAGGGTCGGCCGCTATGGCTTCCCAATGGTGTTTTTTTGAAAATTCGGCTTCATATTCTCTTTCAGCATGAATAGCAGGCGTTAAAAAGTTTTCGTGTTTAAAAAAGTTGTCAACCCAAGCGCGCATGTAATCGTCTTTTTGAATAAAAGTAGCATACTCACCTCCACCATCAAATACACGTTCTAATACTTTCATTAAAGGAAATTGATCATGGAAAATACGTTCACCTTGGCTGTTGGTGATGGTAAAATCAATGGTGGCATAATGAATTTTTTTACCCTTAACGGTTATTTTAAATTCATCGGCTGTTTCGTCATTACTAAATTTGTGTTTAGTGCTGTTTTCTAAAAAATAATCCTTTCGGTACACGTTGGTATCAATGTCGGCTGTGTATTTTAAGTTTTTAAAATCTTCTCCTTCGTAATCATCTTTATGACTGCGTTTGTTTTCAACTGTTCGTTTAGAGCCAGTTGATGTTTCGCTCCAATTGCTTTCTCCATATCGATCTACATCTACACTATCGTTATTGCAGGAAAAAAATGTTAAAAAAGCTAATGATAAATAAGCAAATCTAAGTTTCATGTTTTATTGACTAGTTATTTGTTTTCAAAAATAAGTTTCCAAATTAAGTCCATTTCTTCATCATTTTCGCTATTAATTGTTTGTGAATTAATGGGAGTTTCTATTTGAGGTAAAACACCTCTTGCTGAGTAAGTTATTGGTAATATGTGCTTGAATTGATAATGCGGAATTCGAATAAAATTTTTAGTATTGGGTAATTCTAAAAATGGCGTATTTACTGCATAACATCCTGATTCTGTACCCGCAGTTTCTTGACCTATTACTATGGCTCCGCATTTATGTTTTAAGTAAGCTGCCACAAAACTAGCAGCGCTAAACGAACCATTATCTACCAAACAAAAAATGGCACCATTAAAGTGCTTTTCTTTTTTTAGCGATTTTTTACCATAATAAAAATGGTAATTGTATTGTTCGTTTACTTCGGTTCTGTTTCCAAACAAATCAAGCATAGCTCTCGAAAAATAATAAATTAACTTTTGAGTAGCATGTTTTTTATAAGTTAAACCTTGTTTTCCTCTCACAAAATCATAGCTAAAAGTATCTTTACTTAAATACGAAATAAGCTCGGCTGCATCCATAATATTGCCACCTCCATTACCTCGTAAATCAATAATTAAATGTTTAGTTTCTTCGTTTTCTAGTTTTTCAAAAGCCCTGGCATAAAGCTTGGCCGCATTGTCTATTTGAAAGCCTTTTATTTTTAAAATAGCAGTTTGACTATCACCTTCGCATATTCTAAACTCGGCAAAAGGTTGGTTAAAAAGCGTTTTGGTTGGTTTTATTTTAAGGGCAATTTTTTTGCTTTTAGCTTTTGGTTTTTCTTTAACTACTAGCGTTTGCGTATCGCCATTTAGTTTTACACAACTAATTTTAAAAACAGAATCTTCACCATAAAGCGCATTAAAATAAGTAGCAAATTGCGAAGCACCATAAAAGTTTTTCATGCTTGGTAAGCCCGCATCGGCATTTTGAATATGGTAAATATCGGTTATAATTTGGCTAGCAGTTTTTTGGTTAATGGCTGTAATTTCAGTGCCTTTTTCTAAGGTGCTATCATTGCTTAAGTTTTCGCTAACCAGTATTTTATTATTGGCAATAACTACCTTAAAAGGAACACTTTTATGTTTGCGTTTTTCAAAATGTTTAATTGATTTAGCACTAGGAATTATTTGAGTATGACCACATTTTACATAAGTTAAATAATGGCGCAAAACTAAGCGGTACTTAATATCTTGCAATGGTTTTTGCAAGGCATTTAAAGTAACTGCATATATACTATCCCAAGTTTCTTTATTGGTGTATTTATAAAATCCGGGATGATTTAACTGTAAATGCGTATGTAAATACTTAAAATCTTCAATCATTTCTGATGGTTCGTACATACTATCGTTTTGATTTTGGGCCAATAAATTAGCTGAAATCAAAATGAATAAACCCAAGACCAAAGTTTTAATATACTGCATTAATTTTTATGTAAATTTTGGGCAAAATACTTATTTAATAAATATAAAAAAGTGCCGTTTATAGAATTAACTAAATTTGACTAATTTTGTTTAATGCAATCTACCAATCATTTACTAATGATAAGGCCTGTAGCCTTTACTTTTAATGCCCAAACTGCCGGAAATAATTCGTTTCAAAATCCTAATGTAGCCAATAGCCAAACCCAAACTCTGGCTTTACAAGAGTTTGATAATTTTGTGCAAAAACTAACTGATGTGGGTGTAAATGTTACTGTTATAAACGATACCTTAGAACCACACACACCCGATTCCATTTTTCCAAATAATTGGATTAGTTTTCATAACAATGGATTGATAGCAGTTTACCCCATGTTTGCTCCAAACCGCAGAGTAGAAAGGCGTTTTGATGTATTAGATAAATTAGGCGATTTATTTACATTGGATGAAATTCAAGATTATACTGCTTCAGAAAAAGACAATCAGTTTTTAGAAGGAACAGGCAGTATGGTGCTAGACCGCGAAAATAAAATATGCTACGCCTGCCTTTCACCTCGAACCGATAAAAGTTTGTTAGAAAGATTTTGTGTAGATTTTGGTTATCAGTTGGTAGATTTTATAGCCAACGATGCCAATGGAAATGCCATTTACCATACCAATGTGGTAATGAGTGTTACCAGTAATTTTATGATAATTTGTACGGAATGTATTCCTAATAAAGCAGAGGTAGCAGCCATTTTAGCAAGTACTAAAAAACAAATTATTGAAATCAGCTTAGCGCAATTAAATCAATTTGCTGGCAATGTGTTAGAAGTGTTAGGAACCGATAATAAAAAATATTTGGTAATGAGCGAGCAAGCTTTTAAAGCATACCACAAAGAGCAAATTGCTGAAATAAAAAAACACAATACCATTTTACAAGCACCACTTTATACCATTGAAAGTAATGGGGGCGGGAGCGCTCGCTGCATGATGGCCGAAATATTTTTAACACCCAAAGCCAAGCCAGCTGAAGGGAAATAAAACAGGTAAGTGCTAATTTGTTAAAAATAAAATAGTTATGTTTGATAAAAGTTTAAATATGAAAAAGGTAATTATTCTTATTTGTTTTGCAGTTGGGTTACTTTTATCCTGCAAAAAAAATGATTGCAATTGTTACAAAACATTGGGCTATAAACAAGTAAATGCTGTTTGGAAATCGAACGACAGTTTGGTTTCAGCCAAAAAATTTTATTACCAAGAAACACCTTTTTTTAAAGATGAAGATTTAAAAGATTCGATTGATGCTTTTATGTTAATGCATATTTCTGATTCTATTGTTTTTATGCAATTTGATAGTATTTATGTTAACGATAAAACTGGTAGAATTGATAAAGATGAAACATCTTATTATGAAAATCAAGGCTATTTTTGCGTTTGCAATGATTAGTTTTTTAAACAATATTTATTAGTTAATACATTTTACCCCACAAAAAAAGCTGGTTTACAAATTTGTAAACCAGCTTTTTATATTTTAAAAGAATGGGGATGGCTAACTAAAATTCTTGTTTAGCTACACCGTCTTTTATTGCTTGTAAAGCAGCTTTTTCGCCCATAATAGCAGCCATTTTATTGCCTTTTCCATCATGTCCTTTAGCCATGTAACCACCTTTTGCAGTTTTTGAAACTACTGCATCGTGCATTGGTACATTTTTTTCTTTTGTTTTTAGGCAATATGCCTTAATCATTTTTGAAGTATCCATTTTATTATTATTGAACAGCGAATCTAACAAGCTAGGGCAAATAAAATAATTAATTATTTAGACAGTATTTCCACCGTTACCAAATTGTATATATAAATACCTTGTTTTTGGTTGGTTAATTTACTTATATTAAGCTGTTTAGCACTGTTGGTATGCATGCGTGAAAATTTTACAAAAAAAACTGAACGTACACTAATATTTACAGTTTTTTTTAGTTTCTCATAAGTAAAATGTACCTAAATTGTATTTTTTAAAACCTCCTTCTATATTGCATCAAACTTGTTTTAAGTATAAAATAACGCTTTTAGATAAATGAATAGAAAAAAATTTATTGCTACTTTATCCATTTTAGGTATTGGGTCGGTGGCAGGTTATTATGGTTTTCAGTTTGCCAAAACCAAAGGCACGCCCGATTTTAATTTTTTGGATAACAACAAAGATTTATTGGCCGACTTATGCGAAACCATTATTCCTAAAACCAATACGCCAGGCGCTAAAGAAGCCATGGCACATGAGTTTGTGATTTATTCATTAAAACATTCAAAAGAGGAAGCTTTGGTAAATAATTTTATCAATGGCCTAAAAGATGTTCAATCGTACTCGTTAAGCAAATACGATAAGCCTTTTACACAATTGGCCAAAAACGAGCAAATACAAGTAGTAGCCCATTTCCAAGAAATTGGCAAAAACTTTAGTGGCGGTTTGGGCAAAGTGCGTAATAAAATTTTAGGAAAATCATTCTTTTCCATACTAAAAGAAAAAGCAAGCGTAGGTTACTGTACCTCCATGCTTGGCGCAAAACAAGGTTTGGCATACGAGTATGTTCCTACTCGTTTTATAGGTTGTACCGATTTATTACCGGGACAAAAATCGTGGGCTACTAAATAACAAAAACACATGAGCGATTCATTAAACGTAAACTTAAATATAAAAGCTGAGGCACAAATTACTTACGATGCCATAGTAGTTGGAAGCGGAATTACAGGCGGTTTTGCTGCTAAAGAATTATGCGAAAAAGGTTTGAAAACTTTGGTTTTGGAGCGTGGCCGCAATGTAGAACACATTAAGGATTATACCACAGCCATGAAACATCCGTGGGAGTTTGAAAATAGGTTAGAAATAACCGATGAAGATAGAACTACCAATCCGGTACAAAGCATGAGCTACGACCCCGGAAACAAACATTTTTATGTAAACGATCAAGATCATCCATACATTCAACAAAAGCCTTATAATTGGATTAGAGGTTACCAAGTAGGTGGCCGTTCTTTAACTTGGGGCAGGCAAGTGTATCGCTTTAGCGATTTAGATTTTGAAGCCAATTTAAAAGATGGACATGGCGTTGATTGGCCAATTAGATACAAAGATTTAGAACCTTGGTATAATTATGTAGAGCAATTTATTGGTGTGAGCGGCTGTGCCGATGCCATTCCTCACTTACCTCATGGCGATTATTTACCTGCCATGGATATGAATTGTATTGAAAAACATTTTGCTGAATCAATTAAGAAAAACTACGACCAACGTTGGGTAATTAGCTCGCGCGTAGCTAATTTAACCAAAGGTTTTAAAGATAGAGGTCCTTGTCAGTTTAGGAATTTATGTAGCCGAGGCTGTCCTTATGGTGGTTATTTTAGCAGTAATTCGGCTTCATTGCCTGCGGCAAATGCTACAGGAAATTTAACCATTAGGCCACATGCCATTGTGCAAGAAATAATTTACGACCCACAAACCAAAAAGGCCAAAGGTGTCCGCATTATTGATGAATTGACTAAAGAAACCATGGAGTTTTATGCTAAAATTATTTTCTTAAATGCATCAACCATTGCTACTGCTTCTATTTTATTAAATTCGAAATCAAGTTATTTTCCAAATGGATTTGGCAATAGCAGCGGACAAGTGGGTTTAAATTTAATGGATCATCATAAAGGGGTAGGTGCTACGGGCATGTACGAAGGTTTTAAAGATAAATATTACGTAGGCCGAAGACCGGCAGGAGTTTATATACCAAGGTTTAGAAACTTAAATGAACAAACCAAACATCCTGATTTTGTGCGTGGTTATGGTTATCAAGCCGATGGAGAACGCAGCGAATGGCCTGATGTAATGAAAGAGGATGATAGTTTTGGCGAAGGTTATAAACAAAAATTAAGTACTCCAGGCCCGTGGACTATGTGGATGGGCGCTTGGGGCGAATGTTTACCTAATAGCGAAAATAAAATTTGGCTCGATGCAGAGAAAAAAGACAAATGGGGAATGCCATTGGTAAATGTAAACTTTGAACATGGTGCCAACGATATGGCCATGCGCAAAGATGCCAAAGAAAGTGCTCAGGAAATGTTAGAAAAAGCCGGTTTTAAAAATATTAAACCATTTGAGTTTTTATTTCCAGGAACTGCCATCCACGAAATGGGCACAGCCCGCATGGGACGTGATCCTAAAACTTCGGTTTTAAATGCACATAACCAAATGCATGATGTAAAAAATGTATTTATAACCGATGGTAGCGCTATGGCTTCAAGTGGCTGTCAAAATCCATCGTTAACATACATGGCATTAACTGCCCGTGCTTGCGATTATGCTGTTAGTGAATTGAAGAAGGGGAATATTTAGTTGGTAGTTATTAGTTCTTAGTTCATAGTACTTAGTTCATAGTTTACAGTTCGAAATGCTAAGTTTGGTTACTGAGTGAGGTCATTGAGCGCAGCCGAAGCGATAGTTCAGAGTTCAAAGTACTTAGTTTTTAGTACTTAGTTTATCGCTGAGCCTGAACGGTAGCTATTGGACGAAGTGTTAGTTTTAAACACAAAGAAATGTGCGGGAACAATTCCCCTTGAGCACAGACTCTGTAAGGCCGAAGGGGGTTAGGGGGATGTTAATATCGAAAAACGAAAAACCAATATCGTTAAACGAACAACGAAGTAAAAACAACTCTTATTTTAGCTGTTCTAATTTTCCTGATTTGTTTAGTAACAATATTTCTGTTGATGATTTGTAGTTAAATAATATATTTGAAAAAACGCTTTTTATGAGACATATCTAACCAAAAAGAGGAGATAGGTCTGATAAAATGAGAAGTGTATATAAGTTGTAGGCAATGCCGACAGACTCTAAAAATTAAAGGATGAAATTTGTAATACTGATAGTTTGTTTACTTTTTCAACTTCACTCTTTTGGAAAACCAATAAGAATTGAAGTTACAGACTTATTTGGTTCAGCAAAGTATGTTGACGAAGTTGTAATAACTAAGTATGACGGAAAAGGAAATGTTTATTTTCAATCACTAAAATTTAAAGATACAATTAACAATGCTTCTTGTGGACGAAAAATTACAAATGGTTGGAACTTCCCTTACCAACAGGAAGAAAATAATTGGACAGAAAATCAACCTTTCCTTGGTGACACAGTTTTGGTGGTTATTGATGGCTATAACAGAATAAAAGTTTATGGTAAGAGAATTAAAAGTGATTTTAGACTTTGGTCGCCATTAATGTCAGGTAGTTTGGCTTATTTCAACTTCGAAAGCCCAAATAGGCCCATTGAAAAGTCAAAGCTATTAAGTGACAGCGACACAACCAAAATAATGTCTTGTTGGGACGGCTGCTTAATCCCAGTTGACAAACTTGATTTGCTAATTAAAAACTATAAAGCAAATTTCTCAAATAAAGTCAACTCAATTAATTTGATACAGTTTAAAGACAAACCTGTATATTCAATATTTTATAACGACACTCTTATTTATTTCAATGACTTAATTTGGACGGAAGAGCCACCAGGAAAACTTCATAGTTTGCTTCTTAACTATAACAATGGAAGAACTATTGAAGTCATTCCAATTATTGACGAGCAACATCCAAGACAATTTAGTGAGAAACGACAGTTTGATATGGAAAAGTTTAAACAAATGAAAATTCAAAAAATTGAGTGGATACATTAATACGCAAACAAATGCACTGCCTATAACAAGTGGTTTTGTGCAAGTTGGGCAGACCAAATAAGACTCAACTTTTGTACTATTATTTCCCTTTCATTACCATCTCGACAGAATGCTGTTCAGCTTTTATAATATCAATGAAAAACGATTAACGAACATCGTTAAACAAATAACGAAAACGAAGCAAAACAACTCTTATTTTAGCTATTTTAATTTTCCTGATTTGTTTAGTAACAATATTTCTGTTGATGATTTGTAGTTAAATAATATATTTGAAAAAACGCTTTTTATGAGACATGTCTGTCCCAAAAAAGGAGATAGGTCTGATA
>JAIXSO010000039.1 GCA_027484685.1 Bacteroidota bacterium
ATTTGATAAACATATACCTCGTTGGATTGTAAAATTTCATTCAACTTACCATTCCAACCAATATTTGGATTATTTGATTCAAATATTTTAACACCCCACCTATTTAAAATAATTAACTGGTAATTGGTTATTTTACAATTGGAAACAGGCAAAAACACTTCGTTTAAACCATTGCCATTTGGCGTAAAAGCATTAGGAACGTAAATGTAACAATTGCATGCTTCAATCTTTATTTCGGTGGTATCAAAACTGGTTCCACAAGCGTTATATGCTTTTACCCAATAGGTTCCGCTTTGGGTTATTTTTATTACAGAGTCAGTTGAAAAATTACTCCATAAATAATTGGTTTGAGGATTGGTTGCTTTTAAATAAAATGGAACTCCTTCGCAAATAGTGGAATCGTTTGGTAAATTTACTTTTGGGTAAATACTATCCTTTATTTCAATGCTATCTTTAACTATGCAACCATTTAGTGTGATGGTAACTGAATGTAATCCTATTTTTTTTACTACATAAAATGATTCATTTGTGCTGTCTTGCCATAAATACTTTGCACCTGCATAAGTTACATTAAGTTTTATAGAATCTCCAATACATAAAGAAGAATAAGGAGGTAGATGAAACAAGGGATTAAGTTTTGTAATTAAAATTCCATAAAAATTCTTTACTGAAGAGAATGAATAATAAACTTTTGCCAGAATAATTTTGGTAACTGTATCTTTACTTAAATATTTAAATTGGGTAATTTTTGAACCAAGAATAATGGGTGTTATGGTGTCACCAATAAACCAATTAATTGAATCAATTGATGTGGTATCAATATTTATCGAAATAATTGATGTATCGCCAAAACATACAGTATTGGTGGTGATTTGTCTTTTTTGAGGATAAAAACTTGGAAGACTTACATAGCTTAGTTTACCATTTAAATTTACACCTAATAAATCAAAATTGCAATTTGAATAATTGTTTGGTTCGTTAATAACACCCAAATATAAACTCGATGCAAGCGCAACATAAATTCTGTAGTTAGGTCCTAATAAAAGTTGACCAAAATAATTACCACTACTATCTATTGTTTTACATATCAAAGATTTATAAGTTGAAAAGTTTGGAATGGTACTTTTATAAAGAACTCTCGCTTCAAAATCAGTAATATAGATATATTGAGAATTAGGTGAAAATTCTAATCCATATGGTTTTTTAAACCCATAAATAAATCTCAATTTTGTTATAGAACCTGTTGTGTTATTAAAATCGGCAACTAAAACACGATTGTAATTACTGTCAACGTTTGAAATAGCAAATGCCATTTTTGAAGCATCTAAAGAAAATTTAATTTGACCTACACTTGTACCAATTAGATTATATCCAGTCCTGATTTTTAATGCATTTAAGTTAATACCTGTTGGGGTTACTAAAAAGGTATAAATAGAATCAGTGCCATAAGCTGGTATCGCTACCCAAATATCTCTTTGATTAGAATGATGAATAGCAGCAATTTTTTCAGCAGAAACATTTACCAATTTTATATTTTTAATTGTAACTGCGCCTAAACGGCCACTTAATCTCATGTCTATAAGGGAATAACAAACGCCATTATATGAACCATGTGTACCAGAAGTAAAAATAATGTACATGGAATCAATTCCAGGATATTTAACAACTAAAGCAGAATGTGTGCTGCTTTCGTCACCCAACAATCCTGTCCCATTGGTCATTATTTGGTGGTTTTTATTCCAAACAGTTATTCCATTTGTGTAAAATAAGAGATTCCCATTTCCGTCTGCTATACTTGCGCATCCTTCGCGAGTATTCATCTCTGAATTGGTTAAAGCTGTTGGAGGATTGGTGTTAAAATTCACGCCCGCCTTAAATCCAAAATACCAAATATTTGCTTCCTTTTGGGCAAATAAGATCATGCCTTGCATTAGCAAAACCACTAGCAAAAGGTATTTATGAAATTTGGCTTTTTTCAAAATTGGACAAATAAATAAAACTGTATTTATTGAATCAAAAATATTAAAAATTTATAAAGATTAAAACAAAAAAATTGATGTATTAATTTGGTGGCATTTGAATGTGAAAAAATAATACTCGCATCTTTAAATATCAGCCATCTTCTATCAACCATCAACTAACAACTATTAACTAAATTTATTTATACTTGCCTTATGAAAAGAATAGTTTTACTAATTGCTATTAGCTTAATTACGAATGTAATATTTGCACAAAGTTACGAATACCGAAGTGCTCAAAATCCATATTACTGGAAAAACCGAATGCCTAATGCTGCTTATTGGCAACAAGATGTACATTATAAAATTAAAGCAAGTTTAAACGATGAAACTGAAATTGTTGATGCCAACGAGGAGTTGACTTATTATAATAACTCGCCCGACACCTTGAGTTTTGTATATTTTCATTTATACCAAAATGCATTTATTAAAGGTGCTTATTTAGAAAATTTAAACCTTGCCAATAATTTTAAACAAAAGTTTGGCAAGTACGAGGCTGCAGGAAAAGGCACTGAGGTTGAAAGCATGGCTGTTAATGGTAAAGCTGTTAAAACTGCATTGGATAATTCTATTTTAAAAGTGTTTTTAAACGAGCCTATTCTACCTAACTCGCAAGTAACTTTTAGCATTAAATTTAAAACCTACTTTGATGGAGGTGGAAACCAACGCAGACGTATGAAAACATACAAAGACCGTTGGGGAAATAAACATTTTAATGGAGTACATTGGTATCCGCGTATTTGTGTTTACGATAGAAAGTTTGGTTGGGAAACCGACCAACATTTGGGTAAAGAATTTTATGGCGATTTTGGTCAGTACGAAGTAGAAATGACTTTGCCCAATAATTACATAATGGATGGAACAGGCGAATTACAAAACGAAACAGAAGTATTGCCACCAGCATTAAGAGCCAAATTAGATTTAAAAAACTTTGAGAAAAAACCTTGGGAATCGGCACCCGATACTACCTTAATTCCAAGAAATGGAACCAAAACTTGGATTTTCCGCTCTGTTAATACCCACGATTTTGCTTGGACCACCTCTCCTACTTACCGCATTGGTGAAGTGCAATTAAAATTGCCAAACGATAATAACCGCATTGTTCGTTGCATCGCATTGGTGCAAGAAAGCCATGCAAGTGGTTGGCAAGATGCAGCTTTATTTTGTGCCAGGGTAATTGATATTTACAGCAAAGATATTGGAGTTTATGCCTACCCTAAAATGATTGTAGCCGATGCTGCAGATGGAATGGAATACCCCATGATTACTTTAGATGCTGGTCGTAGCCCTGGCTATTACGGATTATTTGCACACGAAATTGGCCATAATTGGTTTTTTGGAATGGTGGGAAATAATGAAACTTACAGAGCCAGTTTAGATGAAGGTTTTACCCAATTTTTAACACATTGGTGTATGAGCCGATTAACAAACGAAAACCCAAAGGTAAACACCAGCAATAAATACATTAAAAAGTATTACAGACCAATGCCATTGCTTGATCAAAACGTGTATTATGGTTATATCCGCGATGCCATAAACGATGATGATCCCGCATTAAACACACATAGCGATGATTTTAACGGAGCATTAAATCATGGCGGTGGATATGGAAATGTGTATTATAAAACTGCAACCATGCTTTATGATTTGCAATATGTGTTAGGTGAAGAAATGTTTCAAAAAGCCATGCAACATTATTTTAACCAATGGAAAATGGCACATCCTTATTTTGAAGATTTTAGAGCAAGTATTATTCAATATACCAAAACCGACTTAAACTGGTTTTTTGACCAGTGGTTGGAGACCACTAAGAAGATTGATTATTCGGTTGGTAAGGTTGATAGGGTTAATGGAGTTGGTAAGGTTAAAAAAGTTGATGAAGTTAATAAGGTTGAAAAGGCTGAAGTTAAATCTAATTTTGAAATACAGTTTAGAAGAAAAGGTTTGATGCAAATGCCTATAGATTTTACGGTTTACACCAAAGATTCTAATTATCAATTTGTAATTCCGAACACTTATTTTGTAAAACAAACTTCTGCCACGGTATTACCAACTTGGAAAGGTTGGGGCTTATTGAACCAAACTTATACTGCAAAAATTGCATTGCCAGCAGGCAGCAAAATTACCAATATTCAAATAGACCCAACTTATAAACTAGCAGATATTAACCAATTGGATAATAGTTTAAAATGTCCAATTCTATTCACTTTCGACCATCAGTTAAATAACCCAATGGATAGAAAACATTATATTTTAAAATGGAGACCTGATGTTTGGTATAATAATTACGATGGTGTAAAAATTGGATTGCACTTTAATGGCAATTACATGAACCAAAAACATGTTTTTAGTTTTACTACTTGGTATAATACCGCTGTAGCAACTAATTACAATACAGAAACTTACCAACAAAGTAGTAAAATTTATCCGGTACATTATAATTTAAGTTACCGCCACCGTGTAGCTAAGCAATTAGATTTTGATTTGCAATCGCGCGTATTAGATGGATTGGTGTTAAATAAAATTGGCTTAAATAAAACCATACATAATACCATTTATAAGGTTAATTTTAAAAGCATGCGTAGGGTTCAAAAATATTATTTACCTGCTTTTGCTAATGTGGCTATTAATGGTTTAGATTTTTATCCAAACATTACCAGTTACGACCAATGGAATAATACTTTAAACCTTGAACTAGAACATAATTACAACAAAGGAATTGGTTCAGGAAAGGTAATTGCAGGCTTGCGTACATCGGCTATTTTTAGCGATTTTGATTATGCTACCATGTATTTAAATATTGTTCAAAATAATACCTTACATAAATTTGAGTTGAGAACGCGTTTGTTTGCTCAATACATGACAGGAACTAATGCTGCGCCTGAAGCGCAATTGTATTTAGCAGGCGCTAATCCTGAGGAAATGGCAGAAAATAAATTTACCCGTTCAGCAGGAATTTTACAAGCGGAATGGTTTAATTATGGTGCCAATACCAATAATTTTCAAATGGGTGGAGGCTTAAATATTAGAGGATATGCAGGTTATTTAATGCCCGTTACCAATAATTTAGACCAATATTTTTTATACAAAGGCAACTCAGGTGCTTCGGTTAGTTTGGAATTAGATTACGATAAATACTTTAATATTCCACCACGCGGTTTGGTTAAAAACTTACATTTAGACAGTTACTTGTTTTTAGATGCTGGTGTTTTACAAGCCAATAATCCCAATATTTTAGAAACTACCACATTAACAAGTACGCAAAAAACAACCACACCATTATTAGCCAGTGCAGGACCAGGTTTTGCATTAACTATTAAACGTTGGAGCTATTTTGATGGTATTAAACCACTGACCATTAGGTTTGATATGCCAATATTTTTAAGTAATGCTCCTTATGTAGATGGAGATAACATTAAATTTAGATGGCAATTAGGAATTAACCGAACATTTTAATTTATTTGACAAACAAAATAAATAAGCAATATGAGTTTAGGATCAGAATTTAGAGAGTTTGCCATGAAGGGCAGCGTTATCGACTTAGCGGTTGGTGTGGTTATTGGAGCAGCATTTGGTAAAATTGTTGACTCGTTGGTTAACGATATTATTATGCCAATTGTAGGTATTTTAATTGGTGGTTACGATTTTAGTAAACTATCGTATAAAATTGGTGAAGCCGAAATTAAGTATGGTAATTTCATACAAACCAGTTTTAACTTTATAATCATAGCATTTGTACTTTTTATGGTAATAAAAACCATTAATAACATAAAAAGATTAGAAGAACTTAAATTGAAAAAATAAGTTATACCTCAACCCCAAAATAAAAGCCAATCATTAGTTTGATTGGCTTTTTTTGTAATAGAATTTTTGAATAGAATTAAATACTAATTATTTCCACTTTTATATTATAATCTTTTTCGAAATGTACATTGATGAAATTTGCATAAACTTCACCTGCTTTTTTAAGAATTCTTTTGTGATACCACTCTGTGTTTAAAGCGCTCCATGCAGGATTTTCGAAAGTGTAATCTTTAAAAAGATTATCTATAAAACCTTAGTTCGGGATAAGAATATGTTGATATTTTTGTTTATAAAAATCTGTAAATCAATTAAATAGTAGCATTGAAATTGTTAAATTTGTAGTGCAAACAATAAACAAAACAAAAA
>JAIXSO010000007.1 GCA_027484685.1 Bacteroidota bacterium
CGCCCCAAGCTGTTACTTGATGGTCGCTAAATTCAATGTTATCGATTGCACCCATATGGTGAAAATTTTTATCTTCTCAAAGTTCTGTATTTATTAATAATTATGGAAATTATTAAATGTTAATGCATAATTTGGGTTTAACAACTAAGCTTTTAGGAATTTTAAATCACATATTTTCTAAGAAATATTGTTAAACATATCTTCCAAATTATATATTTTATCGAAATAATTTGTCAATTCTTGTTTGATATATAAGTTCGCTTCTATAGCCTTTCTGCTCATTATGGCATAAGCACTTTTATCAACATCAACTATATGTTCATAGTTATCATAACTGAAATAAGTTTTCACAAAGGTACTGTAAACTCTAAATCTTTTAGTTTTTTCAAGTTTACTTTCCCCTCGTTTTATTTCTTCATTTGTAGGGCTACCTATAAATGCAAATGATGCTAAGCTATTTTTTCTTCCAATAGTTAAAATTATCTCTAAGCAAGTATATATAATGCTTCGGGCTTTGTTTTCATTGGTTAAATCAATGTATTTCCGTGCATAGTTTTTCCATCTTTGAGGATAGAATTTAATCACAAAAAAATGATGTTGATGTTCTTCAATACGAACAATATAAACGATTTTTTTATTCTTCTTCTTAGAGAGTTCCTTTATTTTAAATAAGTAATAATGAATTTTTACATTTTCAAAATTAGTACAATCCTCTGTACTGATTTTTCTAAAAGGATAATATTGAAGGGAATTTATAGATTCCTGCATGATTATAAAGCATAATTATATGCCTTACATCTATTATTTTCCACCTCTTCTTTTGTCAATACCTTAAAATTAAACTGGCTTGATCTTAGGTTTTCATGCCCAGTTGGTTTGTTAGGAGCAGTTGTAACGCTTTTTATTATCTTAGCGTCTTTTTCTCCAACAACCGATTTAGTTAGTGCTTCAATTCCCATAAGAAATTTATTTAGTGGTTTTGTACTTGATTTAATAATTACAAAAGTGTGGTATTTAATTAATTATAACAAATATGCAAACGAAAATAGATTGAAAAAAATTATATGCGAATTCAATTCGCATTGTAAATATTTGAAATTCTTGTATTTACGGATTTATTTTGAATTGTAAAAAATAATCAAAGTACTCTTTTTAATCATATACCTTTTATAGCTCATATTAACTACAACCTATTTTAAACGATATCGGAAGTTTTTGATTTGGGTTGAACTTTTAAAAAATTGATTCAGATATGGAGTAGCGCAATGGCTAAAACCACTTGTAAGCATTATTTAAAATGGCACATCTGGATCATCTTCAAACTTTAGTTGTCTGTTATCTACAGTCCTTGTTCCTATTTCATTACCATTTTTAAATTCAATATAAAAATCCACTTCATGAATACTGGCATTCCCATTGTATCCGTACTTTAAAATGCCACCAAGTTGAATTCTTATTTCACCAGTAAACCATTCGGCAAATACTTCTTTTTGTTTTGGAAACAAATGTCCAATACCAACCTCAACATTATTTTCTATATAACCCACCAATCCTGTAAGAAATAATTTCCCTTCCTTTACCTCCCAAGTACCATAATAACCCCTCCAACAAGATGTAGAAGGAGGGTGAAACGGCTGTCTGTATCGCAATAGTTCCAAAAATTGATACAATGGCTCTGTACTAATAAAGTATTTCTTAGATTCATATATAAGTTTTTCGCTTGCTTGTGCTGTCATTGTTTTTTATAATTAAACAGTTATCATAATCTCTTTTTGCAATACTTCCAGCTCTTTTTCCAACAACTCTTTTGTATTAGTAAAATATTCATTCCAATCCTCAATAGTTGAAATTTGTTTGAATGAATCACTTTCTTTTATTTCAATGATGTCATTTTCAAATAACTTAATCTAGAAAAATAAATACTATCTTATTAAATTATATTTCATAATTAATACGAAACCAACTACTGATCCAAATGCTAAAACAGAACAAATAAAAAATAATAACATTTGATTTAACTTATTACCTTTTTTCAATAATTCTGTTTGTTCGTTTATTTGAATCAATTTTTTTTCTAATATTTCATTTTGTTTTTTTAACAAGATACTCAATTCTGAATTTGATGTTGATATTAACTCTTTAGTCTCAATATGATTGGAATTTAACGTACTTTGAATTGATGCAATATTTTGAACTATGTTACTGAAAGTTTGTGTTATAGCAGTTAGTGTTATATTTATAGAATTTATTGCGCCAAATATTTCAGCTAGTGTCTTTTGATGCTTATCGAAGTGTTTTTCTAAATCAACTTTTGTAATTCTATCTGTTTGTTTTTTTAGCTCTTCAATCTTTAGTTGTAAGTTCTCTGCTTTTTCGTCAAACTTGGTTAATTCAGCAACCAAATCCTTTCTTGTTTGAACTATAAAGCTCTTTTGTAAACCGTCAAACAATAAGACAAAATCAACATCTAATAGACGCGAAACTTCCTTTTTTATATTCTGATTTTGAACACTTAATTCAGTTAGTTTTTGAGTAAACAATATATTATTTCCATCCAAATATTCCTGAGTAACACCTCCTAAAGAGTTGGTATATTTTTCTGTTAGCTTAATTATTTTTTGAAACATATCATCAAACAATTCTGGAATACCTGCCGCATGCTCCTGTGTTTGTTTTACATCACGTTTTGCAGTTTCAATATCTTGTTTTAAAACCTCTAAATCTTTTATTTTTTTGCTAAGCTCTTTCAAATTTATTTCTGAAAGTTCTATTATTTCATCTAAAGTTGGCATATTTATTTTGTTGATTTAATTAAATTATCAATTCCTTTTATTTGCATTTCAATTAGTATTTTTAATCGAACCATTTTTATGTTTTTAAACAACTCGTTATCTTCTTGAATAGTATCAAGTAAGCGCTCGAAATAGAAATTAAAAATTGCTTGCGTTTGTTCAAAGTTATTTTTGTAATAATTGTAAAGATTATTGAAGCCCATTTCTAACTCTTCATTTGCTTCTGAAATATAAGACGGATTATTAACTGAATACATAGAAAATGCTTTTAGTAAGCGAAGCACCCAATCATTTCCGAAATCACTTGTAGCTAGTGTTCCTAAGATTTTTTTACAAGAACCTATCATATGTTTGTAATTATTTTGCTCAGTTCCTTCTTTTTTAAATACACTATCTTCTTTATCATTACCAAGATACTTTTTGAGTATAAATTCTTTAGCTAAATCATTATCATAATCATCAATCAATGAATAATGTTCATCATTTAACTTAAATCCTAACCTTGCGTATTTTGCATTAAAGTAATAAAATATTTCTTCCTTTATAAAGTAATTTTGTTCATATTTATCATTTATAGCTGAAGCATTTACAATCATTCTTTCAATTTCATCAGTGGCTTTTATTTGTTTATGTCCAATTTGTTTGATGGCAAACTCAGATAAGTAAAATAAACATTCCTTTATTTTTTCAATGATACTTTGTTTCACTGAAAGCCTATTTTTCAGTTTTTCAATTTCTATAATTGTAGAAGTTTCAGATAAGTATTTTCTTAAATATTCCTCTATTTTAAATAGGTAATATTCATTACTTTCCTTTATAAACGTACAATTAATTTGTTTGGCAGTATAGTCAATAATATAATCTTCAACTAAACCCATAGAAACCATTCTATAAATTAACTTGCCTGTTTCCCCTTTGCTTCTTTCTTGTAAATAAAGTTTTTCTATTATTTTCTTTGTGACATCATTTAATCCTGAATAAATTGTGCTTCTTCCAGTAGTCTCTTCTAATTGTAATATAAAATCAAACCAGTTATTACTATAATTTATAGAATTATATAATTTTTTTCTTAAATTATTTTGTTCTTCAAAATTTGCTGGCAATGGAATGTTTAAAAGAATTATTGTTTCTTCAAATTTACTAATTCTTTTTTTTTCATTAGCAACAATGAAGTTAAATTGTTTTGTAGTTGTTGTTTCAAATATTTCTTTCAGAGTGTTTTCTTCAATTTCAATAGAATCAAAAATGTCATTTATTTGAGCTTTTTCGGTTTCTATACCTTTGTTACTATTGTTGTAAAAAAAATCATGAATATTTCTATCTGGTTCTATCGTTATTACCTTTGTCTTTAAAAATTCTCTTATATCTGCTTTTACTTGAGGTGCTGGTTCAGGGAAATCTGTACTATCAATTTTGGAAATAACATCTTCTTCAGTTATTCCTTTTATTTCTTTAACAAATTTCCACCTTATTCTGCTTCTATAGATAATGTTCTTTAAAAATTGATATTTAGTATCATTATAGTTTTCTATAGTAAATACCTCATTTGAAATTTGATATTGAGGTTTGTTTTTGAGAATTATTACCGATTCACAAACTTGTTTATCCCTTCCTGCTCGCCCAGCTTCTTGCACAAAACTTTCTAATGAGTTTGAATAATTAATATGGTAAACAGCCCTCACATCTTCCTTGTCTATACCCATTCCAAAGGCTTTGGTAGCAACAATATGTTTTAAATTTCCTGTAATAAATTTCTCAAAATTAATCTGTGTTTCTTTATCAATTCCAACTTCATCAGAACTTCCAAAAAAATATCCTTTCGATTTGCTTGTTAGATTATTATAAACTTCAAGTACTGAGTTTTCTGGTTGTTCTATTTCTATTTCATTAAGTTCTTTTGCTTTTTTTGCCTTTTTTGTAGAACAAAAAACAATGAGTGAATGATCGTTAACATTTGTTTGTGTTAAATCTTGCAAATCATTTACTTTTTTAATCAATATACTTTCAACACTGCTTTTCTCGTCTTTGTTATAATTATCTTTATGATGTTGTAACGATTTTTGAATAATATCCGTTTGATTCCAATATTGTAAATTATTTCCAATATTTTCAAGGTCTTTGTTTAGTTCTTCCGATTTCTTTGTTGTAGCATTAATCACTCTATAAAACATTTCAGGGCGAATAGTATTTTCACTCATTATTAAAGCATTTGCCAAATCTGAATGTTCAATTTTAAGTTCTCTTTCTACATCTGCCAATACATCAAACGAAGCAGTGGCAGTTAATCCAATCAACGTTACTTTTTTATTTTCTGTTTCATTTTTAGTAAAACAATATTGCTGTGCATTTTTACCTAATTGCAAATAAGTAAATCTAAAATTATGTCCCCACTCAGATACACAGTGAACCTCATCAATTACACAATAAGTAATTGATAAATCAAAAAAGGAGTTGATATTTTGAATTAAATTTCTAAACTCAGTCATTACAAATCTTTCTGGCGAAAGAAATATCAATTGGGTTTCACCAAATCTAAAGTTAATTTGCTTGTTACGTTTTTCTTTTCTTGTTAAAGTTGAGTTTATATAGTCGCAACAGTCAATCCAATTGTTTTTCAAAACCCTAACTTGGTCTTCCATTAAAGTTTTAATTGGATCAACCACTATGCAAATGCCTGGCTGCATTAAAGCACTTAACTGAAATGTTAATGATTTACCACCTCCAGTTGGCAATAAACCAATGACTGGTAAAAGTCTCAAAGCTCTTGAAACAATCTCTAATTGCCCATCCCTAAATCCAGGTTTTCTGAAAATATTTTGAATAAAATATTCAATATTTTCTTTTAAATCATTAGGTAAATATGTTGCATCTGGTTGTTTAATTACAAGTTCTTTATAATTTAATGGCTTAGCACAATAAATCCTGCGTTTATTACCAAACGAATTATTTACAAAATGAGAGGAACGAATTTTTATTGATTTGTTACAATTAAATTTATCATATTTATATATTCCGTCACGAATCAAAAGACTATGGTCTAAAATAATATCGTAATCATTTTCATCAAATTCCTTTGTTGCTTCATTGCCTAAATGTAGATTGTATAAATTAAATCTTTGGTCTGGAAATATCGTTAAGTTTAACTTTGGTAATTTAAAATCATCAATTATTAGTTCACTTAAATTTGAAGCAAGCTCATTTAGTGATTCAATTGCCAACGCCCCACAGGGCAAATCCCTTTCAATTATTGCTATATTTATTTCTATTTTACCTAATAAATCAGCATCTCTAAGAAACAATTCTAATAATGTTTTCTGTATTCGTGCAATGGCAAATGGAGTTAAAACAATTATATGCTCAATTAGTCTTTCTGCTAATTCTGTATTATAATTTTTAGCATAAATCTCAAATACTCCATCTTTATTTTCAAATTGATTGATGATTGATTGATCTAATTCCTTTAAGTCAGATGATTGTCTTAATGTTTTAAAATTAGCTTCCTCTGCCACTTCATCTCTATATTTGTCGTATGCTTTATAACTTGCACTTTTGTGGTGTTGACCATCAAATTCAATAATCACTCCTTTAGTTACTAATTGTTCAATAAATGTATCTTTACCGTCAGTATCAGTTTGTATGTTTAAATAAGGTATTTCATAGGAAAAATCTACAGAAGTGCCAGGTATTGAATGAAATGGTCTTTGAGATTGCAATATTTGTTTACAAAAAGGAAATTCAGCTAATTTATTATTTATAAAATCCCATTCGCCATCGCTGCCTAAATTTCCTAGGTATTTTTCTTTAGCAATATTTAACTTTGGTTGTATAAAATGTAATAATTCAAAAATTATATTCCAATCAATCTTTATATCATTTTCTATAAAGCAAATTTCTGTTTTCTTCTCTTCGTTTTTTTTAGTTGCTTTAATTATTTCTGCTAGTTTTTCCTCAACAAATAAGGGTGCTCTCGTTGGCAAACCTCTCGTTATTATGTTATTTATAGTAGCTAAAAATGGATTTAGATTTTTATACTCATATGTTAAATCAAATGCTTTTCCAGTTACCTCGAACGAAGAAATATACTTTAAAAGCCCTTGCATTTTTAATACTTCAACATTGTATTTATCTGCTTTCTTTTGTTCAAAAGATGAAATTTCATTTGCAATAACATCTAAAATATATCCCGCTTTAAATTGTGCCATTTATTGAAGTTTACTTATCGACAATAATAAAAGGAATTAATCAATATTTAAAACAATTTGAAATTCAATTTTAATCCAGAGCAAAATTTTAGTCTTGCATAATGTGTCAAATTTATTGGTTTTTATTTTTTGACACAGTTTATTGAACAGACTCTTTTTTTTTGACACAGTTGTTGAACATCCTTCTTTAAAACCTATTTCATTCCACACCAAACCCATTTCATAACATTCCAAACAATTTTCAGAGCTTTCCAAACGCATTCCATAAATTTCCAAGCGGTTTTCAAGGCTTTCACTTCGTATTTCATTACCCGCACATGTCATTGCAGCAGTTTTACATATCATTGCGTCATTTGCAATTGTCCATGCATTAAAGTTAAAACCCAATTCACTGTTTTCACATCGGTTTTCATTAATTGCCAAACGGTTTTCCTAACTAATCAAACGCTTTGCATGGTTCTCCAAGCGCATTTTTTCATATTTACAGTGCTTTTCACGGGTTTACGAAACAGCTTAAATAATCACAATTGTTTGCGCTAAAACTAAATTACAGCACATTGCTAAAGGAAAGTTGGTTACAATACAAGGAGGATGCCTCCGGCATAACAAAGGCTATGCTAGCACAAGCGCCCGTTTGTGCTAGTAATAATCAAGCGTCCGCTTGCACAAGCTTAGAAATACTTCTATTTAATGAGGGCAGCACTGTTACAAACACTACACTCTTATATTAACTCAATTTTGCACCCCAAATTATATCTTTAATTATTACATGTGTTTCGTTTACGCTATAAACAAATATCCATTTTTTATCAAAAACTGCACACCTTAAATTCTTTTTTGAAAGCTGTTACTGACGACAAATGGCATGAGCAAATGGGTTTTCAGATAACGACTCTGCAAAAGCTATCATTTTAAGTGCATAGCCTCTTGCAGTATTAGGCATTTTAACTTCCTCAATCAAATAATCAACTAATGATTCAATACTTTCAAAAGCCGATTTCTTAATTACCAATTCACGCATTAGTTTTTAAGTTTTTTATCTAATTCACCTAAAAGTGTATCTGCAAATTGGGAAAAAGGAACTGTATCATTCAAGTCATTTTCATCATTTTCAATTAATTCAATACTTTCATCGTTTTTAGACAAAGTTTTAATTAAGGCATAAATATTTTTGCCTGTTTCTATTGAATCGTCAATTTCAATTAAATGTTTCATGAAAATAATTTAAAGTCAAATATAAATTATTTTTGATTTAAAAATAACGTTGCAAATAGTTTTAGTTTTAACGAACCATTTTGAATTACTTTTATTTTCACTTCGGCTCGGTGACAGCACTTCGGCTTGGCTTAGTGACCCGAATATCGAACAACAAATATCGAACAACGAACACAGAATAACGAATATCGAATATCGAACATCGCTGAAGGAAAGTTGGTTACCATCCAAAAAATCACGCTTGGCGGAACACCTGCATGACAATGCAGGAAACTTCGAATAAGGAACTTCGAATAACGAACAACGATTTCAACAATTAAACTAAACTCCAACCTTTTAAACCTTGTAACCTTCTAAACCCTCTAAACCCTAAACACTCAAAACATAAACACTTAAACACTCTGAACTTAAACACTCAAAACTACTTGACTTCATTCATACTTTTTTTATCCGTTTTCATTACTTAGCTTTACTTACATTTGCCATTTAAATTTATTACATGAGCAATATAATTTTTGAAGGTGAACATTTATGGATTGGAAATTTGGGCCGCATGGCGGTGGTTTTCAGTTTTATTACATCTATATTATCGGCAGTTAGTTACTACTTTGCCGAAAAAAAACCACAAGAAACCCATTGGGCCAAAACAGCTAAACTTAGTTTTTATGTGCACACATTGGCAGTGCTTACCATTATCAGCGCGCTGTTTTATATAATTCACCAACATTATTTTGAATACCATTATGCATGGCAACACAGCAGTCGTGATTTGCCTGTTCATTTCATGATTTCGTGCTTTTGGGAAGGTCAAGAGGGTAGTTTTTTACTTTGGATTTTTTGGCAAATGGTTATTGGTTGGTTAATAATTGGAACAGCCAAAAATTGGACCAGTCCAGTTATGTTTGTGGTTATGCTTTCGCAAATAGCTTTAACTAGCATGCTTTTAGGAGTAAAAGTATGGGGAATAAAATTTGGCAGCACACCTTTTGAATTATTGCGTAATGCCATGGGCAACGCTCCTATTTTTAAACAACCTGATTATTTAAGCAAGATAAAAGATGGCAATGGTTTAAATCCATTATTACAAAACTATTGGATGGTAATTCATCCACCAACATTGTTTTTTGGTTTTGCTACTACGGTAGTTCCGTTTGCATTTGCCATTGCAGCTTTAATGCGTAAACAATTTAGCGAGTGGATAAAACCAGCTTTACCATGGGCTTTGGTAAGTGTAATGGTACTTGGAACGGGTATTATTATGGGTGGATTTTGGGCTTACGAAAGTTTAAGTTTTGGAGGCTATTGGGCTTGGGATCCTGTAGAAAATGCATCGTTGGTGCCTTGGTTAACTTTAATTGCAGGTTTGCACTTAATGCTTATTTATAAAGCTACTGGCAATGCCTTACAAGCTACTTTTGCCTTTATAATCCTAACTTTTATTTTGGTATTGTATGCTACTTTTTTAACCAGAAGTGGCGTTTTAGGTAATTCATCTGTTCACTCGTTTACCGATTTAGGTATGAGCGGACAATTATTACTTTTTGTATTGATGTTTGTTTGGATTGTGCCATTGGTTTTAGAGAAAAAACCTTTGATTTTCTGGATCAATTTTGGTGCATTAATTCTTTTGGTGATTGGTATTTTATTAAGCGAAAAATTAAATATTAACAAATGGCCTTTAATAATTATTGGCTCATTGGCAGTGCTTTCAAACATTTATTATTTGGCTAAATACATTCCATCGAGCAAAAAAGATGATGAAATATATACCCGCGAGTTTTGGATGTTTATTGGCAGTTTAATGCTTGGTATTTCGGCTTTCCAAATTATTTTAACTACCTCTATTCCGGTATTTAATAAAATGTTTGATTTAAAATTGGCCCCTCCTACCGATGTAATAAATCATTACAATAAATGGCAAATGCCTTTGGCAATTATTATTGCTACTTTAACAGCTGTAGCCCATGTGTTAAAATACAAAAAAAATGGTGCTGATGGCATTAAAAAAATCATAACACATTTTATAATTTCAGGTGTAATTGCATTTATATTATTCTTTGCCTTTAAGCTAGAAAATTATGTATTCATAGCTTTATTGTTTGCTGCTGTTTATGCCATAATTGGTAACGGAAGTTTATTAAAACCCATTTTTAAAGGTAAGGTAAAATTAGTGGGCGCATCGGTGGCGCATATTGGTTTTGGTGTTTTATTAGTGGGTGTTTTGGTTTCATCGGCCAATAAAAAAGTAATTTCAATAAACGAAAGTGGTAAAGTGTTAAACCCTGAGTTTGACGATAAAAACAATATTGAAAACGTATATTTAGAGGGTGGTAAACCTTTAAAAATGTCGGATTACGAAATTACTTATGTATGCGATAGCCAACAATGGGTAAATACTTTTTACCAAGTAAATTATAAAAAACTTAATAAAGAAACTGGCAAAGTTGATTATGAGTTTAACTTGTATCCTAATGCACAAATAAATCCAAAGTTTGGCTTGGTAGCTAACCCCGATACCAAACATTACATAAGCCACGATGTATTTACTTACGTAAGTTCAGTACCTGCAGAAAAGAAAGAAGCTAAATTTGTAAATACTAAAAAACACGAGTTAGCGCAAGACGATACTATTTATTTGAGCAATGCAATTTGTATTTTAAAAAACATCAGTTCTAATGTGCAAAAAAGCAATAATGCTAACCAATCGGAAATATTAATTGGTGCAGAAATAGCCATTCATACGCTTGATAATGTATATAACATTACACCGCTTTATGGCATAAAAGACAGACAAGTGGCAAGTTTTGATGCTTACAGCGAAGAAATAAAAACCAAGTTTAGCTTTAAGGAAGTAAATCCTGAAACTAAAAAAATAACCATTGAAACATCGGAAAAAGACAATACGGGTAATTTCATCATTATGAAAGCCATTGTATTTCCATGGATTAACTTGGTTTGGGCCGGAACTATTATTATGATTATTGGTTTCTTTTTGTCAATTTTAAAACGAGTAAAGACTTCATAGCTGCTGGCTTCTAGCCTCTAGCCACTAGCTTTACCTTGTTATCTTTTAACTTTGTAATTTTGTAATTTTTCACCCGATTTATCGAGATTCTAATTTTATAATTTTTCTAACCTTGTAATTTTATAACCTTGTAATTTTGTAATCTTTGTAATCTTCTAATCTTAAAAAACATGGCTGGGTTATTTCATAAATTTAAAAATAATAACGATACTGGTTTTGGCGCATCGGCTACTAACCAAGCGGAGCGATTAATAAACAAAGATGGAACTTACAATGTAACCCGCACTGGAGTTTCATTTTTAAATAAATTTAACTCCTACCACGATTTAATAGCCTTAAGTTGGACCAAGTTTAACTTATTGGTTTTTGTTACCTATTTGGCAATGAATATAATTTTTGCCTTTGTTTATTGGTTTATAGGTGTAGAACATTTAGGAGGCATGATTGCCAATACGCCTTTCGAAAAATTTATGGAAGCTTTTTTCTTCAGCTGCCAAACTTTTTCTACTGTAGGTTACGGGCGCATTAACCCGCAAGGATATTTAACCAGTGCGGTTGCATCAATGGAAAGCTTAATTGGCTTAATGAGTTTTGCTTTAGCCACAGGTTTAATTTATGGAAGGTTTGCAAGGCCCAATATTAAATTATTGAAAAGCGAAAATGCAATTATAGCACCTTATAAAGATGGAAAAGCACTGATGTTTAGGATTGTAAATGCTAGAAAAAATGCGTTAATTGATTTAGATGTTTCGTTGTTGGTTACCTTTTTAAATCCCGATAATAGAATGATGCAGTTTTTGCCTTTAAAGTTAGAAAGAAGCACCATTAACTCTTTGGCATTAAGTTGGACCATTGTTCACCCAATTGATGAAGAGTCGCCATTATTTAACTTTACCCAAAAAGATTTTGAGGAAATTGATTTACAGCTCATTTTATCAATAAAAGCCTTTGACGAAAGCTACTCGCAAACGGTTCACTCACGAGTTGGTTATGTATATAACGATATCCTTTGGGGCAAAAAATTTGTACCCATGTACGAACGTTCAGAAGATGGAAGCACTACTTTATTGCATTTAGAAAAACTAAATGAAATGGTAGATGCAGCTATTTAATTAAAAAGCTCGATTGGCTCTTCTATTTTTGGAGTTTCATCTATTTCGTGCAACGCATAAGTTTTGCCTAATACCAAAGCACCTACTTTGCAAATAGCCCAAGGGTAGTAAAAACCTAAAGTTACTATTGATAAAAGCACTTGTTTCAATACAAAAATGTAATCTTTTTTAGCCTCTAAATCAAAACCAAAACTATAGTTTCCTTCTCCACTTTGCATTACCGTTCGTACCACAAAATACTTGTACAAATTAAGCAAAGCCATTGGTATGTAAATACCCAAAGTAATTATACTTAAAAACAACTCTTTAAAAATATTACCACAAGCTAACCAAAAATCGGTTTCCCAATTGATAAAATAGTTTTTATACGTAAAATTAAATAACCAATTGTAGAACAAATAAGAATATGGAATAACTACAAAAGCCATAATAATTTGGTAGCTGTAACCAATTTTATTGAATTGCTCTATATTTACTTTACCCGCAGTAAAAAACACATCGCCAGTAAAAAAGTACGTAATCACTGAGGTAACAATAAACACAGGAACTATTAAAGCTAAAATAAATATGAGCAATAAATAGCTACCTCTGCCCATAAAGTTAAAACTACTTCCATTATAACTGATGCTACTTGTAAAAAAACGATGAAAATTTCTAATAGCCCAAGGAGTGTATATTAACAGGGTTACCATCATCAATATTATATTTACAAACAACAAACCCATAAACCTTAAAACGGAAGCATCAAACTGAAAAGTAGTTCCTTTAATTTCCACATTTTCAATAATTAATTTGGTTACATAAAACAGCAAAACCAATATTATAAACCAAACTACAATAACAATTGGAAACATCCAACCTGGATCAATATCAGGAGGTGAAATAATTTTGAATTGGTATAAAATGGGTAAATAGCTCGATAAAATGAAAGCCAAATAGCATAACCAAATAGGAAACAAGGCTCCACCTTGCAAATTGAATTTAAAATAACTTTTCATAAATTACAGTTGGTAATAATATGAAAAATTAGCAACTATTTTTAAAGGCTCCTTAAAATTAATTATAAAGTAAAAAAGAGCACAAAACAAAAAGCCATCAGTAAACCGATGGCTTTAACAATACTATTACAATATTTTGATTATTAGCGACTTAAAAACACTACCAAATTTTACGTTGTTTGGTAAATAACCCAATGGTTCCAAACACATAAATATAGATTACAAAAAGTAAATCGAACAAAATAATAAACCAAGTAAGGTTTTGATATTTAAGCTTTTTAAAGGCCATAAAATACACTACCGATTGGCTGATTAGCTTAAACAAAAATGCTCCCAAGGCTATTTGCCAAAAATTTAAATCGAAGGCTAATAAAGCAATGATAGCTACATAAAACAATAAACTGGCTGCATAAAAAGTACCTAAAAGGGCTTTATGTTCAGGTTTATAATACTTTCCAGTGGTGTTATGTCTGGTTTTTTGACGACTCCAATCGCCAAAAGTTTTTTTACTTTCAGTATAAATAAAACTATCAGGATTTAACTGAATAGCCACATTCATGCTGTTAGCTGCGCGGTTTACAAATAAATCATCATCGCCACTCAAAATGTGTTGGTGCCAAGCAAAACCTTTTTGTTTAAAAAACAACTCGCGTGTATAAGCTAAATTACGACCAACACCCATAAAAGTGTTTTTATTAATGGCAGCCGAGAAATAAAACATGCCAGTAATAGCACTTTCGAAACGAGCCATTAAATTTACAAAACCTTTTTGCGCTGTGTATGGCGAAAATCCTAATACAATTTGTTTGTCGTTTTCAAATTTGCTAGCCATTAATTTTAACCATTGATTGCTAGCAGGTTTACAATCAGCATCGGTAAATACTAATTGTTCGTGAATAGCCGCTTTTATGCCTATGGTTAAAGCAAACTTTTTGCCCGTAGGATATTTTTCTTGCTCTTTAAGTTCGCTTATTTTTAAATGAGGATACACCTCTTGGTAATATTCCAATAGTTTTTGGCTTTCATCCCAACTGCAATCGTTTACCACAATTACCTCAAAATTAGGATAATCTTGTTCTAAAATTGTTTTTAAGTTTTTTTCTAAATTTTTGTACTCATTGCGCGCAGCTATAATAATAGAAACAGGCGGCTGAAAATTGCTTTCAGTAGTTTTGGGTTTATAAGTACCTAATTTTAAAAAATAGAAAAAGTAATAGTATAAAAGCACACAAATGCTTAATGCTAAAACAACTAAGATAGAAATATTGATATAATTGAATGATATAATCATAAAGCACAAAGGTAAACCTTGCTTTAACCTAATTATAGGCTAATTTTTAAACAAAGTGTTGATTGTTCTTTTTTGTTTTGTTTTGAAAACAAAAAAACGCCACCTCAAATAAATGAAGTGGCGTTTTTGTAAAATCTTACAAGATTAATCAAATAAAAAATTAATTAATTTTCATTGTTCTAAATTTAGTCATTATTTCTAAAAATTATCTAATAAGAGCTAGTTAGAAAATTTATTTCAAAATCATAAAATTATTGAACCTCAAGTTCCAAAATATTTTTTACTACATTTTTTTATTTTATAAAGATATTCGGATTTCCATATACATGCATTGCAGCCCAACCTGAAGGTGCATAAAACCCATTATATTCATCATATCCAGTTTTCGCAACTTTAATATTAGCATCATATGCTCCAGTAGCAACTGAATTTCCATTATGCATTGATTCAATAAACGCTTCCAGCCAAACGGGAGTAATATCAGGGTTTAGCTTCCACGCAGGTGCTACAACAACCTTATAACCAACACTCAGAATTTCATTTGTAAAAGATTCTAATTTTTGAGCAAACATTTCTTGTGAAATATATGCAGAGCTACAAACAAATAATATCGCTATAGTTCCTTCTCCCACAATGTGCTTAATACCTGTCTCTCTAATGTATGCATGACCTTCAGACTGTCTAGTATATATAGTTTTGAAACCTTCTTTACCAACACCACCATGAGCAAGTAATACATTTATAGAAGAAACGCTTCGTTCTGGTACTTTATCAGTTGAGATGTGTCCACCATATTTTTCCTCTATTACAGGTTTTAATTTCTCATAACCAATTCCCAATGCTGGGTCCTCATCATAAATAGGAATCCATGCATTAATTGTAAAATTATTTTTTTCAATGGTTATTTTTTTATTATTTTTAGCAAACCACTCAAAAGAAATAATATTTGTTATTGGGAGATGATATCCTAAGAAATCAAGTTTGTTATTTAAAATTTCGATTTTAACTATCTCTTCATGCTTTTCAATATTTCTCCCCTCTGTGCGAACCTGAAGCAAATTGTGAGGAAAAACAGAAAGTTGCAAATCAGTAATAAGTAAAACTTCTTTAGTATTTGAACTGATTTCAAAAACTAAATTCCTTAGCTCTTTCATTAGTGTGATATAATCTTGCTCCTGCTCATTAATTGAGTACCATCCTCCTTTATCATCAAAAGAAAAATCCTCAACCTTCTTAGACCATTTTTTTATTATTTCATAATCAAAGTTTGAAAATAGATTCAATTCATAACTTTTATCCTCTCTTACGACTAATCCATAAATATTAGACTTTACTGTGAATAACCAACATATTATTTGACCTTCATATATAGTGATTTTCTCTAAAATGTTCTTAGCATAATCATCTAAATCAAATTCAGGTTCATTTTGCGGAATAAATGGGGCCCTATCAACATGTTCTCTCTCTTCAAAACTCAAACTATTATCATTAATAATAAAACCCGATAGTAAAATGCTATTTATGTCTAAAGGATTTAAAGATAGTAGTAAAACATTTTCAGCTAAAAGTTCTATTTTTCCAGTTTCATTAGCAAAGTCCTCATAATTATAAGTTTCAAGAATTTTAATTAAGGCAATTTTGAATACTTTTTTTGTTTGTTCAGTAATTGGAAAAAAAGTAGCCTGCATATTACTTAATGTTTCACTGTCTATTTCCTCCTCAAAAGAAATAATGTACTTTTCTAACACATCGATATCTAAAGGTGTTTCAAAATTATCTTTCATACGCTTTAAATTATATAAAAAACCTAACCAAGGGATAGCTCCTTGATTGCCAAACTTCTTAATTTCGTTTAGATTTTCATCTATATAACTTAAACTGTTTTGTAAGAATTGTTCTTGTTTAATTGAATCTTCATGAAGCACCTTAGAAAGATTTGAGCTGAAGTAACTTATAGTAAATTTTTGCTCATCATAGGTAGATAATTTTAAGGTCTTTATTAGTTCATAAATTGAATTTACAATATCGTTTATCCCACAATCTCTAAAGAATAACATGGAATTAAATAAAACCTCTATTAACTGAAACTCCTCTATTATTGGCATTGCTCTTAAACAATTTATATATAAAGAACCATAGTATGCAGCTTCAATTGGGTTGTTTTGTTTAATAAAACATTTAAATTGACACAGCCAACCTAGAAGAGGTATTTGATCCCTTTGAAAAGAAAGCATTAAAATTTCTTCCGCAAAATTTCTAGCTTTTTGAAAATGATAATTATAATTTAACGCATCTATAAAATTTAATGCACAGGTATAAAAATGCTCCTCAAATCTTTTATCAAATCCTAAGCCTACGAAAACAGCCAATAAAGTTAAATAAACTTGCATCTCCTCATCAGTATAATACTTATGATTGAAACTTGATATGAGTATTAATATGTGCTTTTTTAAATTAATTACATCTGATGGATTAAGTTTATGATTTATGGTTATTTCTAAAAGAGATATTTCTTTTTGTCCTTTTAAACACTCTTCAAAAATATAGTCTAGATCTTTTGCTCCTTTTTCATGGTCTATATTTTCAAGAGCTTCTACCTCTAATTTTTCAATTTTCTTTTTTTCAAGTTCAGATAACGCATTGTTTATAACAAGAATCAAATATCCGAATGCATTAATTTTTATTTTCTTAATAATACCTAGTAAGTAAAGTCTGTTATTTTTTTCACTTTTGTCTAAAGCTACATAATTTAATACTTGTGGCAAAATAAAATTAATTCTATCTTGATAAAAATTCTTCTCATCAACAGCTCTTTCATTATCATAATGATCATCAAAATAAAATAACTGCTTAATAGTAAATTCAAGCTCTTTTATTAAAAGAGCTATCTCTGATTCAAAAGTTATGGCTTCTGCACCATCTCTAAATACTTTATACGGAATATGTTCAGGAAAAATTGAATGTTCCTTATGTTCATAGTAATTAATAATCTCACGAATATGGTTAGGTTCATACAAGAACCATTGTAAATTCTTATTGAATTCATCTTCATTATTGTAATATTTTATTGAGGCTAATTCTTCCGTTTCCACTTTTCCATCTCCTGAAATAGCAATGCCTCTTGCATATTTACCAATATTTAAATAGTTTTTAAGAAGAGTGTAGTCTATTACCATATTCAATTCCAAATTCAAACCACTTAAGTTTGGATAGTTTGAAACTAACGCAGACACTATAGTTTTTTGAGTGTTCCTTTGAATAACCTTTTTAAAGGCGTTTAATTCTTCTGAAGCTAAAATGCCCAAAGAGATGGCCTCTTTATATTCGTCAGACTCATTTGGATATTTAAAAATGAAAGCACGCACTAAAAAAAAAATATTTTTCAATTCAAATAATAGCATGTTTTTTGGGATATCAATGTCTAGCCATTTGTCTATTATTTTGAAATGGTAATTAGAGTTTATAATATAAGGGAGTTCATCTCTTATTTCATTTGTAAACAATTCCTCTTGCTCCGAAAGAGAAAGTGATTTATCAAGTAAATGGTCAATTATATAGCTTGTATGACCATTTGCAATAGGTCCAATTGCAAAATAATACCAATTGCCAAATTGAAGTAAAGGGGTTTTCCAAAAACTAAATTTTTTTGCTGAATATTGGCTAATTTTAGCTAATAATATGTTAATTATTTTGATGTCTAATTTTGACGTTTTCTGTAAAGCTTTTGTAAGTACTACTTTTTCAATTTTTCTTGGAATAAATTTATTGCTTTGGCCACTAACAGTTTTGTCAATTACATCTTTATCTTTTAACTCGGAAAAACATAGTTTTAAGCCAATAATAAATTTAAATAATTCTTGGATTGTAATTCCGCCAAGAGATTTAAGTTTTTTGTTTAATAAATGATAATAGAATTTAATCATTACAGCCGACTCATGTTTGGCTATTATGCTATCTTTAGATTCCTTAAATTCAATATGTAATACACCATTTGATACTGTGTTAATGATTTTGGGATATAATTCTTGCGTATCAGATAGATAAAACACAATTTCCCGAATAAGGTTTTGTCCTCTTTGTTTTCCTGCTAGTCTTAATAAATAGTAGATTTCAGGCGAGTTTTTGAATTTAAGAATTTCGTTTTTATATTCAATTTCAGAAAACTCATATTGATAAAATTGAAAAGCTCCATTTAGATTTACAAGCAGATTTACTAAATAACTAAGGTATCGAATTCGTTCAAGATTTTCTGATTCTAGTGTTGTCTTTTTTTTTCTAGAAGGTCGACTTTTTAAGAATAAATGACTTAATCGGATTAGCTCAATTTGAATATCAAGCGTTATATCTAAAGCATCATTTATATCAAGTTCTTCCCCGAAAATATTCTTTAATTTATATTCATTACCTCGATCAATTCTAATTGGAGCAGTATTATTATCGGATGTTAAAGCTTCAATCTGTTTAAGTGACATTCTTATATATTCGAAATTGGCGATTGCCAATATGTAGTCTATAAAATCAATCATGCTTAGGTCTATATCATCAAAAGCAGTCTTAATGCTATCCATTATTTCCTTATAAATAAAGTTAATAGTCTGTATTGCATCTATTAGCTCTATCGCATTGTTTCCATTAGTTGTATTATTTAGATTAATACCAACTTTGGCACAATCCATTTCAAAATCTTTAATAAAAGATTCAAAAACAAAATCATCAGTGAGTGGATTATGCCTAGAGTTTACTAGCTCCTTAATTATTTCTGATGTGGTTATTTTTTCCATTCAACAAATATTACCTAAAGCGAATATCTTAATATTTTTAATATAACTAAGTATTATTTAAAAAATATAATAATCCCTAATTTACTAAACACATTTTGAAAACAAAAAAACGCCACTTCAAATAAATGAAGTAGCGTTTTATATGAATTAGTTTTATCCAACCTAATTGGTTAAATATTTTTTTAAACTACCTATCACAGGAGCATACTAACTTTTCTATGTTTCTATGTTCTATGTGGTTAATTGTTTAGTATCCAAAAATATCAGTAATACTTACTTCTACCAATTTACCGTATTTAGTCAAATCTTCCATTTTCACTTTGTCTTTTGATGCTACAATTGAGTAAAAATAAGGCTTGCCGGTATAATTGTTTTTATAGAAATTATTGATGCTTTCAAAGTTTAAGTTATCAATTTGTTCGTACACATCTTTTCTTAAATCATGGTGAACGCCCAATTTTTGATTATTTACATAATTAAAAATAATTGACTCATCGTTGATACGCTCAGTTTCAATGCTATTTTTAATAGAAGCTTTTGCATTATCAATATTGGCTTCGTTTTTAGGTAACGAAGTTAACAATTCATTCATGGCAGGAATGGCTTCATTGATTTTATCGGCTTGTGTACCTACATATGCAATGGTGTAGTAAGGATCCGTTTTTTTACTTGGCGTTTGGTAATACGAGTAAGTTGAATACGCTAAAGCCTTACTTTCGCGTATGGTTTGAAACACAATGCTACTCATGCCACCACCAAAGTATTCGTTAAACAATTGCAAAGTTGGAACCGAGGTTGAATCAAAGTTTTTATCTGATTTATTAATCCACGACACTTCAGCTTGAACCATTTTATAATCAGTAAAATAAACAGTGTTTTCTTTGGTTTCGTTTCTGGTAAATTTAACCGCAGCAGGATATGCTAACTGTTTTGAAGGCAATTTATGAAACTGTGCTAACGATTTTTTGAAATCGGCTACAGGGCGAGGACCAAAGTAATAAATGGTGTGTTTGTATTGGTTAATTTTTTTGATGTAATTATCTACTAAATCTTTGGCGTTTAAAGCACGTAACTCAGCTTCAGTTAAATTATAAGTAGTAGGATTTTTAGCACCATACATGGCATAAGCCATCAATGCACTTCTAATGGCACCTTTGCTTAATTTAGCATCGGCTCTTCCTTTTAAAATACGCTCTACCAAATTGTTCAATGCATCAGCATCGGGTTTTGCATTTGCTAATAAGGTTTCAAATAACTTTACTGCTGGTTCAAAATTTTCGTTCAAACCACTTAATGTTACATACACTTGCTCATTGCTAGTTGACACGTTAAAATCGCAAGCCAATTTAAAAAACTCTTTGCTTATTTGCTCGCTGGTCATTTTATCAGTTCCTAAATATTGCAATAAGTTAAAAGCTATTGGTAATTTTAAATCGTTAAATTTACCCATATCTAAAACGTAATATAACTGAAACAAATCGTTGTCTTTATTTTGAACATAATAAATTGGTGCTTTTCCACCAAAATTATCAATGGTTAAGTCTCTTTTGTAATCAACAAAACGAGGTTTGATGTTTTCACTCGGTGTATCTTTAATTTTTGATACAAATGGCGAAACATCATCTCTATTTACATCAACTGGAGTAATGGTAGGTTTTGGAACTTTGGTTATGTTTTTATCCTCCCCTACTTTTTTATTTACCACCACGTAATCGTTGGTAAAATATTTATTGGCAAATGCCACAATTTCGGCTTTGGTAATTTTGTTTAAATCATCAACCATGCTAACAGCGCTAGCCCAATTACGGTTTAAAGTAAATGCATCTAACATGGCATAAGCGCGACCTTGGTTGCTTTTTTGTTCTTCTATTTTACCAATTTTTAAATTAGCAATAATGGCTTTTAATATACTTTCGTCAAACTCACCTTTTTTAATAATGTCAATTTGATTTAACAATAATTGACGAACTTCATCTAAAGATTGTCCTTTTTTAGGTTTTCCTGTTAAAAATAAAATACTGTAATCGTGGTTTATCCAAGGGCTTGACGATGCAGCTAACACTGCTTGTTTTTTGATTAAGTTTAAATCAATTAAACCCGCTTTTGAATTAGCCAAAATCATATCGCACATGGTTAATAATTTTTCTTCTTGCGTGCCAGCGCCTGGCAATCTGTAACCAATCATTAAATTTTCGGCATCAGGACCATAAATATCAACCACAGTTGGCTCGTTTCTTGGAGTCTCTACTGGACTGTTAAATGCAGGAACAGGTTTGGTTTGCATATAACTGAATTTTTCGTCTATTAAAGCTATCAATGCATCTGGATCAAAATCACCACTTAATATAATGGCCATATTATTAGGCACATAGTAGGTATTGTAAAAATTACGAATTTTAACCAACGAAGGATTTTTCAAATGCTCCACGGTTCCAATGGTAGTTTGAGTTCCATAAGGATGGCTTTTAAATAAATTACTCAATAGAGCCTCGTAAACCTTACGGCCATCATTATCTAAACTGATATTTTTTTCTTCGTAAACTGCCTCTAACTCAGTATGAAACAAACGTAAAACGGGCGCTCTGAAACGCTCAGCTTCTATGCTTAACCATTTGCCTAATTGATTTTGCGAAATATCGTTTACATAAACAGTTTGTTCTAAACTGGTAAAAGCATTGGTTCCTTGCGCACCAATGGCAGTCATCATTTTATCGTACTCGTTTGCAATAGCAAATTTACTAGCCACACCACTTACCGAATCAATTAAATGGTAAATTTGAGTGCGTTTTTTTTCATCAGTTGTTTTATTGTACTGTTCGTACAATGCATCAATTTTATCTAACTGTTCTTTTTCTTTCTGCCAATCTTTGGTGCCATACACATTGGTTCCTTTAAAAAGCATGTGCTCTAAATAATGCGCCAAACCTGTGTTATCAGCCGGATCGTTTTTACTACCTGCATTGGTAGCTATAAAAGTTTGAACACGAGGTTCTTTTTTATTTACACTCATCATTACCGTTAAACCATTGTTTAACTTGTAAGTACGCACCCCTAAAGGATCGTTGGTAACAGTGGTGTACTTGTACTTTCCATCGGGCGAGGTATGCTGTTCGGTAACATAAGCTTTGGCAAAACTAGCAGTAGTTTGTTTGTTTTGAGCATTGGCTTGCAAAGCAAAAAACAACGAAAGAACCAGGATAAAATTTTTCATTTTTATATTCAATTTCTATTTGGGTTTAAAATGCAATAATATAATTATAAGCCACAATATTGCTATCAATTTTTATAAAAGGCTCTATAGGTTTTTAAAAAAATGAAAAGAGGAAAATTTTCAGAAGAGAGTTCCCACAAGAAACTATAAGTTTATTTTCTAATCAAATACAATTCAGTTCTTCTACTTAAATTACTTTTAGGTTTATCTTGTATTATTTCTCCTAAACCACTAAAACTAAGTTTTTCAGATGTAACACCTTTGCTTATTAAATAATCGGCTACTTTTTTAGCACGTTCAAACGACAAGTTTTTGTTATAACTCTCGTTACCAGACGAATCAGCATATGACACGATTTTCAACATTGCATTAGGAGAATTAACAATAATTGAGGCTAAACTATCTAAATACATTTTTGATGTATCGTTTAAATTACTTTCGTTGGCATTGTAATAAATACTTCTTAAATAAGTAGGCTCACTTATTGAAAGTTTGGAATCATTATCAATATTATTATATGAACGATTTTTATTTTCAATTTTTACATCATCTATAAACACATAAAAGCCTCTATTATTTTTTACTTTCCTATTATAAAGTTCATTTTTAGTTAACTTAAATTCTTCCACTATTTGACCAATCACCACATATTTTTCATTACCAATGGCAATATATTCACCTCTAAATTTTAACCAACCATTCTTAGCTTCTTCCGTTGTTTTTAATACCGAGTAGTTAGAACAATTAACGTTTATTTCTGGAATACTATCTGTAAACGAAACGGTTAATTCACTCAATCTACTTTTTGATTCCTGTGAGAACTTAGCAAATAAAGTTATTTCTAAAGTATCGCCTCTTTGAACTATACTATTTAATTTGTTTAAAAGAAACTCTCTACTTCTGACATCTTTGGTATTCCAAATAAATATACCAGCAAAACATTCTCCCGAATATGCAGTAGTTTCAGCATTTATAAAATTGTTTAATCCATCAAAGTTGCCATACCAGAAATAGTTAGCTGTGTTCATTTCCATCCAACTTTTTGAATTAAACAAAGGATGTAATTCTTTTATATTAGCAAATGGATTAAAATCTCCAATTGTATCTTCAAAACTATAGTTATCAATAAGATTTTGAGAGAAACTAGGCTGAAGTAAAGCCGTAAGACATACTACTAAACACAAAAATTTAATGCGCATCAATCGAAAGTAATTCAAAATACATGAATTTGAAAATAATTTTCTGAATTAACAGTAAAAATGGTTTGGATTAATTTTAAAACTAACGAGCAATTTCAAAATTCAGTTTTTTATAAATTTACTATAATAATTTCCTTTTTCAGTGGTAAGGTTAATAATATAAACACCTATTGGTAGTTTTGAAATATCTACACTGTTAGAAGCGTTTTTCATTTCTTCGTGTTGCACTACTTGCCCTTGCAAATTGGTAATTGAATAACTAAAATCTTCTGAAATATTAAGGTTTAAAGTATTAATAGCTGGGTTTGGGAAAACACTAATTGGAGCTACGTAATTTTGTTTTTTTATTCCATTTACTAAATCAGTAAAGTAAAATATATTGGTACTTACATCTGCATTTCTACCAATAGTTACTATTCCAGTTTCGGCATCATAAAAATCCATTGAGAATAATACATTATCATCCAAATTTTTGTACCAAGTTTTTCCATCATCTTTACTGTAAATAGTTCCACCTTCTTTTAGAGCCAAAATATAAAAACCTGCTTTGGATTTAGTGCCCTTGGCGTATTCAATAAAACCATTAATACTGTCTTTTACATTTGTAAGCTTTGTAAACGACTGACAACCATCATTGGTAATATACAGACTTTTATCGATGGTAAGTATAATTCCATTGTTTTCATCTTTAAAAGCCATATCAATTATTGGGCTATTAACTCCTTTTGTGCTTAAATTATTCTCTATAATACTATCACCGTAATTATAGTATTGATATATAATTCTATCAATTCCACTACGAATTGTATATAAGCTTTTCTCAAATTTGCATTTTACCTTAGATGATGACAAATTAGTTGATCGGTCTGTAAAATTATATTTATTTGAATCTTGCTCTTCCCAAGTATCTCCCCAATTTTCAGTTAAATAAATTTTAGGTTTTAAATTAGAATAACTAGTAATAAATCCATTTCCATTATTAAAAATATAGTTGCAGCCTGTTGCGATGACTTTTTCTATAGTATCACCTTGAAGGTTCAGATATGGTTTTTCGTATTTGGTTAATCCATTATCCTTACTTATTCTGATAAAATATACTCCAAAAGTAAATAAGGTAGAATCATTTAAAATTTGTGTATACGATGAAAATTCATTTCGAGTAAATGATTTACCACCGTCTTTACTAAAGTGACCAAGATTTGAAAAATCCGTAATCAGTATACTTTTATTATAAAATTCAATATTTGATATCCCTACAACCCTATTTGGATTAACAGAAATACTGAATTGAGCGTTTGAATTATTTAAAATAAAAAACAATAAACTAAGTAGTATAAATTTTTTCATAAATTCAGTTTTTACAATAAGTAACTTAAATAAACAAAAAGGTTGTATTGTATCAATTTCAATTGATATAAGATTAACCTTAAAAATTTACCCTTTCCTAGCCAAAACCATTCTGTCGTTTTGGTTAATATCTTGTAACAGTTTTATATCCAAAAATCCTTTTTCTTGTAGCATTGCTGTGGTTTGGTTGCCAAACTGTTGGTTAATTTCAAAAAATAAATAGCCATTGGGTTTTAAATACTTGATAGCATAATTTGCTATGGCTTCGTAAAATAAAAGTGGTTTATTATTGGCTACAAATAGCGCTTGGTGAGGTTCAAAAGCAAGCACATTTTCATGCATGTTTTCTTGCTCGTTTTCTAAAATATAGGGTGGATTGCTTACCATTATATCAAAAACTTGTGCTGTTTCAGCTTGGTTGATGTTTAAAATATCATCTTCAATAAACTGAATTTTAGCATTTAACTCTTTGGCGTTTTGCTTGGCAATGGCTAATGCAGTTCCACTTTTATCAAGTGCCCAAACGTGAGCATGAGGTAAATTTAATTTTAACGAAATAGCTATGCAACCTGAACCTGTTCCAATATCTATAATTTTAGGATTTGAGCTAGTTAATCCCTTATCATTAGCAACGGTATTTAAAATCAAATCTACCAATTCTTCGGTTTCGCTGCGCGGTATTAAAGTATCAGGGGTAACTATAAACTTATTGCCATAAAACCATGCATTTCCTAAAATGTATTGCATAGGTTCGTGCTTGAGCAATCGGTTTAAAATATCCATTAAGTTAGCCTCTTCCCCATCAGATAAAGACTTATTCAGCATTTTTATTTGATGTGGTTTTACCATCAACACCTCCTCAAAAACCTGATTGGTTATGGCTTGTGCTTCATCTAAAGCATAAATGGTTTGAAGTTTTTCAAGGTAAAATTGGTAAGCAGTGTTCACAATTATTGATTTGGAGATTTAGGGATTGGTTGATTGAGAGATTGGTTGATTTGGAGATTGGTTGTCACGCAGTGCGTGAATTTATTGATTACGTGATAAACATAATTCTTAATAGCAGTTTACAGTGTCAGTTTACAGTGTCAGTTTTATTCAAATTTTAAAGATATTTTCTAAAGTTTTTTTATGGTTGGTACTACCATAAGTAACACTAAATAGGGATATTTAATTACGATTTAAGTTATAATGTCAATTCAAAATTATTAGTTTACAGTGTCAATTTACAATGTCAGTTCATTCTTGTAGAACCTCCCAATAACCAACTTTGTCTGCACCATTCCTTAAAAGTTTATTTTCTTCCTTCAATTTTTTAATATGCCTTTGAACGGTACTTTTAGAGGTGTCTAAACGCATGCATAATTCATCAACTGTAATATTTTTATTTTCTTTAATTAAAGTCAAAATTTCCCCTTTAATATTTTTATTACTAAAATCAAACTCCACAACAAAACCCGATAAATCATATTTAAAAACTGGTAAACTAGTTTTAGCTAACCTGCATTCATTTAATATTTTTATGGTACCACGTCCCCAAGCTTCAATTAAACCAGCTCTAAAAAATCCATTAGCCAAATCAGGATTAAAGGGTTTCGAAGGGTGTTTCGTTTTAAGTCGGTCTACAGTCCAATTATCAGGAAGTTCACCTTCATTCCAAATAATTAACTTATTGCTGTAAACACTAATTTGAATTGGATTACCATTTGCATAATTTTTATGGACCACCGCATTTAAAAGTGCCTCTCGTAATGCTGGTTCAGGAATTGGGTATAACTCTATTCTATTAATACCTTTATACAAAATATTTGCTTTCAAATATTTTGTCAAAAGTAAATCCATTGTTTTTTCTACTTGTTCAAATAGGTTTCCATGAACTTCATCTTGAAAAACTAAATCATCATCTGAAATGAAGAAGCCAATTTTTATATATGCACCAGTAATATATTTTTCAGGATCACCATGAAAAAGTAAAATAGTTGCTCTTTTGTAATAGCCTATATCAGTAGTTAAGTGTAGTTTTTCAAGTAAAACTGCATGACTAACTTTTAATAATTCACTAGAAATTCGTTTACTATCGACTGATTTTTCTTTAAAATAGTCAAATGCATTTTTAGATAATTCACTTATTTTAAGATTTGGTTGAGGTACTGTATCCCAATGTTTACCTTGTTTTTGCAAAATAAATTTATCTAAAGCTGCGCCCTTAAGCTCTTGTTTTGTGCTTCCTGACCTAAAATGGTATTGCCCTTTATAACTTACCGGATAAGGATATGATTCGACTATTATTTCTAAATAATTTTTTTTTGATTTAGTTTTCAAATTTACATCGACCAAAATTCCTAATAAATCTTTAGTCTTATTTGGAATTTCTTCTAATAATTTTTTTGCATCATTAATCCCAGAAATATTTCCTTTATCATCAATTCCAATATATATCTTACCTCCAAAAGCATTAGCAAATCCACAAATCCATTTTATGTATTCGTCTCTCCAAGTTTCTTTATATTCAATATTTTGATTCTCCATAAAGTTTAAAAGCTGTTTACAGTTTCAGTTATAATTCATTTCAGTGTAATCTGTGAAATCTGTGGCTTACTTCACTTAAAAATTTCTTCCTAAACTAACGCCAAACCAGTTAATTACTTTATCATCGCGGTAGTGAGGAGTATAAACTATGCGCAGTAAAGTTCCATTATTATCAACTACTCTAAAACCTAAAGCAGCCGTTGGAAAAACCTCACGCTCTAAAAAATTTTTTGTGGCCAAAGTATAACCTGCTCCAATTTCTAACTTTTCTTTGCGTTTACCCAATACCAAACTGGTAGTAAACGGCATGGCTACTGAGTTTTTTTCTAAATAAACACTATTCAATAATCGGTAATCGAGCGGACAAAAACCAAAGCCAACGCGCCCTGTCCAAGTTAACGATTTGGTTTGATTTTGGAATAAATATTTTTCGTAATTGGCACTCCAAAGTAATGCTGCGCCACCTAACTCCACAAACCAATTATTGGTTCCTTTAGGTTCCACGTAAGGCTCTACAAAATCGTCATTGTATTGAGCTTGTAAATTATTTATGCTAATGATAAATAATAAAAAAATTGTGAATTTTAAACGTAACATTTGTGCAAGTATAAATGAAGTTAAGCAGGCTAAAAAAAATAATTTACTTTTTACATTGGGGTAGTTTCGATATTTGCCTTGGCGTAATCAGTGTAATGCTGCCTCTATACTTTCAAATTTTGGTAAAACCAACCTTGGCTTGGTTCTTTATTTTACCCAGTTCTGTTTGGCTTATTTATTTCCTTGATCATTTATTAGATTCAATGAAATTGAGCAATGCGATTAGTGAACGACATGTTTTTATTCAAAAACATCAATTTGTTTTCAAAATAATCGCAATACTCATTATGATAATAAATGCAGTGTTGGTTTTAAAATACTTTAGCTTTTATCATTTAACTAAAAGCCTATGGATATTGTTGGTTTGCATTATTTATTTTCTGCTCAATTATTTTAAAATAAAATGGTTCATTAAAGAATTTTTTGCAGCCTTAATATACGCTGGTGGTATTAGTTTTTATCCGTATATTGTTAATGAAAGCAAATTTTTTTCTCAAATTTTCATCATTGCATTTTGCATGCAATTATTTGTGTTAGCATTCATTAATTTACTTCAAATATCTATTCGTGAAACCAATACTGACAAGGATTTACAGTTAAAAAACATTTCGAATGTTATTGGACAAAATCTTTCTAATTTATTGCTAATTTCACTCTATTTTTTAGCAGGATACATGCTTTTTAAATTCCAGTTTTCAGCATCAATAGCCACTGGATTTATTAGTTGCTTTGCCATTCACTTAATTCATTTTACCAAACTCACCAATCAAACTTATAGATTGATAACGGAATACAGTTTTATGCTAATTGGGCTGATTTATTTATTAGGTAAAATTATTTTTTAAATTAAAAATGAAAATGAACCACATAGAACATAGAAAAATAGATTTTCTTAAGTATTGCCGGGTATAACACAACTTATTGGTTGGTAAATTATTTATTCCCGTTTAAAACCTCACTCCAAAAACAAAAGTATTTATTGGATTAAACAATTCAACATAATTAGGATTTAAACTGCCATCAAAAATTTGTCTATGATAGCCAATACAAGTTTCGGCACTTAAATAAATATGATTAGTAGGGTAATATTTTACTCCAAAACCTAAAGCATAATTTAAGTAATGATTGGTTAAATCAAAATTGTTAGAAGCGGGCGATTGGTTATTTATTATTGCATTTACACCTTTATTGTTAAAATATCTGTAGCCAATATCAACAAAAGCAAATGGTTTCATCTTTTTGCTGCCAAAAACTCTTTCAATTCCAATTTTATAATCTTGCGTTTTAATTATTCCAGACGAATAAAAAGTGCCACCAGCCACTATCCAATCTGCATAACTTTCGCTGTACGATTCGTTTTTGTTGTTAAATAAAAAACGTAATAAATAGGTATTATTTAAGTTTCGTTTGTATTGCAGTCCAGTTAGAGTAAAGTGCTTTAAAGCAGATTTATTTGCAACTGTACCAAACTCATATTCATTATTATATAAATTCAATCCAAACTCGTTTTTAGGCAAATTATTTTGAGCAAAAATATTTGACACAAACAAAAGCGCTGCTATTAAATAAATTGATTTCATAGTGATTACAAATTATAAATCGAATTTAAAAATAATTTACCTAATTAAAACCTAATTTATTTGCTCAATGGCAAATTGTTTTTTGTTTAACTCAAAAACATCTCTTGCTTTTTTACCTAACATCAATTGCGCTAAGGGCGCCTTTGGCGATAAAACTGTTACTTGCATTCCATTAAAATCAATAACGCCAAGGCCAACTGCTATATAAAAAACTTTTTCATTAGCCATTACCACACTTCCCTGCACTATGGTTTTATCGGTTTTGGTATTTTCTAGTTTAAGTAAATTGTTTAATTCTTGCTTGTTTTCAAAAACCTGTTTAGCACTCATATCCCTAGCCAATTGACTCATGGCTCTACCTGTTTCGTACTTATCACCCATACTACTTTTCTCTTCTGAGTTAGCAGCTTCTTGTGCATCTAACATGGCCTTTTCGCCATCGGCTATGCGCTGTAAAAGCATGTTTTTACATGCCTCAAATAATGTTTTTTTATCTATCAATTTTTATAAAATTAGGGGTTGTTATTTCAATTTATTTTTTATGATACCTTAAATAATCTATATTTAACTATTCCATTAACGTTGTGGGTTGGACCGGCAAAAAAGCGGGCCAGCCTAGGCCATGTGCGTGGAAGCATTTTTTTGCCTTGATTTTTTGTTTCTTTTTCATCTAAGGAAAAAGAAAGAAGAAAATTTGTAAACCTCTTTTATCAATCATCTCAATTTAGTACTTTTCGATTCAATATAAAATACTCTTCAATAAAAACTAAATTTTATGAAATTTACTTTTTTAACAAAAACAAAATTGGAATATGTAATCGCTTGCGCCAAGCTACTTCCGAATGATTTTCGCCTTCAAACTTTTGCGTTTTCCAATCATTATTGTTGAACGAATAACCTTTGTTCATCATAATGCTATCAACTTGTAATTGAAAAGGTTCATACATGGCATCCAACGTTTCTGTACCGTAATCAAAATATATTTTATGGTTTTTAGCCATAGGTAATTTAGCTTTTAAATACGCTTGCATGGCTTTTGGAAAAGGATTATCAGCTTTAAAAATTCCAGGCCAATGGGTTGACAAACAAGCAACACCTCCAAACACATTTGGATATTCACAAAGCGCATAAATTGAAATTAAACCACCCATGCTTGAACCTGCAATGAAAGTTGCCATTGGAGTTTTATTGGTGCTAAAATTTTTATCAATAAATGGTTTTAACTCATTAACCAAAAACTTTAAATAATTATCTGATTGCACTTTACCACTAAATACCGAATTTCCATTTAGCCTATTTGCAGCATACATCGAATCTTGTTCAACTTTGGTTAAAGCTTCAAAAGGTTTTTGAGGAAAATAATCAATATGACGGTTTTTACCACTGTTCCAAATGCCAACCACAATACAATCTTTAATTTTATTTTCTTTTATCAGTTGAGATATAGTTTCATCAACGCCCCACTCCTGCTTATTCCAAGTTTGGGTTGAATCAAAAAGCATTTGCCCATCGTGCATATAAAGCACAGCGTATTTTTGATTTTTATTGTAATTAGCAGGTAACCAAACATCCACGTTTCTTGCATCTACAAAAGCCGATTTAAAATTAGCATATCTAATAACTTTTCCATCTGATACTTTTGGCAAAATTTCTTGCTGTGCATTTACAGTTAAAGCTATTAACCAAAAAATTATCAATACTATTTTTTTCATATTTACTGGCATTTATTCATAAAAAAGAGGCCGCCTTAAGTTAGGCAGCCTCTTTAATAGGATGATTTTAAAAAATTAATTATTTCAATATGTAGCTACTAGCGTGTACCAAGTTATTGTCAATGTACAATTCGATGGTGTAAGTTCCGCTTTCTAAATTACGTTCTTCACCTTCATAAGCCAAACAAATATTTTGTTTTTCGTTTTGGTAATCAATTTTAATGTTTGAAGTACACTCCAAAGTTTCACCATTAACAGTTACATTTCCTTTATTAATGCCAGGCAATGGTTTGCCACTTGGCGAAAGTATGCGCAAATACACAAATCTATCACCTTTTGAAGCCACTTTATTATCCATTACAGTTAAACAAGCTTCTACTTTATTGGTTCTTTTAGCCAAAGTAGTTTCTACTAATTTACCACTACTTTTCTTTTTAAATGCCGATACTTTTACGTATTCAACCTTTAAAACACTAGCAGTTTCAACTGTTTTTTCCAATTTATTTTTTTCTTGACTTAACCCTGTAACAGCCTCAGTCAATTCATTATTTTTAGCTTTTAATGCACCATTTTCAATCATCAATGCATCAATTTTTTCTAAATACTCATCGCGCAATGCTTTTAACTCAGCCAATTCTTCTTTTAGCTTTTTGCTCAATTTAGTAGCATCTTTTTCGTTTTTAAGCAAATTTCTAATTTTTAGTTCTTGGCTATAAATTTTACCATTTGCATCGGTAAGCAAACTATCTAAATTACCAGCTATACCGCGGTATTTATCAAGTTCCATAGAAGTTGAAACAAGCTCGCGCTCCACCTCAATGCGCACATTGGTTAAACTATCAATTTCGTTTCCATGCGAAATAATAGTAGTGGTGTGGTTTTTATATTGGTAAACATTAAAACCAATAGAACCTAATAGTAGTAATAACAATAATATCAACCCATTACGGTTATTACTTTTTTCTTCTTGTTGCTTATCCATAACTTTAATTTTTAGTACTTTAATTACTTTGCAATGTAATAATTGTTTTGATAATTCGCTGAATAAAATTTTAAGTTTTACGGTATAACTGCCTAAATTTTGAATAAAGCTAGTAAGTTTATATTATTGCAGATAGAATATGCTAAATAACAAAAAAATAGTAGTGGTAATGCCTGCCTATAATGCAGAGCTTACTTTAGAAAAAACCTACAACGAAATTCCTTTTGATATAGTAGATGAAGTAATTTTGGTAGACGATACAAGTAAAGATCAAACAAGTATTTTAGCTAAAAAAATTGGTATTCAACATGTAATTAGACATGAAAGAAACAAGGGATATGGCGGAAACCAAAAAACTTGTTATAATAAAGCCAAAGAAATTGGTGCAGATATTGTAATTATGCTTCATCCTGATTACCAATATACGCCAACTTTAATTCATAGCATAGCTTCAATAATAGCGTATAATGTTTATCCAGCAGTTTTTGCATCGCGTATTTTGGGCAAAGGTGCTTTAAAAGGTGGTATGCCTTTGTACAAATACTTTTTCAACCGTTGTTTAACTTTATTCCAAAATATTTTGATGAGTCAAAAACTTTCGGAATACCATACTGGTTATCGTGCATTTAGCATTGATGTATTAAATGCAGTTGATTACAATATATGTAGCGATGATTTTGTTTTTGATAACCAAATGTGCGCCCAAGTATTTTATGCAGGTTTTGAAATTGGAGAAGTAACTTGCCCTACCAAATATTTTGATGAAGCTTCTTCAATCAATTTTGCGCGCAGTGTAAAATATGGTTTAGGAGTTTTGGCTACTTCAGTTCAATACCGTTTTCAAAAATGGGGAATTATTAATTTAGCCATGTTTAAAAAACTGAACTAAAATTGTACAAGTGTATTTAAAAAAGTGTTTTATTTTACGGAAATAGATACACTTAAAAGAATACACTATAGTTTAGCAGCAAACAACAAAAATACAAATAACTAAAATACAGTAATTTAGGAAAACATGTCGCAATATTGATACTTTTGGCACAGTGATTGCTAAATACTAATCAATAATACTTTTTTCTAATTCATATAAAGTAAAAACCCTTGATTATAGCTAATCAAGGGTTTTTCTATTTTAAGCCCATAAAAAAACCTGAATCATTTCTGTTTCAGGTTTTGAAAGAGAAGTCATTTTAAAAGTTACTATAAAGGTATCTTATTCTTGATATGTTAATATGGATATTACAGTAAAAATAAGAATATTTATTGCTCTTTGATGAGTATTAACCCATTGAATGGAATCCAACTTTATTTCCTTCTGTGTCGATAAAAAGAGCAATAAAGCCGTTGCCACCAATAGCAGTTTTCGGCAAAATAACTTTTCCACCAGCACTTTCTACTCTGCTTAATGGAGCTGAAAGGTCATTTCCGCCATCTAGGTAAATAGTTGTGCCGGTCATTGCAGGAACAAAGTTTTCTCCAAAACCAATTGCTCCGCCAAATCCACCTTTTTCTGGATCAGAAGGTAAATAGGCATATTGCCTATTAGGGTCGTCATGAATTTGAACATCTAAAACTTTTGCATAAAAAGTTTTTGCTCTTTCGAAATCTGTTGCTGGTATTTCAAACCAATTTAAAGTAGTTACCATATTTGTTAAAGTTTATTTGAGTATTTATTTGAGTTTTTTGTTTTAAAATTAGTTAGGTACAACTTCATAAATGGCGTTGATATTTCCTTTTGTTGCTTTTGAATAAGAACAAATTGATTTTGTAGCTTCTACCAGTTTTTTCGCAGTATCGTAGTCTACATCATTTATTTTAACCAGAAGATGGGCTCCAAGATCAAAGTTACCGTTATCATGTATTACGGCAATTTTAGCAGTAACAGATACTTCTCCAATTGTAATTTTTTCTATTCCTGCAGCAACTGTAATACTTGTTCCAAAACAAGCCGACCAAGCTGCTGCAAAAAGTTGTTCGGGATTTGTTGCGCCACCAGCACCGCCCATTTCTTTAGGAAATCTCACATCTAAATCCAATAATCCATCTGATGATTTTGCGTGACCGTTTCTGCCTGCTAACGTTGTCACTTCTGCTTCATAAAGTTTTTCCATTTTTTAAATTTTAGTTGTTAATATTTGATTTTTAAATTGTTTTTAAATTGACTACTTTTGTACTTGCAAATAACAAGTACAAATATAAAAGCATTTACTTGTAATTTGCAAGTAAATAGAAAATATTTTTTATGGTAGATATAAAAAAGACGAGATCGAGCTGCGGGTTATCGCAATCATTAGACATTTTTGGAGATAAATGGTCTCTATTAATTATAAGAGATTTGGTTTATTTTGGAAAGGAAACGTATGGGGATTTATTGAAAATGGATGAAGGTATTGCTACCAATGTGTTAGCAGATAAACTTGTAGTTTTAGAAAAAGAAGGTTTGATAACCAAAGAAATTTTTGTAGGTAGTAAATCAAAATTTAAATATAAACTAACCCAAAAGGGTATAGATATTTATCCAATAATAATGGAGATTATTTTTTGGGGTGCAACATACTGCGAGGTGTATCCTGAACAAAAAGCAATTGTTAAAATGTCTAAAGAAAATAGGGATGCTTTTGTACAAGATATTATGAAAAATAAACTGAAAGAGTTAAACGAAAAGAATTAGTTTGATAAAGAAAAAGGGGAACTTGAAACGTTCAATTTTCAGTATTTGATTTATGCAATAGTTTAAGGTTCAAATCAAATAATTCTAATAAATCGGGAACTATTTTCAATCTACTTATTAAATGCTTAGCTATTTTTGCAAAGCAAATACTTTTAGCAATTAAGTGCGGCATGCAAAACCGCTCCAGCTGGCTAAAAATCAAATTGAAAACTCTTTATTCATTTTGATTCAACAGTCTTTTTTCAATGGTTAGCCTTCAGATTTCGGATAGGATGATGATTATAATTAATCAAGGGTTTTTCTATTATAGGACCATAAAAAAACCTGAACCATTGCTGATTCAGGTATTGCAAAAGTAAATTAACTCATTGCATGAATTTTTGTTGTCATTTTTATTTTTTTAAAATGATAAAATAATATTGCCACCTATTTGGCCACTTTGATAACCTGCATCACCTTTTCCGTCTATAGTTCCATTTCTATTTGAATATTCAAATTCAGCTTCAAAACTCAAAGCTGTTTTTTTGAAAGGAATGGTGTAACCAATACCACCCATTAATGAAGTGCCAATGGCATATTGATGCTTATATAAATTAGTTGCTTCATTTACTCTCTTAGTAGTAAACTGACCAAAGCCAAAACTACCACGAACATAAAGTCCTTTATTAAATTCGTTGCTTATGGCATAATATTTTGCTGTAATGGCAAGATTGTAGTAGTTAAAAATATAGCTATCTCCATTGTCTCCTTTTACCGAAGTGCCAAATGTTCCCTTGATTCTTGAGCCAATACCAAGTCCTTTCCAATTTTCGGGTGCAATGTAAAAACCCATCATCAAATTATTACCAGTACCCGGTTCAAAAGCACCTCCATATGATTTTGTAAGTTGCATTTTCATATCACTCCAAAAAAGAGTTTGCCCAAAACCTAAACCAATTTCCCCATAAATGGGTAGCTTGGTTTTCTTATCAGTTGTTGTTTGCGCACTTACCATTTGTGCAAAAAGGCAGCTTATACTCACTGCAAAAGTTAAGATTGATTTTTTCATTTTTTGTATCTTTTAAATTATAGTTATTATTACGATACAAAGGTGCTATGTCTATTATTGTTGAACGTTAACCCATGTTAAGAAATCAAAATCGCGCTTTTGTGGAATTATTGATGCTCAAAAATTCGCTTTCGTATGCGACTTAATGAAGGTGGCTTAATACCCAAATAGGAAGCGATATAATGTTGTGGAATTCTTTCAAACACTTTTGGCCTTTCTTTCATTAATGTTAAATACCGTTCTTCGGCTGTTTGATTTTCAAGTATTTCGCTTCGTTGGCGAATGCCCAAAAAGGCATTTTCAGCCATCAAACGTCCAAAACGTTCAAATTTTGGTATATCAATATATAGCTGTTGCAAGTCTTTGGCAGCAAGTAAAAGTAGTTGCGTTTTCTCCAGTGTTTCTATGTTTTGATTGGTTGGTTTTCCAGTCAAAAAACTATCATAATCTGTGTACCACCCATTTTCAAAAAAAAACTGCGCTGTATTTTCTTGTCCATCCACGTTATAATAATAACGAATACATCCGTAATTGATAAAATAAGCATATTTACAAATCTGTCCTTCTTGCAAAATCAGTTCTTTCTTGTTGCATTCTTGCACAATTAGTTTTGACACAAAAAAATCTTGTTCGGCTTTATTAAGCGAAATAAATTGAGAAAGTCTGTTCAATATTTGGTCGTACATATTTGTTAAATTTATTTTCTAGTACCTTTATTTTAGTGGTAAAATAAAAGCAATTTACCAAGTTTAATTTACTAAAAACATTTGTAAGTCAAATAAAGTTAAAATTTTGATTTTATAAACTCTAAATAGCAAACTTACTTAATATTATGCTATAAAGCTTTTTAGTATTTGCTTGAATATCTAAGACTTTTTATCACTCTTTTCAGTTTTAGTGTCAAAAAAAAACCTGAACCATTTCTGATTCAGGTTTTATAAAAAGGTATTTCAACTGTTAGTCTTGTTTAAAAACTTTTTTAACTACCGTATTTCCATCTTTCGAAATTATTTTAACCAAATACATTCCATTGGTGTATTCTGCTATATTTAACTCTGTACTTAAATCGTAAGTGTCTATATTTTGGGTAACTAATAACTTACCAGTAATATCAAATATTTGAACTGAATTAGGTTTTTGACTTGTGGCTTCCCAATCAATTTTAACTATTCCATTAGTTGGATTTGGATAAACATTAAATGATGCTTTTTCTTTAATTTTTGGTTGTTCACTTATTGAGGTGCTAACCGTATTTTTTCCAATAATTATTTTTATTCCAGAAACAGTATTAACTGTATTGTTAATATTAGCCAAAGCAGGAATAGTTTGTTTTCCGGCCATTTCACCCCAAACTTTATAATTTCCTACAGGTACTTTTCCAAAATCAAATTTACCATCTGTATCGGTGTGCGTGTACGATACTGCTTTTCCTTTATCATCAATCAAATAAACCAACATTTTGTCGGCAGGTTTACCTACTTCTATTGGTCCATTTTGATCAACCACACCTGTTCCATATTTAACAAAGCCCGAAATGGTTCCAATTCCTGCTGAATCGTAACTAAATGGAATTAAGTCAATATCAACTGAATCTCTATTTGAAGCAATATAAATAACATCTGCAAAATCCCAATTCAATTTATTTTTATAATAAGTTGGTAAGTAAAAACCATTATTAAACGGATCGAAAGCAAAATCGGCTTGTACCAAATAAAAACCTTTTTTCAAACTGATTGAATAATTACCATTTTCATCGGTGCTGGTATAATTATTTTTGTACAATAATCCTGAAACTGAATCGTAACTATAAACGTACACTCCTGAATAATATGCAGGTAAGCCGCCTTGTCTAATAGTTCCACTTAAAATATATTCAGGTCCTACACTCACAATTTTGGTTAGTGAATCAATACAACCTGCAGGATTATTCATTATTAAAGTTACATTGTAACTACCTTCGTTGGCATAAGTATGGTTAAAGGTACCACTATCAATACCTGAATACATTAATCCATCACCCCATTTTATGGTAATATTTGAAGGCACTGAACTTCCATAGGCTATTGATGCATTGTAAACCACCGCATTGTAAGCCGAACTGTATAAATCAAAATTAGCGCCACAGATTGCGGTTAAACTATCAATTCTGATATTTTTACAGCTTATTAATTGAATACCACATAAATTGATATTAGAATAAACGCACACTGTGTAATTTCCAGTATCTGAATAAATATGCGATATGCTGTTTGTTAGCATATACTCTTGATTTAAATCGCCAAAGTCAATTAAGTATTTTTCAAACAATGGCTCAGTATTACTTGAATTTACATTAAATAATACTTTTTGATAATTAACTGAACTTGTAAAGTTTATATTACACAAAGCTGTATCTGGCTGGCTAATAGTTTTTTGAATGGTATCGCCACAAGTTGCACCAAACATGTATAAGGTTACATTATAATTACCTAAAGCTGAATATTTGTGAATTGGGTCTTTTAAATTACTCACATTAGTATTGTCGCCAAACACCCAAGTAAAGTTAACAGTAGTATCAGGGCTTGTACTTAAATTTCTGAAATGAAATTGACCATCAATATAATCAAAGTTAAAATCAGCAAAACAAGGTGCATTAACTGTTACATTTAAGGTATCATGGTAAATGTCAAAATTATTATTGCTATCTAAAATAGTTAAACTTACAATATACTGACCAGTAGCATGATAATTATGTTTTGCAATTTTATCGTGACTTGTTAACCCATCGCCAAAATCCCATTGATGCATAATAATTGGAGAATTTGTGTTGGTACTAGAGTCATAGAAATAATACGCACCATTACCTAAATCTTCGTACGAAAATTTGGCATTAACTCCTTTGGTATTGCTTACCACAATACTATCGCAATACATGGTATTACTAGTGCAAGCGCTATCAATTAAACATACACGGTATTTGCCGGCTTGTGAGTAACTGTGGCTTAATTGAAAATCGCCATTATTTAAAACAGCACTGCCATCGCCAAAATTCCAATAAAAAGTATTGAGACCTAAATGTAAATCTGATTGATTTACAAAAACAACTGTTTTTGCATTTTTATAGTGATCAAATTTAGTAGCACAAGGCTGCGCCCATAATGCCATAGCAGAAAGCAGAAAAACTTGCAGTGTTAAAAACACTTTACGTAAATTCAATGTGTTAAAAATTTTATTTTTCATGTTATATAAATTAATTGTTTTTTCTTTAAAAATTATACTTTAAACCGGTTTGTATTTGTAAGATATTAGGCTGATATAGTGAGCCATTTAAATATTTTAAATAATTGGCGGAAATATTAAGTGCCCAATTATGATACAGTTTTTGGTAAGCACCCACACCCAAAGTTGGCGCCAACAATAATTGGTAATTATTGTTGGTTTGATTGCTTTCGTTCATCAATCCAATATTGCTCACTTTTGTTTCAAGCTGATAAACTACTGTACCAGTAACACCTAAAGCACCATAAATTCCTCGTTTTTCATTTCCTAATTGATAGCGTATTTCTACTGGTAAACTATAAAAAGCTACATTATTTTGGTATGAATTATTGGTTTGATGCTCCACATTTTTTTCACTCATAACAGTATCTATTTGCATCATCAATCTTTTATAAAAAGCATTATATTTAATGGTGGTATCAATGCTTTCAATTTGTTTTTCGGTAGTTACAAATGCCTTTTTATTTATTTCGGTTTGATTAAAAAACAAGGCACTCAAACCAAAATTTAAACTCCAATTACTACTTAATTGCAAGCCTGCTTTAGCCCCTATTCCGTTAAAAAATGGATCATTTGAATTATTAAGCTGCTTGTAAACATTGCTTTGCAACAAATAACCTAACTCCATGTAAGCTAAGTTTACCTTTAATTTTCCTTTGGTTTTTATGGTTTCATTTTTTGCTGAAATAGTATTTACTGAGTAAATTTCAGTTTTAAATGAATTTTTATTTTGAATGCTAATAAATTGCGGTTCACTCAAACCAAATGCATTATCGCTGCTTGCCAAAATGGTTATATCACTATAATTCTTAATCAACTCATAGTGGCTATCAGTTTCATTAAAAGTATTGTAATTTGCAATATTCGATTCATTTCTAAAAGTGCTATTATTACTTTTGACTTTAAATTTTTGAATCATTTGCTTATCATTTAAGCTAACAACAGCTTCTTTCTTTGGGGTTAAATTAGTTTTATTTTTAAAAATTCGTGGAGTTGTTATTTCAGTTTTTGTATCAATCACCAATGGTATTGGCCCACCTTCACTTTTTGCTATTTCCTTATTTTCAGTTGTTTTTACAATATTTACTTGGTTATGAGTATTTTTATTTAAATAAATAACATAAAAACCAAATAACGAAACAGTTAAAACACTAAACCAAATAAAAATACCCATTCTGCGCTTTTTATTTGTTTTTTTATGGGCACGATAAGCCTTATCAAAGCTATCCCAATCACCTTTAGTGGGCTGCTTTGGTGTTACTTGGCTAACTTTATTAGCAAGTAATTTTAAAAACTCATCTTCGTTGTTATATAACATACGTATTTAAACTGTTAACTAATTTTTTTAAAATGGCTCTTGCTTTTGATAATTGCGATTTTGATGTTCCTTCGCTTATACCTAAGTTTTGGCTTATTTGTTTATGGCTCAAACCTTCTATGGCATATAAATTAACCACAGTTCTGTAGCCATCGGGTAATTTTTGCAATAATCCTAAAGCTTCATCTGGCGAAAGTTCTTTTACCAATTCGTTATCAAAATCGGGTAAATCGGGAACCAAAAACTCATTTTCGCTTATGGATAATAAAGGATTTTTATTCCTTGCTTTTAAATAATTAATGGCGTGGTTAACCATAATCCTGCTTAACCAAGTATTTAAACTGCTTTCGCCTTTAAATTTTTTTATTCCTTCAAAGGCTTTTATAAATCCTTCTTGTAAAATATCCTTAGCTTCGTCTTCATTTTTAGCAAACCTGATACAAATAGCAAACATTTTAGAATAGTATTTATCAAAAAACAACCGTTGAAAACGACTATCTTCCTCTTTGCACCCTTCTATAATTTCTTGCTCGGTAAAATCCTTCATTCCATTTGCTGCTAAATAGACTCACTTTTTAAAAAAGGTTGCCTAGCTATTTTTAGTTTTTTTATAAAAAACAACGTTTGCTATAAAAAGATTTGAAAATGAAGCTTTTGTAAAAAAATTTAATTACTTCATTTTGATTTAAATAACTGTAGCCAACCAATTCTCAATTCGTGAAACAACTTTTATAATTGTTCCACAACTATTTTATTAACTATTAGCACTCTGCAAAACTAAAGCTTAGTTATCAACACCCATGTTGACAAGGAGTGGATATGTTACCTTGCTGAATGGCGTTATTTGGTAAGAAATAAAGCAAAAAAAATTTGTTTTAATTTTAAAAATCAATTAGTTAATTAAGCAATATATTTATTTTCAAAAAGAAAAAAATTAAGTTGAACAAATACTTAGCATGGCAAAAATAATAGCAATAGCAAATCAAAAAGGTGGAGTTGGTAAAACTACAACTGCCATTAATTTATCGGCAAGTTTAGCAGCTTTAGAGTTTAAAACTTTATTGGTTGATGCTGATCCTCAGGCAAATTCGGCTTCAGGAACTGGTTTCGACCCACGTGAAGTGGCAACAGGTTTGTACGAAGTTATGGTAAACGAAATTCCGGCAACCAACGCCATTGTGCCAACCGAACTTCAATACATGGATTTACTTCCATCAAACATTGACTTAGTTGGTGCTGAAATTGAGTTAGTTAATTTACCAAACAGAGAAAAACTGTTAAAATTTGCGTTAGATACCATTAGAAAAGATTACGATTTTATCATTATTGATTGTTCGCCAAGTTTGGGTTTAATTACTACCAATGCTTTAGTAGCTAGCGATAGTGTTATAGTTCCTGTTCAGTGTGAGTATTTTGCACTAGAGGGTTTAGGTAAGTTATTAAACACCATCAAAATTGTACAACAAAGTTTAAATACCAATTTACAAATTGAAGGTATATTATTAACCATGTACGATATGCGTTTACGCTTGAGTAATCAAGTGGTAGAAGAAGTTAAAATGCATTTCCAACAATTGGTTTTTGATACCATTATTCAACGTAATACTAAATTAAGCGAGGCTCCAAGTTTTGGCAAGCCAGTAATTTTACACGATGCAGAAAGCCGTGGCTCTATTAATTACATGAATTTAGCTAAAGAACTTTTAGCAAAAAATGGCATGATTGAAGGATTTAACAGTGCCAATAACGATACACAATCGTTAAACTAATAATACACAAACCAACCAAAAAAGCAGTAGAAAGATTATAATAAAATGAGTAACCCACGCAGAAACGCATTAGGCCGAGGATTAAGTGCATTGCTTGAAAATGCCGCAACTGATATAACCACCACCGAATCGAAACCGGTTAATTCTATTAGCGAAGTACCTATTTCGCAAGTAGAAGCTAACCCTTTTCAACCAAGAACCGATTTTAAAGAAGAAGAATTAAACGAATTAGCCGAAAGCATTAAAGTACATGGTGTAATTCAGCCAATTACTGTTCGTAAAATTGGGTTTGATAGATACCAATTAATTAGTGGAGAACGCAGAACGCGTGCTTCTCGCATAGCAGGTTTAGAAAAAATTCCTGCATTTATTCGCCTAGCCGATGACCAAGGAATGCTAGAAATGGCATTGATTGAAAACATTCAACGCGAAAATTTAAACGCCATGGAAGTAGCTTTAAGTTACAAACGCCTAATGGACGAATGTAAATTAAACCAAGAAGAGTTAGGCGATAGAGTTGGTAAAAACCGCAGTACTGTAAATAATTACATGCGTTTATTAAAATTGCCTGATAATATTCAAGCAGCTTTAAGAGACGATAAAATTTCGATGGGACATGCACGTGCCATTATAAATATTGACAATGCCGATGAGCAACAATATTTATTCAACGAAATGATTTTGAAAGATTTATCGGTACGCCAAGTAGAAGCTATGGTACGCGAGGCAAGCGAAAGAGCTAAGCAAGACCAAACGCTAATTGAAGACGAAAAACCAAAAAGCAAAAAAGCAGCAAAACCAGCTTTAAGCGAGGTAGTAGCCGAGTTTCAAAAACTATTAACCGATAAATTTGGTAATAAAGTAAAAATTACCAACGATGAAAAAGGAAAAGGTAGCATTACCATTCCATTTAAATCGGAAAACGATTTGAACAAAATTTTAGATATGTTATCGTAATAATTTAATTCTAAAAGTAATAAATACATTTTACTTTTGTACACTCTAATTTTTAGATAAATTTTAAATTAATTTTTATAATAATGAGCTCGGTAATTTATCGGGCTCATTCTTTTTATATTTGCTTTAATTATTTCTTTTTTATTACAAGTATTCTTTATTTTAAGTGTTTTAAACAGCTAATTTAAGTATTGAAGCTTGGATTCTTAATTGTAAAAATAACAAGCAACTATTTTATTCCGCTTTCATGCATAATTGAGTCCAATTTATTTGAGGTAGCTTAATACCATCTATGATTTACACTAAACACATTGGCCTAATTTGAAATCAAAATGGTATTATATAACCAATTTTAAATTATGTTTGTGTTTTAAACCCCAATAATAATGACAGTAAAACGCAATGCAGCACTAGGCTTTATATTTATCACCATTTTGGTTGATGTAATTGGACTTGGAATTATTATTCCGGTGGTTCCAAAATTAATTGAAAAATTAACAGGTGAAGGTATTTCTGAAGCATCGCGCTATGGCGGTTGGTTGGTATTTTGCTTTGCAATTATGCAATTTTTGTTTTCGCCAATTTTGGGTGGATTAAGCGATAGATTTGGCAGACGACCTGTTTTATTACTTTCGCTATTGGGTTTAGGATTAGATTATATTTTACATGCTTACGCTCCATCTATTACATGGTTATTTGTAGGGAGGTTAATAGCTGGTGTAATGGGAGCAAGTTTTACTACAGCCACAGCTTACATAGCCGATATTAGTACACCCGAAAAACGTGCTCAAAATTTTGGTTTAATTGGTGCTGCTTTTGGTTTAGGTTTTATTATTGGGCCAATAATTGGTGGGCTTTCGGCTAAATGGGGCCCAAGCATGCCATTTTTAGTAGCTGCAAGTTTAACATTGCTTAATTTACTTTATGGTTATTTTGTATTACCAGAATCGTTATTAAAAGAAAATAGACGGAAATTTGAGTGGAAAAGAGCTAATCCAATTGGTTCGTTGGCACATTTAAAAAAATACCCAGTAGTTTCAGGCTTAATAGCATCGTTGGTGTTAATTTATATTGCTTCGCATGCTGTGCAATCAAATTGGAGCTATTTTACTATGTACAAATTTAATTGGAACGAAGAAATGGTTGGCTATTCGCTAGCTGTAGTTGGTGTTTTGGTTTCCATTGTTCAAGGTTTTTTAATTAGGGTAATTAACCCAAAATTAGGTCAAAACAAGTCCATATATTTAGGCTTATTGTTGTATGCCATTGGTTTAATTTTATTTGGCTTAGCTTGGAAGGATTGGATGATGTTTGCTTTTTTAATTCCTTATTGCCTTGGAGGAATAGCAGGCCCAGCTATACAAGGTTTAATATCGAACCAAGTGCCTCCAACTGAACAAGGTGAATTACAAGGAGCTTTAACAAGTTTAATAAGCCTTACCTCTATTATTGGCCCACTTATAATGAATAATTTATTTGCTTATGCCACTGCAAAAGATTCATTGTTCTTTTTACCAGGAGCTCCATTCTTTTTAGCTGCATTGCTTATTTTTATAAGTGGCTTTTTAGCTTTAAAAACTTTATCGAAACATCGTTTCAAAAAAGCATAATCAAAAACTAATTAAATAAAAAAGGCTTGTTTTTTCTAAAACAAGCCTTTTTTATATAAATGATTATCAATAACTTACTATTTAGCCATATTGCTTTCAATAACTTTTAATAAATCGGCTTTGGTAATTAAACCAATATTGGTGTAAACACGTTTACCGTTTTTATAAAGAATTAGGGTTGGCAATTCTTCTACATTTAAGTTTTTTACTATTTCTTGGCTTTCGTCAGCATTTACTTTTATAAATGTTAATTTATCTTTTTTCTCTTCAGCTATTTCGGCTAAGTAAGGAGCCATTTTTTTACATGGGCCACACCATGGTGCATATACATCAACCAATACCAATTGATTATCTGCAATTTGTTTATTTAAGTCGGCTAACGATAAGCCTGTAGTTGCAGGTTTTACTGGTTCATTTCCAGTAACCGAAATTGGTTTCGTAGCATTGCGCCAAGCATTCATACCGCCTTTTAAATCATATACTTGGGCAAAACCCATCTCTTTTAATTTATTGGCTGCACTTGCGCTTCGGCCTCCAGCTAAACAATATACATATACTGGTTTGGTTTTATCTAATTTGGCTGCTTCAGCAGCAAAGTTATCGCCATTCCAATCAATGTTTTTTGCAGTTCCAATAAAACCTTCGGCATATTCTCCTGGGGTTCTTACATCAATTAATTGAATATTTTTATCGGCATTAATATTTTGCTCAAATGCATTTACATCAAGCTTTCCACCAGCTCCATTGGCATTATTTTGGCAAGATGAAATATTGATAACAAAAAATAGCGCTATAACGGCTGTGGTAAAAAATTTAATAATTTTCATTTTTATAATAAAGTTAAAGGCGCAATATAATTGGTTTTGGGAACACTTGTTTTTGAAATTTCGGTAAATCCTCCAATTACATCCACAAAATTATTCCAACCTCTTTGTTTTAAAATAGATGCAGCCACCATACTTCTATATCCACCAGCACAATGTAAAATAAATGGCTTATCTTTAGGAAACTCAGCCAAATGGTTGTTAATTTTTGCTAATGGAATATTTAACGCCCCAATTACATGGCTTGACTCAAACTCGCTTGCTTTTCTAACATCAATAACCAAAGTATTTTTTGTTTTATAAATTTGCTCAAATTCTTGAGCTGTAATTCGGTTTATTATGTCAAATTCATGACCGCTATTTTTCCAAATATTAAATCCACCATCTAAAAAACCAATGGTTTTATCGTAACCAACGCGTGCTAGCCTAATAATGGTTTCTTCTTCGCGGCCTTTATCAGTTACAATAATAATTTTTTGGTTTATATCGCTTATTAAATCGCCAACCCACATAGCAAAGTTACTGTCTAAGCCAATATTTATGCTCAAAGGCACACTTCCCTCGCTGTAATCATTTGCGTTTCGTGTGTCTAAAACCAGCACATCATCTTGTTTTGACAATAATTCAAAAGCCGAAATAGTAAGTGGTTGCATACCACGTTTTATTATTTCGTCAATACTTTCGTAACCATTAATGTTTAACAATACATTTTTAGGAAAATAAGCCGGTGGAGTGGTTAAACCAGTTAATACCTCTTTTATAAACTCTTCTTTGGTCATATTAGGGCGAAGTGCATAGTTGAATTTCTTTTGATTCCCAAGGGTGTCAACCGTTTGTTTGCTCATCATTTTACCGCAGGCACTGCCAGCTCCGTGATTAGGATAAATTACCAAATCATCGCTCAATGGCATAATTTTATTTCTTAACGAATCGTATAAATGACTTGCTAAAATTTCTTCAGTTAAATCGGCAATAACGTGTTGCGCTAAATCAGGCCTGCCTACATCGCCAATGAACAAAGTATCGCCAGTTATTAAACCTTTTTCTTGGTTATTTTCATCAATCAATAAATAACAAGTACTTTCCAAAGTATGTCCTGGAGTATGAATTACTTTTATTTTACAACTCCCTACTTCAAACATTTGATTATCCTCAGCTACAATTGCTGCAAAATTAGGTTTTGCAGTTGGGCCATAAACAATCAAAGCATTGGCTTTTTTAGCTAAATCAATATGCCCCGATACAAAATCGGCATGAAAATGTGTTTCGAAAATATATTTTATTTTGGCGTTATCGTGTTTGGCTTTTTCCAGATAAGGAGCCACCTCACGTAATGGATCAAAAATAGCTGCTTCGCCATTACTTTCAATATAATATGCTGCGTGAGCCAAACATCCTGTGTATATTTGATTAATAATCATTTTATGTAAATATTTATTTACACAAATTTCAACTCAAATAATTGAATAACGATTGACGAGAGTCAAGTATTTTAATAAATTATACTATCAAAATTTAGTTTTTTACAAACTGAATATAAAATGTAGTACCCACCCCAACTTCGCTTTCTACATGTATTTTACCACCAGTTTTATTTAAAAAATCTTTGCAAAGCAATAAACCCAAGCCTGTTCCTTTTTCATTATCGGTACCAAGTGTGGTAAAGGTTTCAGAACCAAATAGTTTTTTCACCTTGTCAGCAGTCATACCAATGCCTGTATCTTTGAAAATAACCGTTTCTTCATCATTGATAACTTGTGTTGAAACAACGATTGAATCTCCAGATTTACAAAACTTAATAGCATTTGAAAATAAATTTCTAAACACCAATTGCACTGTATTTCTATCGGCATTTAATAAATAATCGCTTGCTATATTATTTACTATCTGTATGTTTTTCTCAGATGATAGTTTGTTAAAGAATAATATTTCGCCATTTACCAAATTCTGCAATAATATTTGTTCTACCATTATTTTTACAGCATCTATTTGACTTTTTGACCAATTGAGCAAATTTTCTAGCAAAGTAGAAGTATAATCAACATTTTCGGTCAATTTAGGCAAATATTGTTTAAACTCCTCAGGCGAAAGCTCGTCTTCGCTTACAATACGAAGCATACTTACCAAACTAGCAAATGGTGCTTTTAAATCGTGGGCTATAATTGAAAATAACTTATCCTTTAATTTATTGAGTTCTTCTAACTGCTGAGTTTGTTTTTCTAATTTTTCTTTAGCTAACTCACTTTCGGTTATATCTCTAAATATTAATAAATTACCTTTATAAACACCTTTCATAGGGTTTATTTCTCCTACAGTAATATCAAAAATACGGCTATGTGTACTTAAGATAAAATGCTTACCATTAGCTACTTGTAATTCATCTTTCAGTAGATTACTTTGTTCAATAATATCCAATATATTCTTCCCAATAATATCTGTATCTATTGTATTTAAAAACTTTAAAACTACAGCATTCACATCTAAAATTCGATACTGCCAATCAATAACAATAACGCCTTCGCTCATATTTTCAATTACTTTTTCTCTAGCTATTGGAATTAAATTAAATAAACTATGTCTTAATAAAGAAAATGCAATAGTTGAAGAAGTAATGATAAAAGCATAAGGAGTTAAATCAATATGACCAAAAGGCCTATAACCTACTATGTATACTAAATTGGTTATCCAAGGAATTAATGCTGCAAAAATGATAGAAATATATTGCTTTCTATAAATAAAATATCCTTTAATCAATGTATTTATTAGTAAATAAATACCTAAAATAAGCATAAAGTAAAAATAGACGGTATGAATTATATATACTATACCTGGTGTAATGGAAAGCAGTGGAATACCTCCAGAATTATCAATTGCTACATTTTTATAATGTAAATGATGATAATCATTGGTAAGAACAAGTACAAATTCAATAATGGAGAAAATGAATATTAAATACATACTTCCCTTGGCTAACCATTCGGATTTATTGATAAATTTGAGTACGAAAACAATCCAAAGAGCCGGCAAAAATGAAATACCTAAATACTCCAACTTTATAAAAAATAACATTTGCTCTAAATTTGAACTAGCTAACTCAAAAGCATAAGCAATACTCCAAACGGAAATAAAAAACATTAAAGAAGAAAACCACTTTACAACTCCACCAATGCGTTGAAAAAGAACAACTGCTAAAAATAAATTAGCACTTCCAATTATTAATAAAACTAAAGCAAAAATATTAAATTCAAAACTCATTAATCACATAACTAACCACAAAATATAACTAAGTTATTTATTTTGCTTACCCAATAACTCCTCTATTTCTTGTTCAATTTCGTTAGCATCTGCATCAATATCTGTAATGATATGGCGATAAATATAAACAGGTAATTGACCTAAAATAATAGCCATACCAACAATTACAGAGCCTAACAATAAAATATCATTTTTACGTAATATAAATGCAACTGTAATAAATAAAACATTAGTAGCGTATAAAGTAAAACTTACTTGAGCATGAGAAAGTCCAATTTTTATCAACCAATGATGAATATGGTTTCTATCTGCTTTAAAAGGAGATTGTTTATTTAATATTCTAATGATAAAAACACGAAGCGTATCGTATAAAGGAACTATAAGTACTGCTATAGCTAACACAGGTGCTGTATTTAAAGTCAAATCAACAGAATGAGGGACATTTCCAAATTCAATAAACTTAATGGTAAATACCGAAATTAAAAAACCAATGGTAAGCGAACCTGCATCGCCCATAAAAATTTTAGCTGGGGCAAAGTTATAAAACAAGAAACCAAAAATAGAGCCAGCTAAAGCAAAACTAATAGAAGCCCAAGCATATTCACCAATTAAATAAAACCATATAGAGTATGATAAAGAAATAATAAATCCTAATCCCCCAGCTAATCCATCCACACCATCAATTAGATTAAAGGCATTTGTTATAACAATTAAAGTAAACATACTTATTGGAATACTAACAAGAACAGGTACATCGTAAATGCCAAATATACCTTGAAAATTAGTTATACGTAAACCTTCAACAGCACATACCAAAGTGGCTGAAAAAATTTGCATAACCAACTTGTTAACAGGGGAAAGCATAATAATATCATCTTTCAAACCCGAAAAAAACAAAATAATTAAACCTGCGGAAAGATATTGTAATCTAGGCATATCCGCACCACCCCAAATACAAATCGAGATAGCAAATGATGCAAATATAGCTAAACCACCGAGTCTGGGAATTTTACTAGTATGCAATTTTCTATCACTATGAGAGTCATACAAACCTTTTAATTTTGCTATTGTAATAATGGAAGGAATACCGAATAAAACAATAAAAAAAGCTGTAATAAAAATGAGTGTAGTATTTAACATATGTTATAAATAGAAAACAAATAACAATAATTTTATGAAAAAAAAAAGAAAAAAAAAAAGTCCTGACTATCAAACTGATAATTAGGACTTAAATTTCATTTATTCGAAATTATTCTGCAGAAGGGGTAGTTTCTGTTGTAACTGTATCTTCCTTTTTAGTTCTTCCACGTCTAGTTTTCTTAGCAGTAGATTTAGCAGCTTTCATTGATAACATAGCCTCATTGAAATCAACTAATTCAATAATTGCCATTTCAGCATTGTCACCTTGACGATTCATTAATTTTAAAATTCGTAAGTATCCACCTGGTCTGTCAGCGATCTTAGCAGCAACTGGTCCAAATAATTCCTTTACAGCTTCAGCTTGTTTCAAGTATGAAAATACTGTTCTACGGCTATGAGTAGAGTCATTTTTAGATTTAGTTATTAAAGGCTCAGCATATAATCTTAATGCTTTAGCTTTAGCTAAAGTTGTAGTAATTCTTTTATGCAAAATCAATGATGAAGCCATATTAGCCAACATTGCTTTTCTGTGAGGTGCAGTTCTACCTAAATGATTAAGTTTGTTTCCGTGTCTCATTTTTTTAATATTTATATCGTATCCCTACGATTAGTCTTCGTTTAATTTAAATTTTGCTACGTCCATTCCAAAGGTTAAACCTTTATCACGAACTAATTCTTCTAATTCAGATAATGATTTCTTACCGAAATTTCTAAATTTCAATAAATCAGCAATATCAAAACTAACTAATTCAGAAAGTGATTTAATATCAGCAGCTTTTAAACAATTATAAGCACGAACTGACAAATCTAAATCAGATAATGGCGTTTTTAAAATCTTTCTGATATGTAAAAGATTTTCATCAACCTCTTGAGGAACTTCTTTAACTTGTGTGTCTAAAGTAATTAACTCATCACTGAATAACATAAAGTGTTGAATTAATATTTTTGCTGCTTCTTTCAAAGCTTCCTCTGGATGAATTGAACCATCAGTACTGATTTCAATATTTAATTTTTCGTAATCAGTTTTTTGTTCAACACGATAATCTTCTACAGAAAATTTTACATTTATAATAGGAGTAAAAATTGCATCAATAGGTATCACACCTACTACTGAATCTTTATTTCTATTTTCATCAGCAGGTAAATATCCACGACCTTTTTCTACAACTAATTCAATTTCTAAATGAACAAAACTTTCCATGTTACAAATTACCAACTCAGGGTTAAGTATCTTGTAAGCATTGGTATGCTTTGCTATATCACCAGCTGTAAATTGTTCTTGTCCTTTAATGTTAATGTAAATCTTTTCGTTATCTACACCATCCATAGTACGTTTAAAACGAACTCGTTTTAAATTTAGAACTATTTCGGTAACATCTTCAATGACACCTTTTATCGTAGAAAATTCATGATCAACACCGGTAATTTTAACTGAAGTTATAGCGTAACCTTCAAGTGAAGACAATAAAATTCTTCTTAAAGAGTTACCAATAGTAACTCCGTATCCTTTTTCAAGAGGACGGAATTCGAACTGACCAAAAAAGTCAGTATCTTTATGCATGATAACCTTGTCAGGCTTTTGAAAAGCAAGTATTGCCATTTATAATATTCTTTTTTTAATTTACTATTTAGAGTATAACTCTACAATTAATTGTTCTTTGATATTTTCTGGAACTTGATCACGCTCAGGTAAAGCTAAAAAAGTACCTGACATCGAAGCATTATCCCATGATAACCAATTGAAGCGCTTTGCGTTTGAATTAGCTAAACTTGAAGAAATAACTTCAACAGATTTAGATTTTTCTCTAACTGCAACTACATCACCTGGTTTTAAAGTATAAGAGGAAATATTAACAACTTTACCATTCACAGTAACGTGTCTGTGACCAACAATTTGACGAGCAGCAGCTCTAGTTGGAGCAATCCCTAAACGGTAAACTGTATTATCTAAACGTGCTTCTAAAAACTTAATCAAATTCTCACCTGTAACACCTTTACGTCTTACAGCTTCCTCAAATATTTTGTAGAACTGACGCTCTAAAACACCATAAGTATATTTTACTTTTTGTTTTTCGCCCAACTGAATAGCATATTCAGTTTGTTTAGTTCTTCGTCTAGCATTACCGTGCTGTCCAGGAGGCACAGTACTACGTTTTTCGTAATATTTATCGCTTCCAAAAATCGGATCTTTAAAGCGTCTTGCTATTTTGGTTTTTGGACCTATATATCTTGCCATTTTGTATTCTTATTTAAATGATTATACTCTTCTGCTTTTTGGAGGACGACAACCGTTGTGAGGTAATGGTGTAATATCTTTAATAGATAGAACCTCTAAACCGCTAGCTTGCAAAGTACGGATCGCACTTTCTCTTCCACTTCCAGGTCCTTTAACAAAAACATCAATTTTTTTCATACCAGCATCTACAGCAACTTTAGCACATTCTGAAGCAGCAGTTTGAGCAGCATATGGAGTATTTTTCTTTGAACCTCTAAATCCCATTTTACCGGCAGAACCCCATGACACAACTTGACCAGTTGCATTGGTAATAGAGATAATTATATTATTAAAAGAAGCTTTAATATGAGCTTGACCATGTGTGTCAATCACAACAACTCTTTTTTTACTAACTTTTTTATTATTTGTAGCCATTATTTCTTTTTATGCTATTTATTATTTAGTAACTTTCTTTTTACCTGCTACTGTTTTACGTTTGCCTTTTCTAGTACGTGAATTGGTTTTAGTTCTTTGTCCACGAACTGGTAAACCTTTACGATGACGAAGACCACGATAACAACCAATATCTAACAAACGTTTAATATTTAATTGTTTTTCTGATCTTAATTCACCCTCAACTGTAATAAAATCAGTAATGTGTTTACGAATTGCACTCAATTCATCATCACTCCACTCACTTACTTTTTTATTAACGTCAATATTATTAGAATTTAATATTAACGTAGCAGTTGAACGTCCAATTCCGTAAATATAGGTTAAACCTATTTCACCTCTTTTATTTTTTGGTAAATCTATACCTGATATACGAGCCATATTATATTATTATCCTTGACGTTGTTTAAACTTTGGGTTCTTTTTGTTAATTACGTAAACTCTACCTTTACGTTTTACAATTACACAATCCTCGCTGCGTTTCTTTACAGAAGCTCTTACTTTCATTTCTTCTATTTATTTTTTTATTTGTATCTATAAATAATTCTTCCTTTTGTCAAATCGTATGGACTCATCTCACATGCAATTTTATCACCAGGTAAAATTTTAATGTAATGCATTCTCATTTTGCCCGAAATATGTGCAATGATTTGATGTCCATTTTCTAACTGAACACGAAACATTGCATTACTTAAAGCTTCAACAATAATACCGTCTTGTTTTATAACTGATTGTTTTGACATTTTTTATTGGGGCTGCGAAAATAATATTTTATTTGAAATTATCAACAACTAATTAAGCTGCTGTATTACTTCCACTTCTTCCTTTAATTTTACCACTTTTCATTAATCCATCATATTGACGCATTAATAAATGACTTTCTATTTGTTGTAAAGTATCTAATACTACTCCTACCAAAATTAGTAACGAAGTTCCTCCATAGAATTGAGCAAATTGACTGTTAATATTAAAAGCCCCTGCAAACGATGGTAATACTGCAACAAAAGCTAAAAATATTGCTCCAGGTAAAGTAATTCTACTCATAACATTATCAATGAAATCAGCAGTAGATTTGCCAGGTTTTACACCTGGTATAAAACCATTATTCTTTTTCATATCATCCGAAATTTGATTTGCATTAACAGAAATTGCAGTGTAGAAATACGTAAATAATACGATTAACAAACCAAAAGTCATATTATAAGCAAATGATAACGGATTTGCAAAAGATGAAAGGAAGCTATTTGCCTCAACATTTGAAACAAACTGAGTAATATAGCCAGGAATAAACATTAACGCTTGGGCGAAGATTATTGGCATAACACCTGCTGCATTTATTTTCAAAGGAATATATTGTCTAACACCACCAAACTGTCTATTTCCAACTATACGTTTAGCATATTGTACAGGAATTCTTCTTGTACCTTGAACTAATAATATAGTTATCATAATTACAGCAAATAAAGCAGCTAACTCTATCACGAAAATAACTAATCCACCACCACCAGTTGACAATTTAAAGTTAAATTCATCCCAAAAAGATATTGGTAAACGAGCAATAATACCAATCATAATGATTAGAGAAATACCATTTCCAATACCTTTATCAGTAATTCTTTCACCCAACCACATTACAAACATTGTACTTGCGGTTAAAATAATCATAGAACTAAAAGTAAACATGAAATCTGACACAACATCCGGAGAAATTATTGCTGTAGGGTTAGTATTCTTAAGGTTTATAATAAAACCATAAGATTGAACAACAGTAATTGCAATAGTTAAGTAGCGAGTAATTTGATTTATTTTTCTTCTACCATCTTCACCCTCTTTTTGCATACGTTGGAAAGAAGGCAAGGCTAGAGATAATAACTGAACTACAATTGAAGCACTAATGTAAGGCATAATACCTAAAGCAAAAATTGATGCTCTACCAAAAGCTCCACCTGCAAACATATTAATGATACCAAATAAACCACCATCTGCTTGCTTTGTATCTAACGAATTAGGATCAATGCCAGGTAAAGTTACGTAGCTACCAATTCGATAAACAAGTAATAACCAAAAAGTGATTTGAAGTTTATACCTTAAATCATCAATTTTCCAAATGTTTTTTAATGTATCAAGTAATTTTTTCATGTGTTAGATTTTAGCTATTGAACCCCCAACTGCTTCTATAGCCTTTTGAGCAGACGCTGAAAAAGCGTGAGCTTTTACTTCTACTGCTATGCTAATTTCTCCTCTACCTAATATTTTTACTAAGTCGTTTTTGCTTACAACACCATTTGCAACCAAAACATCAAAATCAATTGATTTTAAGTTTTTTTCTGAAGCTAAGATTTGTAATCTATCAAGGTTGATTCCTACGTACTCAACTCTGTTTAAACTTTTAAATCCTATTTTAGGTAAACGTCTATATAAAGGCATTTGACCTCCTTCAAAACCACGTTTAGTGCTAGTACCACTTCTAGAACCAGCACCCTTATGACCACGTGCAGCAGTTCCACCTTTTCCACTACCTTCACCTCTACCTACTCTTTTACCTTCTTTATGAACTGAACCAGCTGCTGGTTTTAAGTTATGTAAATTCATCGATTAATTTTTTTAAATGTTTTCAACTTTTAATAAATGAGCAACTTTATTGATCATACCTAATACAGCAGGTGTTCCTTCAACCTCGCGAGATTGATTTAATTTAGAAAAACCTAAAGCTTTAATAGTACGTTTTTGACCCTCAGGTCTATCAATGATGCTTTTTACGTATGTTATTTTTACTTTAGCCATTGTTCACTTCTCCTCCATTAAAAACTTTTTTCATTGAAATACCACGAGTATTAGCTATAGTAAACGCATCACGCATATTTAATAATGCATCAACAGTAGCTTTTACCACGTTGTGAGGGTTAGATGAACCTTTTGATTTTGCTAACACATCAGTTACACCAGCACTTTCTAAAACAGCACGCATAGCACCACCAGCAATTACACCAGTTCCATGAGCAGCAGGTTTTAAAAATACTCTACCTCCACCATATTTTCCAGTTTGTTCGTGAGGAATAGTACCTTTTAAAACTGGAACTTTCATTAAATTCTTTTTTGCGTCTTCTACACCTTTGCTGATAGAATCAGTTACCTCATTAGCTTTACCTAAACCGTAACCAATAACACCATTTCCATCTCCAACTACAACTAAAGCTGAAAAGCTAAAAGTACGTCCACCTTTTGTAACTTTTGCTACACGGTTTATTGCAACTACTCTTTCTTTAAGCTCTATGTCGCTTGATTTTACTCTTTTTATATTTTCTGTAGACATAATATTTATTGTTTTACTTTATGCTGATAACAACATAAAATGATAAAAGCAATTTAAAACTTTAAACCTCCTTCGCGTGCACCATCAGCTAAACTTTTGATTCTTCCATGGTATAAATAACCATTTCTATCAAAAACAACTTCGGTAATGCCAGATGATATTGCTTTTTGTGCTATTTCTTTACCAACTCTAATTGATAACTCAACTTTACAAACTTTCTCAGTAATTGAGCGTGATGAAGAAGACACTAAAGTCTTTCCTGCCACATCGTCAATAATTTGAGCATATATAGCTTTGTTGCTACGGAATACAGATAAACGTGGTTTAACAGGAGTACCTTTAATACGACCACGAATTCCTCTTTTTATTCTAGATCTGCGTAATTCTTTTTTGGTTGCCATAACTTTTATTATTTAGATGCTGTTTTACCCGCTTTTCTTCTTAGAACTTCACCAACGAACTTGATACCTTTACCTTTGTAAGGCTCAGGAGTACGTAATGAACGAATTTTTGCAGCTACTTGACCAATCAATTGTTTATCGGCACTTTCTAAGGTAATGATTGGGTTTTTACCTTTTTCAGTTTCAGTTTTCACAGTAATTTCTTTTGGTACTTCAAAATAAATATGATGCGAGAAACCTAATATTAAATCAAGAATGTTTCCTTCATTAGTTGCTTTGTAACCAACACCTACTAATTCTTGTTTTTTGGTGTAACCTTGGGTAACACCTACAATCATATTATTTATTAATGATCTGTAAAGACCATGTAAAGCTCTATGTCTTTTATGGTCAGTTGGTCTTGTAACCAAAATCTCACCTTCATTTAAAGTAATTGTAATATCTGCATCAACTTGTTGATGTAATTCGCCTTTAGGACCTTTAACGGTTACTAAATTGCTGTTGCTAATTTTAAAATCAACACCAGCTGGTAATTTTATTGGGGCTTTTCCTATACGTGACATGAAATTATTCTCCTATTAATTAATAAATGTAACATAAAACTTCGCCACCAACATTTAGTTTTCTAGCTTCTTTGTCTGTCATTACACCTTTTGATGTAGTTAAAACAGCAATACCTAAGCCATTGATAACTCTAGGCATATTTTCAATACCTGCATATCTTCTTAAACCAGGGCGACTAACACGCTCTAATTTTTTAATTGCAGACGATTTTGTAATAGGATGATATTTTAAGGCAATTTTTATTGAACCTTGATGATTTGCTACGTCCTCAAATTTGTAATTTAAGATATAACCTTTTTCAAAAAGAACTCTTGTAATTTCTTTTTTCAAGTTAGACGCAGGAATTTCTACGATGCGATGATTTGCTTTGATAGCATTACGCAACCTTGTTAAGTAATCTGATATTGGATCTGTCATTATGTTTTTTGTTGTACTTGTTAGCAGTAAGCCAAGGGCACTCTTACTAACTAAGTTGATTATAATTTATAAAGGGGTGCAAATATAATTATTTATACTCCTTTAGCAAATTTATTTTATATTACCAAGAAGCCTTAGTAACACCAGGTATTTTACCCATAGAGGCTAATTCACGGAATTGATTACGACAAATACCGAAATCACTCATGTAACCTTTTGGTCTTCCTGTTAATTTACATCTGTTTTTTAAACGAACTGGAGAAGAGTTGCGAGGTAACTTTTGTAAACCTGCATAATCACCAGCTTCTTTAAGAGCTTTACGTTTTTCAGCGAACTGAGCGTTCAACTTTTCTCTTTTACGTTGACGAGCTTTTACTGATTCTTTAGCCATTTGTTAATTATTTATTTTGATTTTTGAAAGGTAAACCAAATTCTTTCAATAATGAAAGACATTCTTCATCTGTTGAAGCGGTAGTTACAAAGGTAATATCCATACCATTGATTCTGCTCACTTTTTCGATTACAATTTCAGGGAAAATGATTTGCTCTGTAATACCCATTGTATAATTACCACGGCTATCAAAACCTTTTTCATTTAACCCAGCGAAATCTCTAACACGTGGTAAAGAAACCGAAATTAATCTATCTAAAAACTCATACATTTTTACACCTCTTAAAGTTACGCGAGCTCCAATTGGAATATTTTTACGTAATTTAAAATTAGAAATATCTTTTTTAGATTTTGTACCAACAGCTTTTTGACCTGCAATAGCAGTCATTTCAAGTAAAGCTTGATCAACTATTTTTTTATCTGATACTGCAGCACCAACACCTTGGTTTAAACAAATTTTTACCAATTTAGGTACTTGCATTACATTTTTATATCCAAACTTTTCTATCATGGCAGGTCTTACCTTGGCATCATAGTCTTGTTTTAATCTAGGAACGTATGTTGTTGTCATGTTCTTAATTAATTATATCTTGCGATTTTTTTGAAAATCTAACAGTTTTTCCTTCAGCATCTTTCTTACGACCGATTTTTGAAGCAACACCATTATTATCTAACACAGCTAAATTACTTATACTGATAGGTGCTTCTTTTTTAATGATTCCACCTTGTTGATTTTGAGCATTAGGTTTAGTATGACGGCTAACTACGTTAATACCTTCAACTATAGCTTTATTTTTTGCAGTAATGATTTCTAAAACCTTACCAGTTTTACCTTTATCATCACCAGCAATAACTTTTACGCGATCATCTTTCTTGATACGTAACTTTATTTTGTTGTTTACGTTTTTTTCCATGATTATAATACCTCCGGTGCTAATGAAACAATTTTCATGAATTGTTTTTCTCTTAACTCACGTGCAACTGGGCCAAATATACGAGTAGCACGAGGTTCATCTTGCGCATTTAACAATACACATGAATTATCGTCAAAACGAATGTAAGAACCATCAGCTCTACGAACTTCTTTTTTAGTTCTAACAACAACAGCTTTAGAAACTGCACCTTTTTTAACTCCTCCTGAAGGTAAAGCTGACTTAACTGTAACTACAATTTTATCGCCTACAGAAGCATATCTTCTACCAGTACCACCAAGAACTCGGATACATAATACCTCGCGAGCTCCACTATTATCGGCTACTTTTAGTCTTGATTCCTGTTGTATCATTTTATTATTTAGCTTTTTCTACTATTTCTACTAATCTCCAACGTTTATCTTTACTTAATGGTCTAGTTTCCATTAATTTAACGATATCGTTCATGCTACTTTCATTTTTCTCATCATGAGCTTTAAAAGTAGAAGTCATTTTTATGAATTTCCCGTATTTTGGGTGCATAACTTTACGTTCTACAGAAACAACAATTGTTTTTTGCATTTTGTTGCTTACTACTTTCCCAATAATAACCTTACGTGAATTTCTATTCTCTGCTGTTATTTCCATTTTGTTACAGTATAATTAAGCAGTAGCTAACTGACGAGCTCTTTTTTCAGTAAGAATTCGTGCAATAGTTTTTTTGCTTTCGTTTATCAATCTAGGATTTTCGATAGGTGAAACTGCATTTTGTAAAGATAACTTTGATAAATTCAAACGCTCATCTTTTAAAGCAATATTCAATTCTTTTTCCGATAATTCTTTAATTTCTTTATTATTCATAACTAGTTTCCGTTATAATCTGGTTTAACAATAAATTTGGTGATTACAGGTAACTTTTGAGCAGCTAAGCGCATTGCTTCTCTAGCTGTTTCCACTGGAACACCTTCTGCTTCAAATATAATTGTACCAGGCTTACAAACAGCTACCCAAAATTCAGGAGCTCCTTTACCTTTACCCATACGAACCTCTGCTGGTTTTCTAGTCATCGGTTTATCAGGGAAAACTCTAATCCAAACTTGACCTTCTCTTTTCATGAAGCGATTTAAAGCAACACGAGCAGCTTCAATTTGCTTAGAAGTTAAGAAGCAAGTATCAAGTGCTTTTAATCCAAACGAACCAAAGGCAACAGTAAAACCTCTAGAGGCGTTACCTTTTACTTTACCTTTTTGTTGTTTCCTAAATTTTGTTTTTTTGGGCTGTAACATTTTTACAGTTATTTAATATTATTGATAAAACTAATTTATTTTTTTTCTCTTTTTGGCTTTCTATCGCCACCTCTACCTGCACCACCACGACTGTCTCTTCTGTCATCTCTTCTATCACCTCTTCTGTCTGGGCGTTGGTTTTGGCCTTTTGTTTCAGCTACACCTTGGTTAGGAGATAAATCTCTCTTACCATAAACTTCGCCTTTGCAAATCCATACTTTGATACCAATTTTACCATACACAGTTAATGCTTCAGCAATTGTGTAATCAATATCAGAACGTAAAGTATGTAAAGGAGTTCTTCCTTCTTTGTACGATTCAGAACGAGCCATCTCTGCTCCACCTAAACGACCACTGATTGTAACTTTTATACCATCAGCACCCATTTTCATGGTGTTAGAAATAGCACCTTTCAATGCTCTTTTGTATGAAACACGAGCTTCAATTTGGCTAGCAATTTGTTCACCAACTAAAACCGCATCTAACTCAGGACGCTTAATTTCAAATATATTAATTGCAACGTCTTTTTTGGTTAATTTTTTGATTTCTTCCTTGATTTTATCAACCTCGGTTCCACCTTTTCCAATTATAATTCCTGGACGTGAGGTGTGAATAGTAATGATGATACGTTTAATTGTACGCTCAATAACTATTTTAGACATACCTGCTTTTACTATACGAGCACGTAAGTATTTTCTAATTTTCTCATCCTCAATTAATTTTTCGGCAAAATTTTTACCACCAAACCAATTGCTTTCCCAGCCTCTGATTATGCCTAAACGTAATGCTATCGGATTTACCTTTTGTCCCATTATACTTTAGAATTTTCTTTATCGTTTGTTGTTTCTACTGAATTATTAGCAACCATGCTATCAACTATTAAAGTGACATGGTTAGAACGTTTACGGATTCTATGTGCACGTCCTTGAGGAGCAGGTAAAACACGTTTCATCATTGCACCACCATCAACAAAAATAGTTTTTACATATAATTCGTTGTTTTCAGCACGTGAACCTTCGTTTTTTTGTTCCCAATTTGCTATTGCACTGCGTAATAATTTTTCAACGCGGTGAGCACTTTCCTTTTTATTATTGAAACGTAAAGTATTGAAAGCTTCTTCAACTCTTTTACCACGGATCAAATCTACAACTAACCTCATTTTACGAGGTGAAGTAGGACAATTATTTAATTTTGCTACTGCTTCCATTATTAATCTTTCTTAACTGGATGTGATTTAAATGTACGTGTAGGAGCAAATTCACCTAGCTTATGACCAACCATATTTTCAGTAACATAAACAGGTATAAATTTATTGCCATTATGAACAGCAAAAGTATGTCCTACAAATTCTGGAGATATCATTGATCTGCGACTCCAAGTTTTAATTACAGATTTTTTCTTTGCCTCATTCATAGCATCAACCTTTTTTTCAAGTTTGAAATCAATGAAAGGACCTTTTTTTAGTGAACGAGCCATATTCTATTACTTCTTACGCTTTTCGATGATAAATCTATTTGAATATTTTTTAGGTGTGCGGGTTTTGTAACCTTTTGATTTCATACCGTTACGAGAACGAGGATGACCTCCTGAAGCTCTACCTTCACCACCACCCATTGGATGATCAACAGGATTCATAGCTACTGGACGAGTACGAGGACGAACACCTCTCCATCTGTTTGCACCAGCTTTACCTTTTCTTTCCAAGTTATGATCTGGATTTGAAACTTGGCCAATTGTAGCTGAACAAGCAACTAAAATCATACGAGTTTCACCAGAAGCTAATTTGATGATAGCATAACGACCATCTCTATTCAATAATTGAGCGAATGAACCCGCAGAACGAACCAACTTTCCACCTCTGCCTGGTAACATTTCAATATTATGAATTAAAGAACCTAATGGAATTTCAGATAATGGTAAAGTATTACCAATTTCAGGTGGCGCACCAGCACCGCTTTGAACTTTCTGACCTACTTGAAGGTTTTTTGGAGATAAAATATAACTTTTTTCACCATCAGCATATTGAATTAAAGCAATACGAGCTGAACGATTTGGATCGTACTCAATTGTTAAAACAGTAGCTTCACCTTGTTTAGTTCTTTTAAAATCAACTAATCTATATTTTCTTTTATGACCACCACCAACATAGCGGATTGTCATTTTACCAGTGTTATTTCTACCACCAGATTTCATTAACGAAACCGTTAAAGATTTTTCTGGACTTGAAGCAGTTACCTCTTCAAATGTATTAGCAGACTTAAAACGTGTGCCTGGTGTTATCGGGTTAAATTTTCTAATTCCCATTTTGTTTATTAAACGTTTTGGAAGAAGTCAATTTTTTGATCTTCTTTAAGTGTAACAATAGCTTTTTTGAAAGCTGTTCTTCTGCCAGAGAATTGACCTCTTTTAGTAGATCTTGTTTTATTTTTACCTGCATAAACCATAGTACTGATTCCAGTAACGTTTACGCTATAAATTTTTTCAATCTCGCTAATAATCTCAGGTTTTGTTGCTTTTTTCTCAACGATAAAAGCAAACTGATTTAATTTTTCACTAAGACGACTAAACTTTTCAGTGATAAGTGGCTTTTTAAGAATGCTCATTACTTATTTTTATTAAAAAGGTTATCAATAGCTCCTAACGAATTTTCTAGTAAAATTACATTTTGAGCATCCAAAATTTCATAAGTATTTACATCACCAACAGTTACAACTTTAGCATTTGATAAGTTGCGGCTTGATTTGTAAATGAAGTCGTTATAATCTGCCATAACTAATAATGTTTTAGCATTATTTAATTTTAGATTATTTAAAATATTAACGTAGTTTTTTGTTTTAGCTGAATCGAAAGCGAAGTTCTCTAAAACAACTATATTATTATTTTTTGCTTTGTAAGCAAAAGCCGACATTCTAGCTAATTGCTTTAATTTTTTATTCAATTTGAAACTATAGTTTCTTGGTTGTGGTCCAAAAATGCGAGCACCACCTACTCTAGTTCCCGATTTTATACTACCTTTACGAGATCCGCCTGTACCTTTTTGACGATGTAATTTTTTAGTAGAACCACTTACCATACTGCGCTCTAAAGAAGAGTGAGTACCTTGGCGTTGGTTAGCTAAAAATTGTTTAACGTCTAAGTATATTGCATGGTCGTTAGGTTCAATTCCAAAAACTTCTTTGCTAAGAACAACTTTGCGGCCAGTATCAGCACCTTGTGTATTTAATATTGCTAATTCCATCTGCTTATTTCTCCAATAATATAAATGAACCTTTAGCACCAGGAATAGATCCCTTAATTACCAAAAGATTCTGATCTTTCAACACTTTTAAAATTTGAAGATTTGTTTTCTTCACTCTATTGCCACCCATTCTACCAGCCATTCTCATTCCTTTGAATACTTTTGAAGGATCTGATGATGCTCCAATAGAACCCGGAGCTCTTTGACGATCGTGCTGACCGTGAGTAGCCATACCAACACCACCAAAACCGTGACGTTTAACAACACCTTGAAAACCTTTTCCTTTTGAAGTACCAACCACATCCACAAACTCACCTGCTTCAAACAAATCAGCCATTAAAACATCACCTAAATTTAAAGGAGTTTCAAATCCTTTGAATTCAACTAATTTTCTTTTTGGAGTTGTATTTGCTTTTTTGAATATACCTTTTAACGCAGCGGGTGTATTTTTTTCTTTTGCATCACCATACGCTAGTTGAATAGCACTGTATCCATCTGTTTCAACAGTTTTAACCTGAGTAACAACATTTGGACCAACTTCAACCACTGTACAAGCTATTTGCTTGCCATCTTGATTAAAGATGCTAGTCATTCCTATTTTTCTACCTATCAATCCTGACATAATCTTATCTGTCTAAATTCTTTTAATTAATTGATCAAACTTTAATTTCAACATCAACGCCACTTGGCAACTCAAGTTTCATAAGAGCATCAACAGTTTTTGCAGTACTACTGTAAATATCTAAGATTCTCTTGTAAGAACATAATTGAAATTGTTCTCTTGCCTTTTTGTTTACGTGTGGCGAACGTAATACTGTATAAATTTTCTTTTGGGTTGGAAGTGGAATTGGACCACTAACAATAGCACCAGTGCTTTTTACAGTCTTAACGATTTTTTCTGCTGACTTGTCAACTAGATTGTAATCGAAACTTTTTAACTTAATTCTTATTTTTTGGCTCACCATTATTATTAAGCTTATGCTTTTCCGTTAATTTTTGCTAATATTTCATCCTGAACATTTCTAGGAGCCTCAGTGTAATGACTGAATTCCATAGTAGAAGTTGCTCTTCCAGATGATAAAGTTCTTAATTGAGTAACGTAACCAAACATTTCTGCCAAAGGTACTTTTGCTTTTACAACTTGAGAACCTGCTCTGCTGTCCATACCTTCTAATTGACCACGTCTTCTATTCAAGTCACCAATTACATCACCCATATTTTCTTCAGGGGTTAATACCTCTAATTTCATGATAGGTTCTAATAATACTGGCTTGGCTTTTCTAGATGCTTCTTTGAAACCCATTCTAGCTGCTAATTCGAAAGATAATGAATCCGAATCTACTGCGTGGAATGAACCATCAAATAAACGAACTTTTAAACTCTCTACAGCATAACCAGCTAAAACACCGTTTGCCATAGCTCCTTTAAAGCCTTTTTCAACTGAAGGGATAAATTCTTTTGGAATAGCACCACCAACAATTTCATTTACAAATTCTAAACCTACTTTTTCAGGGTCTCCAGGAATTAATTCAAACTGAATATCAGCAAATTTACCTCTACCACCCGATTGTTTTTTATACGTTTCTCTATGAGTAACTGGTTGCGTAATAGTTTCTTTGTATGAAACTTGTGGAGCACCTTGGTTACACTCAACTTTAAATTCGCGTTTTAAACGGTCAACAATAATCTCTAAGTGTAATTCACCCATTCCTGAGATAACTGTTTGACCAGTTTCTTCATCTGTTTTTACTTTAAAAGTAGGATCTTCTTCAGCTAATTTAGCTAAAGCCATACCTAATTTATCGGAGTCAGCTTGAGTTTTAGGCTCAACAGCTAAACCAATTACAGGCTCTGGGAAATCCATTGCTTCTAAAACAATTGGGAATTTCTCATCGCATAAAGTATCACCAGTTTTAATATCTTTAAATCCTACAGCAGCTCCAATATCACCAGCACCTAAACTTTCAATTGGATTTTGCTTGTTTGCGTGCATTTGGAAGATACGAGAAATACGTTCTTTGTTACCACTACGAGTATTCAAAACATATGAACCTGCATCTAATTTACCTGAATAAGCACGCATAAATGCTAAACGACCTACGAATGGATCTGTTGCAATTTTAAATGCTAAAGCTGCAAAAGGCTCATCGTATGAAGGTTTGCGTTTTACTTCTTCGTTTGTATCCGGATTAGTACCTACTACGCTTTCTTTATCCATTGGACTTGGTAATAATTCCATTACTAAATCTAACATGGTTTGAACACCTTTATTTTTGAAAGAAGAACCACATAACATTGGTACAATTTTCATATCAATAACGGCAGCGCGTAAAGCATCTAAAATTTCTCTTTCTGATATGCTAGTAGGATCTTCAAAGAATTTCTCCATTAACTTATCGTCATATTCAGAAACGGCTTCCAATAACTTTTCTCTCCAATGTAATGCATCTTCCATCATATCATCAGGAATAGGAACTTCTTGGAAAGTCATACCTTTATCATGCTCATTCCAAACCATTCCACGGAAGTTGATTAAATCAACAACACCTTTGAAACTATCTTCAGCACCTATTGGTAATTGTAAAGGAACTGCATTGCTACCTAACATTTCTTTAACTTGTTTCACCACGTTTAAGAAATCAGCACCAGAACGGTCCATTTTGTTAACGAAGCCCAAACGAGCCACGTTGTAATTATTAGCTAATCTCCAGTTAGTTTCTGATTGAGGTTCAACACCATCAACAGCACTAAATAAGAAAACTAAACCATCTAATACACGTAATGAACGATTTACCTCCACGGTGAAATCAACGTGACCAGGGGTGTCAATAATATTGATTTGGTATTTGTTACCTCTGTATGCCCAAGGCACAGTAGTTGCAGCAGAAGTGATTGTTATACCACGTTCAGCTTCTTGTACCATCCAGTCCATTGTAGAAGCACCATCATGTACTTCACCAATTTTATGGTTAACACCAGAATAGTATAATATACGCTCAGTTGTTGTAGTTTTACCTGCATCAATATGAGCTGCAATTCCTATGTTTCTTGTTAGTTTTAGGTCGCGAGACATTTTATTTTACTCTTTTTTATTTATTATGATAATTTAAAATGAGAGAACGCTTTATTAGCATCAGCCATTTTATGCGTGTCTTCTCTTTTCTTAACTGAAGCACCTTCGTTTTTAGAAGCGGCAATAATTTCAGCAGCCAATTTATCTGACATAGATTTTTCGCTACGTCTGCGGCTATACAAAATTAACCATTTCATACCAACAGCTACTTTTCTATCAGCAGGAACTTCAATTGGAATTTGGAAAGTAGAACCACCAACTCTTCTTGCTTTTACCTCTACAGACGGCATAACGTTGTTTAATGCTTTTTTCCAAACATCGATACCTCGTTCTTGAAGTTTAGCTTCTACTTTATCTAATGCTTCGTAGAATATTGCGTAAGAAGTATTTTTCTTACCATTCCACATCATATTATTTACAAACCTTGTAACCAAAGTATCGTTAAACTTTGGATCAGGTGTTAAAATGCGTTTTTTAGGTTTTGATTTTCTCATTGTAATCTATTGCTTTTAGGCTTCTAAATTATTTTTTCTTTTTGCCTTTAGCGTCTGCCGCAGGAGCTGCTCCTGGTTTAGGACGTTTAGTTCCATATTTAGAGCGTTGTTGTGTTCTACCTTCAACACCCGCAGTATCTAATGCACCACGAACAATGTGATATCTTACACCCGGTAAATCTTTAACACGACCACCACGTACTAATACGATAGAGTGTTCTTGTAAATTGTGACCTTCTCCAGGAATGTAAGCATTTACCTCGTTACCGTTAGTTAAACGAACACGGGCTACTTTACGCATTGCTGAATTTGGTTTCTTTGGCGTAGTAGTGTAAACACGAGTACAAACACCTCTGCGTTGAGGACAATTGTCAAGTGCTGGTGATTTACTTTTAAAAACCACATCGGTACGACCTTTTCTAATAAGCTGTTGTATAGTTGGCATATTAATTAAATTCTTATAACCTCTTTTTTAGGGGCTGCAAAGGTAGATGAATAATCTTGCAAAACAAATGCGCAACAAAAAATATTTTAATAAAGAGCTAAAATACTATTTTGCTGAGCGGGTTGAATTGAAAAAACTAACCATCAGACAATGCCGCTTGGGACTTTTCCCGTTTAAAGGGGGTGCAAATATAATTATCTTATTTACTAATACAAGTTTTATTATAAGTTTTTTTTTATTTTGTTTTGAAAAACAGTGAATAACAAAAAATTTGCATAAAAAAACCGCAACTTTAGCTGCGGTTCTATTTTTAAAAAATTTGCTATAATATTACTCCAAGCCCCAAGCATCGTATAATGCGTTAATAAACTTATTTTCTTGATTTTCCATTTTTGAATCTGCCATACATATTTTCATGGCAAATTGTATTAACTTATTTCTTTCGGCATTAGTACTTAATTTGAAAAAATGTTCCGCAATTTCAATAAAATGAGGCATTAATTCACTTAATGGAAAGGCAAGCAAAAAAGCCTGCTCTTTAATTAAATCAATAGGTTGTTTATAATTTTTCTCTAAAAAATCGAGTAAAACATGGCTTTCTGCTTTTTCTATTTTACCGTCAGCTTTTGATAATATCATTAATATATGAAAACCAGCCTCGGTTTTATTCATTTTGTTTATAAATTGGGTAGACATATTGAGTGGGTTAATTTTTAGTGAAAGTAAAAATTAATTTAACAATTACAAATTAATTTAAACTTTTTATCAAAAATTTTTAGAAGCAAAATATTTGATAAGCCTAAATTTATACTATTAGTTTTTAAATCAATTGTTTAGTATGAGCTTTGGTATCTACCTTTTCTATTACTTTTTCAATTATTCCTTTTTCATTAATAACAAAAGTACTGCGCAAAATGCCCATATAAGTTTTACCATACATACTTTTTTCACCCCAAGCACCATAAGCTTCAGCTACTTTGTGGTCAATATCGGCCAATAAACTAAAAGGAAGTTCATATTTGGCTATAAACTTTTCATGCGATTTTTCTGTATCTGGGCTAACACCAAGTATTTCGTAACCTTGCGCTTGAAAAGTATGGTAGTTATCTCTTAAATCGCAAGCTTCGGCAGTACAGCCAGGAGTTGAGTCTTTAGGGTAGAAATATAAAACCAATTTTTTGCCTTTGTAATCGGATAATGAAACCTTTTCTCCTTTTTCGTTGGTACTTGTAAATGTTGGGGCTTTATCGCCTATTGTTAGTTTAGTCATATTTTAAGTTATTAGTTTTTAGTACTTAGTTCTCAGTTGCTGCGCTTTTCAAAGCATTAGCTGTTGATTGCTGAGCTTGTCGAAGCATTAATTTTATTATTCAAAAGCAATTGGCATGGTAAAAGTTTTTTCGGCCACATTTCCTTTTTTATCAGTAACACGAATAAGTACTTCTGGTTTTATAATAGCCGTGTTTTTTAGTTTACTATCCTTATTTTGAGCTACTAAATTATACCAAATTTTATCGAAATGATAGGTAAGCATATTGCTTTTAGCATCAAAATCTAATAAAATCCACTCACCGTTAAGGTAACCTTCATATTTACCAATTCCGCTAAAATTATCCTTTATTTCAAAATAAAAATGAAGGCTATCGCCCAAAGCTTCTTCAGTATTTATAAATACTTGTTTTATAGTTGGCGCAATGGTATCCATTGTTACAAAATAATGCCCAAAGTTACTTGCTTTTCCTCTTACAAATCCATTTTCAAAATTACCACCAGCACTTCTAAAATCTTTTCTATCTTTTAAATAATATGCTAAAAGTAATTTGTTTTGATATTCTAGATAAACACTGAAAGGTTTAATAGCAATATTTGCCGCTTTATGAAGTGATGAAGTTGGGTTGAATACTTTATAGATTGTGCTTAATGCAGGCTCTTGAATAGGTTTTAATGAGCCAAAATCATAAAACACTGTATCATAAACAGATTTTGAATCCAATTCAAACAAAAAATCTTTGGTTTTGATAGTATTCTTTTTTAATGGATAAAAAGCTTTTTTTCCTTTTATTGATTTTAAATAATCTTGTTTTTCCTTATCAATTTTACCAGCCACTCCAACGATTGGAACTAATACAACAAATGAGTTATAGTTAAAATCTGTTACTGTAAAAAGTAAAGTATCTCGCAAGTTTTTTGTAACTAAAATTTTTCCCTTTAAAGCATTGGTTTGATAAGTGCTAAATTCGTTTCCATCATCAACAAAACATTTTTGAATGCGTATTTTTGATGCTTTGTAAAATGGATAATCAATATGTGCATTGATGTATTTACTTTCATCGAAAGCAAATTGATTTAAAGTGTGCTTAAATATATATTTTCCGTTTTGAGTTATATCGTATTCATAAATTCCTTTTTCATCGATTGAGTTATGAATATAGTCGTAAGCTTCAATGCCAAAACCATACATTTCGGCTGGCAATTCAAGCGCTTTTTTGCAAATAAAATAACCTGGAATTTTGGTTTGAATAATGGTTTGATGGTTAATTTTTAGCTCTTGTTTTAGTAAAAGTCCATCAGGAACAAAATTATAAACAAACACATTTTTTATTATAGGATTTAAGGTATCAAAAGGAATAATTCCAAATAAAGCAGGATTGATAATTTTTTCGGATTTAGTGTTTCTTATTTCAAAATGAACATGTGGCCCGGAGCTGCCACCACTATTGCCACTTAATCCAATGGTATCGCCCTTTTTTACCAATAAAATAGGTTTTTCAAATACATAATCAAACTCAAAAGTTTGGTTTTTATACTGATAATTTTGAATCCACTCCGCAATTTTACCTGAGTATTTTTGCAAATGTCCGTAAACGGTTGTGTAACCATTTGGATGATCTAAATAAATGGCTTTTCCGTAACCAATGCTTTGAATTTTGATACGTGAAACATAACCATCGGCACTTGCAAATACAGGTAAACCCTCACGCTGATTGGTACGTAAGTCCATTCCACTATGAAAATGATTATCGCGCAAACCACCAAAAGGCGAAACCAAACTTGGCAATGAATCTAGCGGATAACGGAAATAATTTTGAGGATAATTTTGCGCATTTAATTGAGGCAAAAAACCAATAAAAACCAGTATTAAAAGTAATCTCCATTTTGCCATATTAAAAATTTTGAAATGCATAATTATTTATAAAATTAGGATTTAATATAGATTGGCAAAAATTGAACCATACAAATAAGAGGTAACTAAAATATTTGTAACGTTAGCAGTAATTTATGTGTTATTTTACCTCACAGGTAAGTATTAATTCATTGCCAATAAAACCTTCTAGCTTATCGCCAATATTAACTTGACTAACCCCAGCAGGAGTGCCTGTATAAATTAAATCGCCCACTTTTAAAGTAAAATACTGCGATACAAAACTTACAATTTGTTCAAAAGAAAATATCATTTGAGCTGTGTTTCCTTTTTGCACCACCTGACCATTTTTTTGTAAACTGAAATCAATGTTTTTTAAATCCATGTTCTCCACATTTATAAAATTACCAATAGGAGCTGAGCCATCAAAAGCTTTGGCCAATTCCCAAGGTAAACCTTTTGCTTTCAGTTCTGATTGCACATCGCGGGCAGTAAAATCAATACCTAAACCAATTTCGGAAAAGTAGTTTCGGGCAAATTTTTCCTGGATTTTTTTACCTACTTTATTAATTTTTATAACCAATTCTACCTCATGGTGTACATCGTTACTAAAACTAGGTAAATAAAATGCTTCATTATTTTTAAGCAAAGCAGTATCAGGCTTACTAAATATTACTGGATTTTCAGGAACAGCATTACCTAATTCCTTGGCATGTTCGCTGTAATTACGGCCTACACAAAGTATTTTCATTTATTAAAAGTATCAATTTTTGATGCGAATATATTTTAAATAAGCAATTGGCTAAATTTGAAAATGAAAATATTTCATTGAATTGATTTATTAAATTGCACAAACCACATAATTAAATATTTTTGTATAAAAAACCACTATGTTAGTTAAAAATAAAGTAATAGAAACGGTTAACACTTTTTCAGATAATTTTTCAATAGATAAATTAATAGAAAAATTAATTGTACTTGATAGAATTGATGTTGGGAACAATCAATCAATCAAAAATGAGATAATTAGCGAAGAAGAACTTGATAAAAATATTGAAGAATGGTTCAAATAAATTGGACACATCAAGCATTATTTGATTTAAAAGAAATAAAGGATTTTATAAGTCGCGATAGTTCTTTATACGCAAAAAGAACTATTTTAAAAATAAAAAACAGTACCCAAATTTTAAAAAAATATCCTAATTCAGGTAAAGTAATTCCTGAAGTTGGGGTGAACAACTACAGAGAAATTGAGGTTGGTAGTTTTCGCATCTTTTATAAAATTGTTTCTGAGGATAGATTTGATATTTCCAATCTTTCTAGTGGTGTTTATTTCGTAAATATTATCACGAGCAGTTGGGTTAAGAATGCTAAATTTGTAAAAAATTAAGTTATGAAATTATTGCTCTTTATGCTTACATTTTCTATTTATCAAATAACAAATGCTCAAGGAAATGGGTCAATAAAGACAGAAAATCAAATTGAATTGGGTTTAAACTATGTTGACTTCTTAAGTCAACATAGTAAATTAAATCGCCCATTAAGTGGATATTCTATTGGCTATAAAATTACTATAAAAAATAAGCATTCAATTAAATTAGGCATAGATTATTGTAACTCTGCGTTAAAATATCCTAAATATCCAGATTTAGGAACAATTGCATTAAGTTTCGGTTGTTTCAGTGTTGGATATTCCTATACTCCATATTTTAAAGTATTGAAAATTTCATTAGGAGGTAAACTATGTTATAGATACATGGGCGGGGAAACCGCAGTTTTTGGTTATAGAAGCCCCCCTCCACTGACAGAGCCAGTTGAAGCTAGATTAGAATATAACTCAATTGGCTTTTCACCCAATACAGAAATTGAATTTTTTTTTACTAAACATTTAGGGCTAGGAATCAATTTAAATTTAAACTACTACCCTTTTGAAAATGCTAAACTCAAAGGCGATGGAACAAATCAACCAGACCCTTTTTATGTGCAAACATATAAGCCTAACAATTTAAACTTTATAGCTACTTTTAAATTAGCTTACAGATTCAAATTAGGTAAAAACAACTAACATAGAAATTACATACAAAAACATACTTGTTAAAAAGCTGCTCGTAAATGGAGCAGCTTTTTATGTAAAATATTTCCATTTTCGCAATAATTACGGCCTACACAAAGTATTTTCATTTATTAAAAGTATCAATTTTTGCTGCGAATATATTTTTATATTGAATAAAATGATTGACAAAAAATAATTATCAAAAATCATTCATTATGCTTACAAATACACTTTACTTTGCGAAGCTTTTGAATAACCAAGTAACTATATTATCTAAACTTTGCAGCGATTTTGGAATTGAGCATGCAGTAATTTGTCCAGGCTCGCGTTCTGCGCCATTGGTGTTTGCCTTTAACCGTAATAAAAACATTAAAACTTACGCCATTGTAGATGAACGAAGTGCTGGCTATATTGCCCTTGGTATGGCTCAACAATTGCAAAAACCTGTGGCCTTAATTTGTACCAGTGGCACTGCTGCTCTTAATTTTTTTCCAGCAATAGCCGAAGCATTTTATCAAAAAATTCCTTTAGTAGTTTTAACAGCTGATAGACCCGCTGAATTGCTTAACCAGCAAGATGGACAAATGATTAACCAAGTGAATGTTTTTGGAAGTCATGTAAGGGGAAGTTTAAATTTTGATTCTCAAAATTTAGCAACTGGCAACTGGCAATTGACAATTGGCAATTTATTAGAAAAATCCACACATCCAGTTAAAGGACCAGTGCATATCAATGTGCCTTTGATAGAACCTTTGTACGAAGATTTAGCAATAAGCAATGAGCTCCCGATGCATCGGGAGGCAATAGGCAATAATGAATTAAAAAACAAAGATTTTGATGCTTCTCAATTAATCAATGCTTTACAAAAATGTGATCCTCATAAACCAAAAGTTATTCTTGTTGGGCAAGGTCTTCCCGACCAAGAATTAGCTACAGTTTTAAAAAGTTTGGAACAAAAGGGGTTTGTAATTTTAGCAGATGTAGTTTCAAATCAACACGAAAGTACTTCCGCTTCGCATTACGATTTGATTATTGCGCAAGCAACACCCGAAATATTAAAAACTTTAGAACCTGATTTAATTATTAGCTTTGGTGGACCTGTTTTATCAAAAGCATTAAAACTTTGGCTAAAAAAGCAAAAACCACTCTTTCATTTTAGAATTCAACAAGATGATGCTTTGGTAAACACTTACGATAATGTTACCGATTATTTAATTACAGATAATATTACCCCACTAAAATTAATTACTGAACATTTTATTCCTAAAAATTTATTTTTGAATAATTGGCAAGAAATAAATGCCAAAGCAAAAAAGCTAGTAACTGATTTTACCCAAAATAATCAAACTGTTTTTAATGAATTGGTTGCTGTAAATACTGTTTTGGAGCATTTACCAAACCATAGTCAATTACAAATTGCTAACAGCACTTCCATACGATATGTAAGTTATTTAGGTTTACCTGCCAAAAGTTTAACGGTTTTTTGTAACAGAGGCACCAGCGGAATTGATGGTTGTACCTCAACTGCATTGGGCGCAGCTCTAATTAATAATAAAATTACCACTTTAATTACGGGTGATTTGGCGTTTTTTTACGATAGAAATGCTTTTTGGAATAATTACATTCCAAACAATTTACGCGTAATTTTATTAAATAATAATGGAGGAGGTATTTTTAACTTAATTGACGGACCAAGCAGTGCGCCCGAATTAGATAAATTCTTTTTAACCAAACATACACTAAAAGCAAAAAATTTAGCTACCGATTTTGGATTAATTTACGAAAATTGCACCTCGCAAAATGAATTGAACCAAGCATTAAATTCGTTTTTTGAACCTTCGGAAACAGCTAAAATATTAGAACTGAGTTTTGATATGAATAAAAGTGCGGAGGTTTATAAGACTTTTAGGAAGATGGTTATAAGCAGCTAGCTTCTGGCCACTGGCTTCTAGCTGTTGGCAAATAACTTTTAACTAAGTACTAAAAACTAAGAACTAAAAAAAATATGACAAGTAAATATAATTGGACAACTCTAAAGGAGTACAAGGAAATTTTATTTCAATACTACGAAGGTATTGCTAAAATCAGTATTAATCGTCCGCATGTGCACAATGCGTTTACCCCACTTACCGTTCAAGAAATGAGTGAGGCAATGGAATTAGCACGCCAAAACCAAGATGTGCGTGTGGTAATTTTAACTGGCGAAGGCGGAAAAGCTTTTTGCAGTGGTGGCGATCAAAGTGTGCGTGGACACGGAGGTTATATTGGCGATGATGGAATTCCTCGTTTAAATGTGTTGGATTTACAAATGCAAATCCGCAGAATTCCTAAGCCAGTTATTGCTATGGTAGCGGGTTATGCCATTGGTGGCGGACATGTATTGCATGTAATTTGTGATATTTCAATAGCTGCCGAAAATGCCAAATTTGGCCAAACAGGACCAAAAGTAGGTAGTTTTGATGGTGGATTTGGTGCTGGCTATTTAGCTAGAGTGGTTGGCCAAAAGAAAGCCAGAGAAATTTGGTTTTTATGTGATCAATACAATGCGCAAGAAGCTTTAGATATGGGCTTGGTAAACAAAGTAGTGCCTTTAGAATTATTAGAAGACGAAACCATCAAATGGTGTCAGAAAATGATTGAAAAAAGTCCAGTGGCTTTACGTATGATAAAAGCAAGTTTTAATGCAGAGTTAGACGGACAAGCGGGTATTCAAGAATTAGCAGGAAATGCTACTTTACTTTATTACCTTAGCGATGAAGCTAAAGAAGGCAAAAATTCATTCCTAGAAAAACGTAAACCCGACTTTAGTAAATTCCCTAAGTTTCCATAGGTTTCAAGGTTTCCCGCAGATAACGCAGAATTTCGCAGAGATTTTGTTTCGTTTTTTAAGTAAAATTTGTTCCTAAAAAAATAAAACATTTATTTGCCCCAAATGATTTTAAAACCCAATATTTCGCTTAAACCATTTAATACTTTTGGTATTGATGCCAGTGCATCTGATTTTATTGAAATTGATTCGATTGAAACACTTCAATTTGTAATTGATAACTTCAATTTAGCCAATAGAAAAACGCTAGTTATAGGTGGTGGTAGCAATATTTTATTAACCAAAAATTTTGATGGTTTGGTTTTAAAAATGAGCATTAAAGGCATTGAAAAAATAAATGAAGACAACGACTATGTGTATTTAAAAGCCATGGCGGGCGAAACCTGGCATGGCTTTGTAATGCATTGTGTAGCCAATAATTATTCGGGAGTTGAAAACCTTTCATTAATACCTGGCTGTGTGGGTGCTGCACCTATGCAAAATATTGGTGCTTATGGTGTTGAAATTAAAGATACTTGCTTTGAAGTAGAAGCGTACAATATTGAAACCAACGAAGTAACGATATTTAGCAATGCTGATTGTAAATTTGGCTACCGCGAAAGTATATTTAAACATGAAGCCAAAGGAAAATACATCATTTCATCGGTTACATTTAAATTAGACAAACAAGCTAAAATTAATGTTTCGTACGGTGCCATACAAGATGTATTAAAAAATAAAAATATTGAAAATCCTACTATTCAAGATGTAAGCGAAGCAGTAATTGCTATCCGCGAGTCTAAATTACCTAACCCAAAAGTATTAGGAAATGCGGGCAGTTTTTTTAAAAATCCTGAAGTTCCAACTGAAGAATATTTAACTTTAAAAGAAAAATACCCTGCTTTGGTTGGATACAAAACCAGCGAAACAAATACCAAATTAGCCGCAGGTTGGCTAATAGAACAATGTGGTTGGAAAGGCAAAATAGTTGGAAACACTGGTTCTCATAAAGACCAAGCTTTGGTTTTGGTAAATTATGGCAATGCCACTGGCAACGAAATTTGGAAACTAGCCATGCAAATTCAAGAATCGGTTTTTGAAAAATTTGGGGTTACCATTGTTCCTGAGGTAAATGTGATTTAGGATTTGTTGGAAAAGTAGACACTGATTTCACAGATTTTTTTTGTTTAACCGCAAAAGACGCAAAGATTTTCGCAAAGAACGCTGAGGAAAAAAGCCACAGATAGAATTAAAAAACAAGGGTATTATGAAATTATCTTATTTTCTATTTTTTTTCACGACATTAATATGGAGTTGTTCAAACACCCAAATACAAAAAGAAAAAAGTACCTCCGTTACTTCTATTAATATTGATACTTTGAAAACCTTTACTCACGTTTTCGAATTTCCAACAATAAAAGATAGCGCCCAATTTATAATTGACCTACGAAAAACTTTCAAAATAGAAATAGAAGAAAGTCTAGAACAAAAAGAAAATGAAAAAATAACAACCTTTAGGAAGATTAAACTTTACGGTTCCGATAATGAATATTATTTTATAGAATATGATTGGAATGTTGGGTGCATGGCTGGTTATCCATGGAAATGTCAACTTTTATTAACCAATGAAGGTAAACTAATCAAAACTATGTTTGGTCAAAGGTTTGATTTTGTGACTATCCTCAAAAATCAAAATCCTTTTTTATTATTAGTTACAGCCACAGCTAATGGCAATGGCGGGCATAACTTTTATAAAATAACCAAAGACACATTGGAAAACATTTATGATGGTAATATTCAAACTTATGATGAATGCGAGGATATGGAAATTTATAGTCCATACGAATTAGATTTAAAGTTTTATGATGTAAATAAGGATGGCTATAACGACATAGTTTTTACCGGACAAAAACTCATGTTAGGTAAATATACAAAAGATAGTTTATGGTACGATATTGAGAATGATAAACCATTTACAACTGAAAATCCTGCTAAAAAAATCAATCTTAAATATGTATTTCTTTATAACAAAAAAACTGGGCATTTTAGACCCAAAGAAAACTACAAATAAAATTCAGTCATTGCAGGCGTCCTCGCCTGCAATCAAATTGATGTTGGCGAGGACGCCAACATCGGCATCATCAAATTTTCCTATGCAATCCTTGTAATCTGTGGCTAATTCTATTTAGTTTCCCAAAAACGATATTGTTTGGTTTCGTTAAATATAAAAGTCAAAATATTTTTATCGTCTTCAGTTAGTTCTACGTTTCTTCGTTTATAAACTGCTTCAGCTGTTTTAAAAAACTTATTGATTACAAATGTTTCAAAACCTTGTGCGCCACCCCAAGCAAAATCAGGAATGAAGTTGCGTGGAAAACCTGCGCCAAACACATTTGCGCCCACTCCTACTACCGTTCCTGTGTTAAACATGGTATTGATACCACATTTAGCATGATCGGCCATTATTAAGCCGCAAAACGTTAAGCCAGTTTTTTCAAACTTTTGTTTATCGTAGTTCCAAAGTTTTACTTCATCGTAAGTATTTTTTAGGTTTGAGTTATTGGTATCGGCACCCATATTTACCCACTCGCCAATTACAGCATTGCCCACAAACCCATCATGACCTTTATTGCTGTATGCAAAAAATACCGCGTTACTTACCTCGCCACCTACTTTGCAATAAGGACCAACAGTAGTTCCACCATAAATTTTAGCATCCATTTTTAAACCAGCATGTTCGCACAAGGCAAAAGGCCCACGTATTTTACAGCCTTCCATTACTTCGGCATCAGCAGCTATATAAATTGGCCCACCCGAAGCATTTAAAATGCTGCATTCTACAATAGCACCTTCTTCTAAAAACACATTTTCGGGCTTAATAACTTGGTTGGTACTTGAAATTGGTTGTGATTTACGACCAGCAGTCAATAATTTAAAATCATCTTCAATACCTTTGGCATTGTTCGAAAAAATATCTTGAGGAAATTTGATATGAATAAAATCTTCAGCTTTGGTTTCAATTAATTCAAATTGAGTAGCAATATTGGCAATATCAACAAACAAAGCGCTGTTAAAAGCAATAATTACATTGTTTTTATAAAGCGCTTGTCCTTTAGTTAAACTGTTAATTTCATTTACTAAAACCTCTGTAGGACAAATACTTCCATTTATAAAAATATTTTCAACTTCCAATGTTATTGGAAATTTGTTTTGCAAATAATCCATTGTTAAATACGAAACATTGGTTTTTAAATGCTTTTCCCATTTTTGGGCTATGGTTAAAATACCACACCTAACATTGGCCACAGGCCTAGTAAAAGTTAATGGTAACAAATTTTGTCTATCGGTAGGGTTATCGAATAAAATATAATTCATAGTGTAAAAATTTTTATAAAATAAAACTGCAATTAGCTAAAAATAAAAAAGCCTTCCAAATGGAAGGCTTTAAATATTTGTAAACAAAAAAAATTATTTTTTTGCGTAACGTTTGTTGAATTTATCAATACGACCTGCAGTATCAATTAACATGCTTTGGCCTGTAAAAAACGGATGTGATTTGTAAGAAATCTCTAATTTGAATAGAGGATATTCAATTCCATCTTCCAATGTAATTGTATCTTTAGTATCTACTGTTGAACCAGTTACAAAAGTATATCCGTTACTCATATCTTTAAATGCAACTTTTCTATAATTTTCTGGATGAATTCCTGCTTTCATTTTATTTATTATTTTGGAGTGCAAAAGTAATTTATTTTGAAATAAATGCAAATATATTCGAGAAAAATATTTTTGAATCTCCTCAAAATAATCCAAAAGCATTGTAAAATCTATTCGGAAAGCTTTTAATAATAAATATATTTGCCCTATAATTTTTTATAAAAGTGAAAACAAAAGTACTCAATCATTCGGACATTGAAAAAATTATTAAGCGCATGGCTTACCAAATTTATGAAAATAATTTTGGCGATAAACACATTACGTTTGTTGGCATTAGCTCGCGCGGATATGAAATTGCTAAATTATTGCAGGCCGAATTAGATATAATCAGTAATTTAAAATCAAATTTACTTGAAATTACCATTGATAAAGAAGCGCCATCTATTGAAAGTACAGTAATTAAACCTGCAAAATTTGAGGTAAAAGGCACAGTTGTAATTATTGACGATGTGTTAAACACAGGCCGCACTTTGGTTTATGCAGCATTGCCATTTTTAAATTACAAATTAAGTAAATTACAAGTTGCAGTATTAGTTGATAGAAACCATAAAAAATTCCCTATAGCTGCTGATTATACTGGCATTCAGCTAAACACTACTTTTCAAGAACATGTAAGTGTGGAGCAAAATAAAAAGAAACAATTTGAAGTTTACTTACAGTAAGTTCAAACAAAAAATTATAAAGTTATAAAACAAAAAAGGCTGTTCGTTTGAACAGCCTTTTTAATTTCTTTGCTACAATAGCTTGTTAAATTACTTAACTTTAGCTTGTAAGTTAGCACCAGCTTTGAACTTAACAACCTTTTTTGCAGGAATGTTAATTTCTTTACCTGTTTGAGGGTTACGTCCTTTACGTGCAGCACGTTTAGTTACTGAAAATGTTCCAAAACCAACTAAAATAACTTTGTCGTTTTTCTTTAAAGCACCTTGAGTTGATGACATGAAAGCATCTAGTGAAGCAGCAGCTTGAACTTTAGTAATACCGGCAGCTTTTGCCATTGAATCGATTAAGTCTGATTTGTTCATATGTTATTATATTTTAAAAATTTTTTACATAACGAAAGTAGCTATACTATTTAAAAAATCAAGTGTTGAGGCATTTTTTTTGAAAAAAAATAAAAACTAAATTTTCACACATTATCAACAAAATAGGCGTATTTAACAAATTTAATACTAAAATCCATAAGTTAAAATTAGCTGAGATGCTTTATTTACAAAGGTTTGCACCGATTCTTGCGGCACACCAAAAGTGTATTTTGCTTGATTATAATAACCTAATCTTTTAATCAATAATTCATCAACTTTTGCTTCAATTTCGGGCTTTAAAAGGTTAAAGAACAATGGTCTCTGCTTCTTTGAATTCAAAATTCTATCTACCAAAATACCTTTATTGGCATTTATGTAAATAGTTATGCCTGTATTATTCATCAATTGCATATTGGTAAAATAACAAGGGCAACCTCCGCCAGTACTTACTAAAACATGGCTTAACGCTGATGTTTCAAGCAAACAATTCTGCTCTATTTCTCTAAAATATTCTTCGCCTTTTTGCTCAAAAATATTTTCAATACTCATACCTGCTGTTTTTTCAATCATTTCATCAAGATCAATAAACAAGTATTTTAAGGCGTTGGCAAGCTTTTTACCCCAAGTACTTTTACCTGAACCTGGCATGCCAATTATATATACTCTTTGATTTTTGATAACAGCTATTTTTAAAATTTTGAATGTTGTCCTTCGACTACGCTCAGGATAACAAAAAGGATGAATTATGAATTTTGAATGCGTTTAAAAGTAACTACTTTAATATACTAATTACCAATAAACTGAATAACCAATAATTATTGCATGTAACGCATTACAATATCGTAGGTTGGAAAGTTATAAGCACTCCATTTTTTTACAACTACTCCACCTTTCATTAATATCAATCCTGGGTTTGAGCGAACCATTGATTTTAAAGGAACTGCATCTACTGTATAATAATTAAATGCCAATTGATTTTGATGACGATAAGCTTCTAAAGTTTCAGCCGAAGTAGCAGTTAAAGCCCAAAATTCTTTGCCATCTTTTTTACAATCATCGGCTAATAAAGCTATTTGTTTTTCTAAGCCTTTGCGGCCTTCTGTTACCGATTTTTGAACCAACACAAGCTTATATCCTTTATTGGCAAATAAACTATCTGTATAGTTTAAACCATCGGTATTGGTAAGGCTAAAATCATGAATAGGCGGCTTGCACCCTTCGCGCACTACTTTATCAATTCTATCAACAAATTTATAGTTGGTATCGTTTGGAATATGGTTAACATCAAACTCTTCTTTTACGCCATTTTTTTCGTAAATAAACATCATAACTACAGAATCTACAGGGGAACCAGGAGGGCAAACCATTTTATCTGGAATATTATTGCCAACTTTGTATGGTAAAAAATCTTTTACAGGTAAAAACATGTAAGTGTAAAAAGTAAAGAATGTTACTACTAAAAATGCTACGGAAAGAGCAATATTTTGTAAGGTAAATTTCATTAATGGTTTCAAATGTTTTTGTCCAAAGAAAATGAATAAAATAAGCACCAATAAAATCAAATCTTTATAAAAGGATTCAACAGGTTTTAACTTAATGGCATCGCCAAAGCAACCGCAATCTGTAACTTTATGTGTAATGGCTGAATAACCTGTTAAAAGTGTAAAAAACACTATCATTAATAACAATAACCATGCATTTAGTTTGTTAAAAGCACCTAGCAATAATGCTACACCACTAATAATTTCGAAAATACAAATAAACATGGCCAAAGCCACTGCATAAGGAATAAAAATTGGCATGTGAAACACCTCAAAATATTCTTCTAATTTATAACTAAAACCTATGGTATCATTGGCTTTAATTAATCCTGAAATAATAAATAATACGCCTACAAATACTCGGCTAATTTGTGTTATAATTTTCATGTGTTTATATTGTTGGATGGTTCAATTGCTTAACTGTTTAATTGCTTAACTGTTTAATTGCTTAACTGTTTAATTGCTGAATTGTTTAATTGTTTAATTGCTTGTTGAGCTTTTGGAAACAAAGCCAGAGGCTAGAAGCCAGGAGCGGAGAGCTTAATCAAAGCAAAAACAGAATAATTTATCATATCCATTAAGTTGCTATCAATTCCTTCGCTGGCTATTGTTTTTCCTTTATTATCTAAAATTTGTTTCATACGTTGAATACGCATTAGCAACATATCGGTAAAAGTAGTCACCAACATATCGCGCCAAACTTCGCCATAATCGTGGTTTTTTTCTTCCATTAAGGTTTTGGTTTGTAATACATATTTATCGTAAAGCGTAGCAATGGTTTCTTGGGGTAAATCCATTTGTTTACTATCAACCAATTCTAATTGAATTAAGCCCATAATACAATAATTAATAATGCCCATAAACTCAGGTTCAATGCCCTCGTTTACCTTCATGGTTCCATTATCTTCAATTGTTCTAATACGGTTAGCTTTTATATAAATTTGGTCTATAATACTACTAATACGCATTATACGCCATGATGTTCCATAATCTGCATTTTTATTTATAAATACTGCTCTACATTTCTGAATTACAGCATCGTATTGGATTGAAGTTTTGTTCATTCTGTTTTTTAAAAATTATTTATAAAACCTATTTTTATATTGCGCAAAATTAAACCTACATCTCACATTGCAAACATTTAAATCTAAAAAATATATTAATTGTAAAGGAAAATTGGTAAACCTTGAAAAACCAACCGTTATGGGTATTTTAAATATTACCAACGATAGTTTTTTTGATGGAGGCAAACACAATTCAGTGGATAATGCACTTTTTCAAACTGAAAAAATGCTAAACGAAGGTGCCACGTTTATTGACATTGGCGCACAATCAACCAGGCCAGGAGCAGATATGATAGGCCAAGAAGCCGAATTAAAAGCCGCTATTCCTGTAATTGAAAAACTAGCTGAAAAATTTCCTGAAATTATTATCTCTATTGATACTTTTAGAGCAGAAATGGCCATGCAAGCTATAGCCGCGGGTGCTTCAATGATTAACGATGTATCGGGCGGAGAAGATGACCCAAAAATGTTTGAAACTGTAATTAATTTAAAAGTGCCTTATATTTTAATGCACAAACAAGGCGATTATAAAACCATGCACCATAACCCTACTTATCAAAATGTAGTTCCTGATATTATGAACTATTTTATTCCAAAAGTGGAGTATTTAAAGCAAAATGGAGTAGCTGATTTAATTTTAGATTTGGGCTTTGGCTTTGGCAAAAACTTAGAGCATAATTACGAATTGCTTAGTAAAATGGATAGATTCAAAATATTTGAATTACCAATTTTAGTAGGAGTTTCGCGCAAAAAAATGATTCAAAATGTAATAGAAGCTGATGCACAACACGCTCTTAACGGCACAACGGTAGCTAATACTATAGCCTTGATGAAAGGAGCTAAAATACTGCGTGTTCACGATGTAAAAGAAGCGGTTGAAGCAGTTAAAATTTTTGAAATGTTGAATTATGAATGTTGAATTGTAAATTGCGTTTCTAAACTTGAATTTAAAATCTATAAATCAATCACGCTCTGCGTGACGTAAATCTATAAATTAACCAAATGGAAATTTTAACCTATAAATTTAACTGGATAAACCTAGTAGACATGGTGCTAGTGCTATTAATTAGCTGGCAGCTATTTGTTAGGGTTAAAGGCAGTTTGGCATTCAATATTATGATTGGATTGCTAACGCTTTATGCCTTTTGGTGGGTGGTTAAATATTTTGAAATGCCCCTTTTAGAAACCATTTTAGGCGGTTTTGCTAATTTTGGTGTGGTGGCAGTTTTAATAGTTTTTCAGCAAGAAATAAGGCGTTTTTTATTAATCATTGGGCGAAATTCATTTTTAGGCGAAAACAAAAAATGGTGGAATATTTTTCCTTGGAAATGGAAATTAGACGACCCAGATGAACTTGATTTTGAAACCATTGTAGATGCATGCCAAGTATTGGCAGAAACACATACAGGAGCAATTATTATTTTCCCAAAAACAAGTGAAATGCGTTTTTTAGCAGCGAGTGGGGAAACCATTGAAGCGAATATTACCAAACGTTTAATTTTAACTATATTTAACAAAACCAGTCCATTACACGATGGTGCTATGATTATAGCCAAAGGCAAAATTAAAGCGGCAAACTGCGTGTTACCCGTTAGCGACAACCCCGATTTAATCAATAAATTTGGATTACGCCATTTATCGGCTATAGGAATTACAGAACAAACTGATGCTATTTGCTTGGTAATAAGCGAAGAACGCGGTTATATAAGTTTTGTAAAAGAAGGAAAAATTACTGAAGCCATAGATAGAGAACTACTAATTGGGCTACTAAATTTAGAACTAAAACCTAAGGTTAAATATGAGTAGTTTTTTAATGAGCAATTGGCAATAAGCAATGGGCAAGTTCCTGAATAAGTTCAATTTATGAATAGATAATCGGCAATAAGCAATGGGCAATTGGCAATAAACAATTGGCAAGTTCCTGAATAAGTTCAATTTATGAATAGATAATCGACAATAAGCAATTAGTAAATTTCTAGCTAAAAAAACAACAATTTAACAATAAAACAATTTAGCAATCTAACAATTCAATCACGACAATCTAATTCACAATACTGTCTTTATTGATTGATTCTAAAAATTCTTCGTCTGATTTTCCTAAATTTTCAATAGATAATTTTGCATCTTCAGCTAACTCGCTATTTGGGTATTTTTGTAAAAATTGATCGTAATATTTGCGTGCATTTACAAAATCGTTCAGATTATTTTCGTAACTAAAAGCTATTGAAAACAATGCTTGTTCACAAAATTTGGAGTTTGGATAATTAGTTACTAATTTCTCGAAAAAGGTAATGCCTTCGGCTGCTTTGTTTAAAATAGCACTACGTTGCGCTGCTTTAAATAAAAATTCTGGCGCATGTTCATCGTCAGGATATTTTTCTACAAACGAAGCGTAAGCCCAGTATAAATCGGTAATTTGACCAATACTAAATGCACTATCGCTATTCTCTAATTCGGTTATTTGCTCAAGCAATTTTTCTTTAGGCGATTGACAGGCAAAAACCAACGAAATGAATACAAAAACTGAAAATATTTTCCTCACAAGTAATAATAAATTATGCTACAAATTAACGACCATGCTTGCACTTATTTTCTTAAATTTTACACATTTTTTATTAGTTTGCGCACTAAAGATTACAATTTTTAAGACAATAAACTACAAACAATTGGTTTATTTTTCAGTTATTTAGGTATAGAATTCAAATATTTTGTACTTATTTCAAAAAACTTTCGAACAACTATTTGAAAGCATTGTAATCCGATTATTTTTGCAACACTTTTTAAAAAACATACATGAGAGTAATTCAATTTAGAGAAGCGCTTCGCGAAGCAATGAACGAAGAAATGCGTAGAGATAAAGATATATTTTTAATTGGCGAAGAAGTGGCCGAATACAATGGCGCTTACAAAGTTAGTCAAGGTATGCTTGATGAGTTTGGCGACAAACGCATTATTGATACCCCAATTGCAGAACTTGGTTTTGCAGGTATAGCTGTTGGTGCTGCCATGAATGGTTTACGTCCAATTGTTGAATTTATGACTTTCAACTTCTCGTTAGTTGCTATCGACCAAGTAATTAACTCAGCTGCTAAAATGTACCAAATGAGTGGTGGTCAGTTTAATATGCCTATGGTATTTAGAGGACCAACTGCAAGTGCAGGCCAATTAGGTGCTCAGCATAGCCAAGCTTTTGAAAATTGGTATGCTAACTGCCCAGGTTTAAAAGTGGTAGTTCCTTCAAACCCATATGATGCAAAAGGATTACTTAAAACTGCTATTAGAGATAACGATCCTGTTATTTTTATGGAAAGTGAGCAAATGTATGGCGATAAAGGTGAAGTACCTGAGGAGGAATATTTGATTCCAATTGGAAAAGCGGTTGTAAAACGCGAAGGAACTGATGTTACCATTGTTTCGTTTGGTAAAATTATAAAAGTAGCTTACGCTGCTGCCGAAGAATTGGCAAAAGAAGGTATAAATGTAGAAATAATTGATTTGCGTACTGTGCGCCCAATTGATTACGATACCATTATTGAATCGGTTAAGAAAACTAACCGCTTGGTAATAGTAGAAGAAGCTTGGCCACTAGCAAATATTAGTACCGAAATAACTTATATGGTTCAAAAACGTGCTTTCGATTATTTAGATGCACCAATTATTAGAGTTAACACAGCAGATACTCCACTTGGCTACGCTCCTACTTTTGTAGAAGCATTTTTACCAAGTGTAAAACAAGTAATGGACTCTGTTAAAAGTGTAATGTACAAATAATTAATAATATAAAATTTAACAAAAAAGCCTGAATTTTTAAAATTCAGGCTTTTTTATTTTTTGTAAAAACTATTTATCAAATTTTTTAGGTCTACAGAACCATATTTATTGATTAAAAAATGAGCATGATTACTTAAAAAGTGAATATTTGCGCCATTATTTAGAAGCCATCTAGTAATTTCTAAATCGTTGGTATTTGTAGCCGTTTGAATGCTGGTGTTCAATAACATTCCATTATTAATATTTATATTTACTCCTTTGGCAATGGCATATTTTAAACCTTCTATTTCGTTATTATGAACTGCGTAATATACCCCTTGAAAATCTCCATAAGAAATTTGCGCACCAATTGAAAGTAAAAAATCAGCCACATGAATTTGCGAATAAGCAATGGCATTTTCTAATGCTACATCTATTTCTGTTTGGGTAAATAATGGTTCAAGTTGCTGTTTTAAACGCTCTAAATCTCCATCACCTGCAAATAATGCAATATTAAACTCCCTAGTATTTTTCATTATAAAACTTAAGCCCAATAATTAATGGCAATATGATGAAAATTTAGTGTTCCAACTAATTTTTTGCTAATAACCTTAGTTCGGGATAAGAATATGTTGATATTTTTGTTTATAAAAATCTGTAAATCAATTAAATAGTAGCATTGAAATTGTTAAATTTGTAGTGCAAACAATAAACAAAACAA
>JAIXSO010000010.1 GCA_027484685.1 Bacteroidota bacterium
CAATATATATCGAGCCTATGGCTCTTGGTTGCCGTTTCCTTTTTTCTTTTTCCGTGGATTGAAATCCATGGTTACAATATTTTCGAGCGTATAGCTCTTTAGTTGCCGTTTCCTTTTTTTTCTTTTTCCGTGGATTAAAATCCACGGTTACAATATATATCGAGCCTATGGCTCTTGGTTGCCGTTTCCTTTTTTCTTTTTCCGTGGATTGAAATCCATGGTTACAATATATCGAGCCGATGGCTCTTTTCAATGAAGAGCCGTAGGCTCGGTCTATTTTAATTACATCAAATCTTCAAATAAATAACTTTCGTCATAATCAATTTTAAAACTTTCTAATAATTGTAAATATTCATTCTTAAAAGTTTGTTTTTTGTGATGTTCTTCTTGGTTTAGAATATAATCATAAACTTTTGCTATTTGTGATTGACTATATGAAAAAACTCCATAGCCTACTTGCCATTCAAATCGCTCTCTTGTTAATGATTTATCATTAACGTATTTAGAAGACTTTGCTTTTACTTTTTTCATTAATTCCGACACAGATAAAACTGGTTTTAAAGAAAAAAAACAATGAACATGATCTTCCACTCCGTTAACTATGATATTTTTACAATCTGCTTCATTTATTAAATTACCTATTACTGAAAAAAGTTCAGACTTCCACTCTTTTTCAATCACCGCATTTCTGTACTTAACAGCAAATACTGTTTGCAAATATATTTGATGATAGGTGTTTGCCATATTTTTTCTTTTTTCCATGGATTGAAATCCATGGTTACAATATTTTCGAGCCGATGGCTCTTTGGTTGCCGTTTTTTATATCCATGGATTGAAATCCATGGATATAATATTTTCGAGCCTATGGCTCTGCGTTGAATAATTATTAAATTTCTATTTCGCCCGCAAACACAAATGTGGCCGGGCCTTTTAAAAACACTTGTTGGTATGCATTATTTTGGAACAAATAACTTACCGAAAGGTTTCCACCTTTGGTTTGAATGTTCACTTCTATTTCCGATTGGTTATTTTTTGAAAAAACTGAATAAGCAATTGCGGCAGCAGTAACACCAGTTCCACAACTAAAAGTCTCATCCTCCACTCCCCTTTCGTAAGTTCTAACTTTTAATACATTATTATGAATGGATACAAAGTTTACATTTATTCCATCGGTAGCAAACTCATTGTTATATCTTATTTTTTTTGCTTCATTTACCAAATCAATGGTATCCACATCATATTCAAAAAATTGCACAAAGTGAGGCGAGCCCGTATTTAAAACAAAAACTTGGTCATTGCGCACTTCCATTTGGGTTATATCTTTCATTTGAAGACTAACCCAATTATTTTTATACGAAGCAGTATGAATGCCATCAATGGCATAAAAAGTAGCAAATTTTTTTACCACCCCTAAATCTTTAGCAAACTGAGCAATACATCTGCCACCATTACCGCACATAGAACTTTCGCGACCATCGCTATTAAAGTATTGCATGTAAAAATCGGCCGAAGCATGTTTTTGAAATAAAATTAATCCATCAGCCCCAATTCCAAATCTTCTATCGCATAAACTTTCAATCAATTTTTGATTATTGGCATCAAAAGTTTTGGCTCGGTCATCAATCATTATAAAATCGTTTCCCGTGCCTTGGTATTTATAAAATTTAGTCTTCAAATTTGTGTAATTGATTATCGGCTTGTAAAGCGGTTTCGCCCCATTTTGAATGAAGCACAAACAAATTATTTTGTTTTAAAATAAATATATCAAAAGGTTTTCGAATACCGTAAAGCACTAATTTTTTACCAGTAAACTGATAACCGCTAAAACCAACTAACGATTGCCAAAACTCAACAAATAAAGGCTTATTGGCATTGTTTTGTTTAATTAATGCTTGTAAGGTAAGTCTGGTAACTAGGCTATCCGAAAAAGCACTATCAGTTGAATTGGTAATTACTTTAAACTTTTCTTTAAATTTTTCCAAATCAACCACTGTCATTAAACTATCATCTAAAAACACATCTTTTACATTGCTTTCTAAGTTTTTATCACGCATTAACTGCTGAAATTGGTCAATAATTTTTTCTTCAATTAAGCTTGAATCTATTGGTGTTTGCAATGCTGTGGTATCGTTTTCTTCTACTTCATCCGAACTAAAAGTAAGCTGTTTATAAATAGTATCAAGCTGTTTAGCACTTTTTTTAAAGCTAATTTTTTTAAAAGGCTCCACAAAAGCATTTTTAAAACGTGTAACTATTTCTTCTTTGTACGTTTGATTTTGTTTTTGCGCTTCTGCATACTTTTGATTGGCATAAAAATCAATGAGTAAAGCCAAACCTAACACCGAAACCAAAACCAAAAACCATGAATAATTTTTAGGTTTATCGGGTATAATTTCTTCATTATAATACTCTTCCAACTCTTCTTTTAAAATCGAATCGTGGTTTAAAGCATATTTTTCAAAATCGGCCTTAAAACTTTCGTCAGAGTTTAATTTTTTTTCAAACGCATCCCTTTCATTGCGCGACATTTCTTTGCGCAAATACTTTTCAAAATAATAAGTATGTTTATCGTGTTGCATTTATTTTTGAAAGTGCAAATTTCAACTAAGTTTTGATAGCTGCAAGTTTTTTTATTTACCGTTCATCAACCAAAATGTTATTTTAAAACAAAAAGTAAACATGTTTTAAAATAAAAAAACAAATTGCTTCATAAAAGCATTAAAACTTGAAAGCAAATATTGTTTTTTATTGAACAATTTTTTGATAAAGTTTGAACATAACAATAATAGCAATTGGTATAACTTTTGAATGAATATAATTTTACTACAATTAAATTGAAAAGAAAATGAAAAAGTACACACTTATTTTTGCAGTGGCATGCCTTGGAGGCTTGGCTGCAATTGGCTTAAACAAATTATTTGGAGGTAAACAAAGTGCAACAGAATTTACACAAAATTACCTTGCAAGGTATGCAAGTTTGTCAGATGGCGGGCAGAGACCTGATTTTGTGGCAATAGCTGAATTGGCTACTCCAACCGTAGTACATATATTAACAGTGGTAGATGCACCTCAAAGTAAAAATGAAATGCAAGAAATTAATCCTTTTGACTTTTTTGGAGGCAGAGGCTTTAATATTCCTCAACCAGGGCCAAGAGCAGGAAGTGGCAGTGGGGTTATTATTTCGCAAGATGGTTTGATTGTTACCAATAACCATGTTATAGATGGTGCTACCAAAATAAAAGTGGTTTTAAACGATAAACGCGAATACGATGCTGAATTACTGGGTAAGGATAATAATACTGATTTAGCTGTTTTAAAAATTTCTGAAACCAATTTGCCATTTGCAGTAATTGGCAATAGCGATGAAGTAAAAGTAGGCCAATGGGTATTAGCAGTTGGAAATCCTTTTAACTTAACTTCTACAGTAACTGCGGGAATTGTAAGTGCTAAAGGCCGTAACTTAAACATTAACAGAGGAAACGGACAACAGTATCCAATTGAATCGTTTATTCAAACTGATGCAGCGGTAAATCCAGGAAATAGTGGTGGCGCTTTAATTAACCAAGAAGGTAAACTAATTGGAATAAATACTGCAATTGCTAGCGAAACAGGACAATACGCAGGTTATGCTTTTGCTATTCCTAGTAATTTAATGAGCAAAGTAATTAACGATTTACAAAAATATGGTACTGTTCAACGTGGTGTTTTAGGAGTTGAAATTACTGATATTGATGGTGCTTTGGCTGATAAATTAGGCTTAAAAGAAGTAAAAGGCGTATATGTTAGAAATGTAAAAGAAAACAGTGCTGCTGAAGATGCTGGTTTAAAAAGTGATGATGTTATTATTTCGGCAGATGGAACCGAAACCAAAACTACTCCTGAATTGCAAGAAATGATTGGCAAGAAAAATCCGGGTGATGTAGTTAAAATTAAAGTAATTAGAGATGGAAAAGAAAAACTTTTTGATGTAAAACTAAAAGGTTTAGATGGCAAAACTACTTTAAAAACTGCCGAAAAGACAGAAGTTAACAAGGCTTTAGATACCGATTTTGAAACACTTACCCGTGATGAACGATTAAAACTTAAAATTGCCAATGGCATAAAAGTAAAAAATATTGGTGCAAAAAGTATTTTAAAAGCGGCCGGTGTGCCAGCAGGTTTTGTAATTACCAATATTGATAAAAAACCCGTTTCAACTGTAAGCGATGTAAAAGCAGCTTTTGAAGGTAAAAAAGGTGCTGTATTGGTAGAAGGCGTAAATGCCGATGGAACGCAAGATTATTTTGCAGTAAAAATTGGCAAATAATAATAACAATAATTAGAACTAGATAAAAAAAGCCGAATTACTCTAAAAAGTAGTTCGGCTTTTTTTATTCCTATTTTAAATTTAGGTAATAAATAACCTAATTAAAACAGAGATTATTTTCATTTAAACTTCAATTCTTTCAATAAATCTTGTATTCTTTTTTTTCGCTCTTCAGGAAGTTTATCAAGCGATTCGTAAAATTGAGTCCAATTGGTAACATTTTTATTGAAAATTTCGTCTTTTAGTCCTGATAGAATAAATAAATTAAACAAACTACATTCCAATACCTCGCAAATAGTAAACAACTGAGTTATTCCAATATCGCCTTTTTCGCCACGTTCAAGCTTTAAGTACGACTCAGAATGCTCATAACCAAGCCTTTTGGCTATATAATCAACCTTTATGTTTTTACATTGGCGCAAATCGCGAATGGTGGCACCTATTTGCTTTATTGATTCTTTGTTTTTCACTACGTTGTAAAAATAAAAATTTTTCAATATTCTTTTTAAAAATTTAAATTATCGTACTGTCCAAAATAGACAGTATGTTTTTATTGGAATATTAACAACAGTATTTGATAGTTGCAATACAATAAATAACTAAAAAAATATTATGAAAAATCAAAATCAAGCCAAAGGCATGAAATTTAAACTATTAACTATCGGCTTAATCTTAATTACTTTTGGAGCTAAAGCACAATTTACTGGCCCTGTTTCTAATGTATTAAATACAAGTAACCAAGTGAACATTAATACCTTTGTAACTGCACCTTGCTATGGAACTTTGCCCACCAATCCACTACTTTATATATCCTTAACTCAATGTACCAATTCAGGAAATGTTAACCAAGATATTTTCAAAGCTAATTGGAATTCGGTAGAAGTATTTCAACCATTATTTGCAAAACAAGGCCTAAAAAGCTCAGGAAATATTGATATATTTAGTAATTCAACTACAAAAGCCATTGAATTAAACTCAGTCGGTTTACTTAAAATTAATACTGATGGCATTTGGCCAGCATCTAGGGGGCTTACTATAACCAATCCAACAACCACCTTTTTTAACATCACAGAAGAACAAATATTATTTAAAAATGCTACACAAGATTTATTTAAAGTAGATGCAAATGGATATGTTTATGCTCGTAAAGCAATTGTAACATTAACAAATCCATATCCTGATTATGTTTTTGATAAAAATTACAAGCTTAAAACATTAACAGAATTAGAAGCATTTATAGCAAAATACCACCACTTGCCAAATGTACCAAGCCTAGCCGAAGTAGAAGCCAACAATAAACAAATTGATGTAGGCGAAATGCAGGTAATATTATTAGAAAAAGTAGAAGAATTAACTTTATATATTTTACAGCAACAAAAAGAAATTGAAGCTTTAAAAGCTAAATTAGCCGAATAATTTTTTTGTTATTAACCGTCATTGCTAGTCCGATAGCTGGACTAGCAATGACTATAATACATATAATATGAAAAACACAATTATAAAGCTACTAACAGTTATTGTTTTACTACCCTTTGCCTGTAATCCCAAAGAGGAAATTGCACCTGAAAATCCGTGTGGTGATAAGCCTGATGCCACCTTCACGTATATAGAAGAAGCTTGGCAAAAATATAATAGTTATAACAAAACTAATTATTCTTTCGACACAGTTTTGGTTGGTAGTAAAGTACATTTTGAATGCTTAAAAGATAACAAAGAGTATAAATGGTCGGTAATTGGAGATCCTAGTTTTAGTAAAAATACTAAATCATTTGATTTAGTTATAGGCAATGAAACCACTTTTACTGTTCAATTAATTGTAAAAAATAGTAATGAAACTTGTTATCCAAAGAAAAATAACTACGATACTTTTTCAAGAGTTATTACAAGTAAATACATGTATAACTGCGCTTTTAAAGGTACTTATATTGGCAGTTTAAATACCAATCCAAATGATGTATTTAGCGTTAGATTTACATTTGATTCAGTAGTGGATGTTTCTTACACAGCACAAATTTGGTTCAACGGGATACCTAAAAATTGTAAGTATGATATTACAAATGGCGGAGCATCACCTTTAGAAGATACGGGCTATAATATTTTTAAAATTAACACTAACTCAACAAACTATTGTGATACTAGGTATTTAGAAGGATGGGGTATTATTAACTCCCAAACCAATACATTGACTTTTGATTATACTAATTATTTAGCCGCAAAATATCAAAAAGACAATCCTTTTAGAAAAATTTTTACCGGAAAAAGAAACAACTAAACAACTTAAAAATGAAAACTAAAATATTTATAACATGCCTAACTATTTTGATATTAAAAAATAGTAATGCACAACTGTGCAGCCCTTTAACTCTAACAACAGATTGGAGATTAGCAAATTCAAATAATAGTTGGAATTGGACAACACAGTCATTTAACGATATTTATTTAAAAAACAGTACCTCCAACCCACAAACTATTTTATCACCTTTTTATCCAAACATTACAGGACAAAATATAAATTTATCTCACTTTTATGATAACTTCACATTAGGTGGAATCATTGGGCAAGATTTTCATCCTGAGGATGGTTGGGAACTTTTAATTAAAGATTTTGGATTGCCAAATGGACAAGAAATTACCAATCCATTTTTTTGTTTGTATAATAAATACAGGAGTACTATTAGGGTATTTTACTATAAAACGGAAACCCCCTCTAATATTGCTCCTTATGGTGCAACTATTGAATTAAATATATTAAGAAGCCCAAATGATAAAATTTCAAACGCATTATTATCTCAATCAAAACCTTTGGCCAATACATTAACAACGTATGAGCAATCAAGAAAAATGAATGCACCAAATAATTATCAAAACGAAGATGGGTTTTGGTTATATGCAGATTTTAACGTGGCTTATGACCCTTGTACTTGTCTTTACAACACTAAATTACAATTTCAAATTAAGCTTTTAGAACAAAATGATGTGACGCTGAAATTAGACTTTACAGGAACACTTTACAATATTGTGAATGGTGCAACAGCAAATAATGTGAATACAAATGATGGTTTTCAACAATTAGTTGCAGATGTGAATTTAGCATTTTCCGAAGGAAATAAATCCTTCAAATACTGGGAAAGTTTAACAAAAGATGTAGATAAAACAACCAAAGCAATTGATGATGGAATAGCAAATGCAGGATTTATAAGTAACTTAAGTATTTTAAAAGATTTAGCAGCCCCTATTCCTTATGTAGGTGCGGCAGTTAGTGCGTTAGATTTTTTAATTTCAGGTGGGAATGATAATTTGAGTAAACCAGCAAGGGCACCAATTGCTTTTGTACCCCATCAAAAACTTGATTTAACAGGTAATGCTAGTGGTAAAATAGAATTAAGTGCTCCATTTGGCTCAAGAGAATTTTGGACACCAGGAATACCAAACACTAATGGAACAAAAGCAGTTTACAACAATTTATTAGGAGTAGTTAATTTATTTAATAACCCAAAAGTTAAATATGCTGATTATAGAATAGAAGATTTAAATGTAACAACCCCAGATGGTGAGACAATATTATTAAACAATCTGCCAAATATAAGAGAGTATAAATTAAAGGAGGATATAAAGTTTGCTTTCAACCCATCATCCGATTTAGAAGTGGAGGGTGTAGACGCAGCATATCTTTTAAAATACACTTTTGGAAGCAATGTAGATTTACAATCATTCACTAATAGATCTATTAATGGTATTAATAGACCAGTAGAATTTGGAAAACCACCTATGATTGCCCCAACTATGGAAGAAAGGTACGCCAATATTGGAATGGAAATTGAAGAATGGCCAAACGATTTTCAAAATACGAATACGGCTTATATAACACTGAGGACAAAGTATTTACCTTTACAATGTTTTAAAGATCAATCTTTTAAACTGTACTTATCAGGTGGTAGTCCTCAAATTCATGTAAAACTTGTTTTTAAGTTAAGAAGAAAAGATCATCAAGGACAAAGAGTTCTTTACGTTCTAACATATCCTATAGATTTAATTTGGTCTGAAATTGATAATAATATTTATAAAGTTGGTGTAGAATTTAGTCCAATTGGAGATAATTTGCCACCAGATTTACTTGTTTATCCTAAAAGTTTGCAAGCAAGTAATAATCCAATTGGTGGAAGTGCATTTATGGAATTTAATATGAGTAATTCACCAAAAGATATTGTGTTATCAAATTCAGTTATAACAAATGACCTTTACGCAACTAATTCCATAACCATAGGTGATAATGTTCTAATCTCAAACCCTAATGTTAATATTACGGCTGGGAAGGAAATAAATATTTTAACAGAAAATATAGTGAACCCCGAGGCACAGTTTTCAATTGGCTTGCCTGTCAGTTGTAATAGAAATATTAATGACTTTATTTATTCAGGAGACGAAATTTCTACCTTTTGTGCAAGGAGAGGCCCTTACTTCAATTATTCAAAACTAGGTAAAATGAATACTGATGAAAAAGATGATTTTATTATCATAGAAAAACCAACCATTCAATTTAATATTTACCCGAACCCTGCTAATGATGTTGCAACTGTGCTATTTCAATTAAATGGAGCAATAGGTGAAACTATCCATATTTATAATTTAGCGGGTACTTTGGTTAGAAGTATTAAGATAACTGGTAATAATCAAGAAACTATTAACACACAAGATTTGGCTGCTGGTGTATATTTAGTAACATTAAATGCTAGTAACGGATACTCCGAAACCAAAAAACTTATAATAGTTAAATAATGAAAAAAACACTATTCATCATACTTGCAATTGGTTTTATTAAAGCCAATGCCCAATCATTAGACAGCATTACTAAAAACACCCAACTATTTGTAAAGTTGGGTGTTAGCCAAAATAATTTAAGCAATAATGGTTTATTTAGCCAAGCTTTAACAGGGCTTGAAATGGGCGCTCATTTACAAACCAAATGGAATGCTAAATTTTACACTCATATTGGTTTAAGTTATGTGCGCAAAGGTTCGGCCAGAGAGGTAATTTACACCAATGCAGTGGGCGAAAAAATACTTTCGTACACCGAAAATGTGTATTTACATTATGTGCAATTGCCTGTGGTATTAAATTATAATCACCAATTTAGCGGCCCTACTTATTTATTATTAGGTGCGGGTGCTTATGGTGGTTATTTGTTTTCAGCTTTTACTAATCCGCAACATTATTACCTAAACCATGAACAAGAACCGCAATATAATAATTGGGATATGGGCGGAATTTTAAGTGTTACTTTGGGTTATAAAAAATGGGCATTGTATGGACAATACCAAACAGGAGTAATGAATGTAAGTAAAACCTATGGCGGGCAAAACAGTAGTTTTTTACTAGGTATAGCTTTTAAAATAAAATAATTACACTTGCGCCAGACCATGCTGGCGCAAGTGCAAAGTTATTAAGTTAAGGAATTTCCGACCCCGAAGAGGTCGAATGTTTTATGGCAAATATTTCCTATAAACATGTAACTCTTTTGGAATCATACTCTTAACTTAATTATATTGGGCGCAAGTTTTTTACGGTGTAAACATTTGGCTCGCCTAAATCTAATCCAACTAATTTAACTTAGTACTAAGTACTAAAATAACATGAAAAAATACTTATACCTACTTTTATTTATACCATTTGCCTGTAACCCCAAAGAGGAAATTGCACCTGAAAATCCGTGTGCGCTAGCCTCTGCCACCAGTGCTGCATTCACAATTAAAGAGGCTACCTATACACAAATCATAGAGCCGCGATTGGCTGATTTTTTAATGGATACAGATTCTGTATATTTTAGTAGTGTTTACTTTGAAGCTTTACAACAAGATGCCGATAGTTTTATATGGCAGGTAGGCAGTGAGGTGCAACCCCGTTATGGCAAACAAGTAAACGTAACATTCCCTGATAATTTGAGGGGTACAAATTTTAACGTGCGGTTAATTGTGAAACGCAAACCCAATACTCGTTGTTTCCCTAATGACAATGGAGTAGATACCGTAACCCGTAAGTTTTATTTTGTACGTTTTAATGAACCTTTAAGTTGGGAAGGCACGTATTATGGCAGCGATGATGATAAACCAGATAGCCTATACACCATTATATTGGGTCATACCTACAATTCGGCTAAAGATGAAGATTTGATAAAGCTATTTGGCATCCCTAGAGGATGCCAAGATACTATAAATGAAAGATTTGGTGGATATAAAAATGTCTGGTTTCAAAGAGGTGGACTTGATTGCGATGCAAAAATATTACGAGGTGTGTTTAAAAATTGTAATACCTATGTAATCAGACAGGAACATGTAACCATGCCAAATGGGGTTTTTACTAGAACAAAGAGAACATTTACTGGAATTAAAATCAATTAAACATGAAAAAATATTTAAAGCTAATAATAGCCTTAATTATTATACCCTTTGCCTGCAACCCGAAAGAGGAAATTGCACCTGAAAATCCGTGTGATGGACAAGAAGAAGTAAAAGCCGATTTTGTAATGGAAGAATATTCGGATTTTACCCGAACGGATAATAATTGGGACTATTACGATACTGATACAAGTATTATGAATTCCGTAAGATTTACCGCATTGGATTCAACTGCACAA
>JAIXSO010000001.1 GCA_027484685.1 Bacteroidota bacterium
ATTTGATAAACATATACCTCGTTGGATTGTAAAATTTCATTCAACTTACCATTCCAACCAATATTTGGATTATTTGATTCAAATATTTTAACACCCCACCTATTTAAAATAATTAACTGATAATTGGTTATTTTACAATTGGAAACAGGTAAAAACACTTCGTTTAAACCATTGCCATTTGGGGTAAAAGCATTAGGAACATAAATATAACAATTGCATGCTTCTACCTTTATTTCTGCGGTATCAAAACTGCTTCCGCACGCATTGTATGCCTTTACCCAATAAGTTCCACTTTGGTTTATTTTTATTACAGAGTCAGTTGAAAAATTACTCCATAAATAATTAGTTTTAGGGCTGTTTGCTTTTAAATAAAAAGGAACTCCTTCGCAAAAAGAAGTATCGTTACCTAAATTAACATTGGGTGTTTTCAAGTAAGAAACTTTAATTTCATCTTGTGCAATACAACCACTATCATTTACAGTTACTGAGTACAACCCTTCCTTACTAACTAGCAAAGAATCAGCAGTTGATAAATCATTCCATAAATAGGATTGATAATGAACAGGAGCCTTTAAATGTAAGATTGCATTATCACAAAGTGTGGTATCGTTTCCTAGGTTTATAATGGGTTCTGGACTAAAAGATATTTCGATTGAGTCATATTTTACACAACCATTGTAATCCACTTTTACCGAATATAATCCACTTTTTTTTACTAAATAAGTTGAATCTGTTGTATTGTCTTGCCATAAATACTTTGCTCCAATAAAAGTTACTTTAAGTTTTATTGAATCTCCAATACATAAGCCGGTGTCAGCAGGTAAACGAAAAATAGGATACGGTTTTGTAGATATACTTCCATAAAAATTTTTTAAGGGAAAGGTTGAATAATAAACTTTTGCTAGCATAATTTTGGTAACTGTATCTTTACTTAAATATTTAAATTGCTTTATTTTTGATCCATGAGCTATAGGAGTTAAAGTATCGCCAATATACCAATTAATTGAATCAACAATAGTTGTATCAACTCTAATAGAAGCAATTGTAGAATCTCCCAAACAGTCTGAGTTATTGTAATAAAAACCATCAATTGTAAAAATAGATTGATAAAAATTAGGCAGTCCAAAACGATTGGTTTTGCCACTTAAAAAAATTTCATTTTTATTGTAACCACAATTAGTATAATAATTATCTGGATTATTAATTACACCAAGGTATTTGCTTCCTGTTGTCACACTATAAATTTTGTTATCAGGACCCAATTGTAATTGCCCAAAACGATTTATATTGCTGTCAATGGTTTTACAAACAGTTGATCTATTTGCTGATAAATCTGGAACTAAACATTGGTGAAGCATAGAACTACTTTCTTCAGAAACATATAAATACTGTGAATTAGGTGAAAACTCTAAACCGTAAGATTCTTCAAACCCGTAAATTGTTCTATTATTTGTAATAACTCCAGTTGAATTATTGAAATCTGAAATTACAACTGCAAAGTTATATCTATCAATAAATGCCAATTTTAAAGCATTATTAGAAAATTTCATTTGACCAATATTGACCCCATTTAATTCGGAACCCGTCCTGTTTTTTACTGCATTTAAATTAACACCTAATGGAGTAACTAAGAAAGTATAAATAGAATCAGTACTGTAAGCTGGAATTGCCACCCAAATATCCCTTTGATTTGAATGACTAATGGCAGCTATTTTCTCAGCAGAAATATTCACTAATTTTATGTTTTTTGAAGTAACAGCACCTAGTTGTCCATTTAATTTCATGTTGACTATGGAATAACATACACCATTTGTGGAACCAAAAGTTGAAGAAGTGAAAAGGATATACATAGAATCTAAACCAGGATATTTAATAACCAAAGCTGATTGTGTGCTACTTGAATTGCCTAATAATCCAGTTCCATTGGTCATTATTTGGTGGTTTTTATTCCAAACAGTTATTCCGTCTGTGTAAAATAATAGGTTCCCATTTTTGTCTGCTATACTTGCGCAACCTTCACCTGTACGCATCTCTGAATTGGTTAAAGCTGTTGGAGGATTAGTGTTAAAATTCACGCCCGCGTTTTGTCCAAAGTACCAAATATTTGCTTCCTTTTGGGCAAATAAACTTATGCCTTGTAATAACAAAAACATTAGTAAAAGATATTTATGAAACAGTACTTTTTTCAAAATTGGAGAAATAAATAAAACTGTATTGATTGAATCAAAAATATTAAAAATTTATAAAGATTAAAGAAAAAAAATGGTGTCTTAGTTTTTAGGATATTTTACAAATAAAGAAAGACTATCATCTAACTGCTATCAACTATCAACTAAATTTATTTATACTTGCCTTTATGAAAAGAATAGTTTTACTTATTGCTATTGGCTTAATTACGAATGTATTATTAGCACAAAGTTACGAATACCGAAGTGCTCAAAATCCATATTACTGGAAAAACCGCACGCCCAATACTACTTTAAATTAGCCACATCTTCTGCCCGACAACCTTCCTAAAGTCCATGGCTATCTCTAAAAGTTTTTAAACCGCTTTCGGCACTGATGCCAGCACCTCTTAATACTACTTGTTTTTGTTTCATTGATTAAGAAATTTGAAGATTGAAAGATTACAAAAATTACAAGGTTACAAAGATTACAAGGTTACAAAGATTACAAGGTTACAAAGATTACAATCACGATCAATCGGGAGAAGGTTTATAAAATTGGGCTGATTTATAAAAATGCCTTTTTAGTTTAACAACGTTACGTTTCCTTTTAGGCTTACCTGTTTTTTATTGGTACCAATAAAATTATCAATCAAGTCTGCTTGTATTTGATAAACATATACCTCGTTGGATTGTAAAATTTCATTCAACTTACCATTCCAACCAATATTTGGATTATTTG
>JAIXSO010000037.1 GCA_027484685.1 Bacteroidota bacterium
AACTTCTTTTAAACACTAACCAACTATGAAAAAACTACTTTTACTTTCTATTTTTCTGGTATTTTCAAGCCTAATGTTTGGTCAGAATACGTATGAAAATTTTAAAGATTCAACTTATGCAACTGACTTTATAATCAATAACGATACTGTTTATACTATCAGTGCTTACACTTATAAATTAGCCACAGAACAGTTGCCCACTAAACAATCTATCATTATTTGTAGTTCGTTTAAAGGCAAAATATTAAATACAGGAGCTATCAATTTAAAAGACACTTTGTTTTTTCCTCATCAAATTTTCATATACCAAAATGAAATATTTATAATTTATTCATACGAGGTTACCCATAGTTTGGATAAAGGCATTTGTTTGGTAAAAATAAATAAAAGTAATTTGGCTCCAGTTGAAAGTAGTTTTTTTACATTTAATCAAAACAAAAATTTTTACAGGGTTGATTATAAATTTGAGTTTTTAAAATGCAGTTTAATAGATAATGAGCTCATAGGAGTATTTAATGCAGATACAATACAACTGAGTCCCTTTATTTTAGCATTTTTCCAAACTACTTATCCGGTACTTTTTAGCTTAAACCTGCAAAATAAAACCATCAAAATAAACGAATTGTACGACCAACTTTCTTCAAAAGCATATAGTCCTGTTACAGTTAATGATTCCTTATTCAAATTTTATACTGTAGGTGAATCGGGTACTAAAATAATTACTTTTAATAAACAGTTAGAGGTAAAAGATATTGATACTAATTTTAGTTACTATGATACTTTTAATTTTAATACTACACCTATTGATTTCGTAAAAGCTATTAAAGTAAACTCGAATATTTTTGTAGCAGGAACTGCGGATACTATTTTGGGGTTACAAATAAGGAATAGAATGAGCTTAACAAAAGTGGATTTAAATAATAACTTAATTACCAGAAAAAGTTTTTACGATAAAAGTTTTAAAATAATTACAACTGATGAAATAAAATATTTTAGTGCCTACAACAATGCTTTATGTTTTTATAACAACAAACTTTATTTTTTGTATTATTATGAAAATAATTATAGTCCTGAAAATGAACCTAATAAATTATATATAAAAGTATTAGACACTAGCTTGAATGTTTTAAAAGAAAGTGAAATTGCCCTTAATAATTCAAAAATTTATCCAACATCCATAAAAATAAGCAATAATACATGTTATATTCTTGGCACTTTCCATCTTCCCAAATGGGCTGGCAAATCTTTTTTATTAGAACTTGACTTAAACACATTAACCACTATTACCAAAGAGTTTGTGCAAAATACTATTTCAATTTACCCCAACCCCGCCAACTCTCAATTAAACATTGCAAGTAATAGTAATATAAAAACACTATTGATTTATAATGTAACAGGTCAGTTGGTAAAGGAACTAAGCTATGAGAAAGAGTATTTAAAAAATGTTTCTTTAGCTATTGATAATTTAGCACAAGGCATGTATATGGTACAAATAATAGATGAATTAGATGCTAAATTAACAAGTAAATTTATAAAGGAGTAAACCCAACTTCCGTCAGACGCTTAAAAAGCCGTAGCGTTGCCAAGGCGTCAGACGGATTGAAAAGATGTTTACGATTGGTGAGTGCTGATAACCACTGGCAAACAACCGCGAACAAATTTTATTAAGCGGCAAACATAAAAAAAGCTGCTTAAAAAGCAGCTTTTTGGTTTATAATTAGTTTCCTTTAAAATTAGCAGGTCTGCGTTCCATAAAGGCTTTGGTTCCTTCTATAAAATCTTCGCTACCAAAAAAGTTTCCAAATTCATTAACTTCTACTTCATTTCCATCGGCACGTTTTTCGTAGTAAGCATTTACACAACGAATAACACTAGCTATTGCCAATGGCGATTTAGTTTTAATTTTCTCTAAAATTTCTTCGCATTTTGCCATTAAATTATCGGCAGGTACTACGTGGTTAACCAAACCAAAATTCAATGCTGTTTGTGCATCAATCATATCGGCAGTCATTAAATATTCTAATGCTCTACCACGTCCAATTAATTGCGCTAAACGTTGGGTTCCTGCATAACCAGGTGTAATACCTAAGTTAACTTCAGGCTGACCAAAACGAGCATTTTCTGCTGCAATTCTAATATGACAACTCATGGCTAACTCATTTCCACCGCCTAAAGCAAAACCATTAATGGCAGCTATAACCGGCTTAGGACTATTTTCAATAGCACGCAATACTGCATGTCCTTCGGCACTCATTTTTGTTCCTTGTTCTACATTAAATTCTGCAAATTCAGCTATATCAGCACCAGCAGCAAAAGCTTTTTTTCCGCTTCCAGTTAAAATTACACCTCTTATTTCTGCATTATCGTAAATGCTCAATACTGCATTTTTAATATCGGTAAGGGTTTGAATACTCAAAGCATTTAATTTAGCTTCACGGTTAATAGTAATGTAAAAAATATTGTTTTTTACTTCGGTTAAAATGGTTTGATACATGGTTTGTGTCGACATTTTATTTTTTAGAGTGGTTATTAAATTTTTGCGTGCAACAATAATGTTTTTGTATAAATGAAACCCACTTTTTTTTATCAATATTTTATATGTGTGTAAAACATTGAAATAGCGGTATTTTATTTTTTCAAGAACAACACAATTCTATTCTTTAAATCGTTGTCTGTCATTGATGTGATTGCATTTTCTAAAAATACCTTATCAGTTGCTATATTTTGATAATAGTTTAAAAAATGTGGGGCATTTTTAGCACAACTGTAACGTAAAAAAACCAATTCGGCATTATTTTTATCTTTTTTAATGGCGTTTTCGAGGTCGGTTTTTCCTTCGTTAAAAATTTGAAGCTTGTTAAATGGATTGTAATAATGTTTGGCTAAAAGCATTTTAGTTGCACCTAAATACCCTAATTCTGTTGGGGTGAGATTGGTTTTTTGTTGCAAAGTTTCTTTCAAACTTTCAGCAATGTTTTTACTGTAAATGGCTTTATCAAATTGATTTCTTAAATCAATATTGGCAGTTAGCTGTAACACCATTAATTGAAAAATAAATAATTGGATACCTTTTTTTAGCATGTTATTTGACGTGCAAGATAACTTTGATTAGAAAAAATATTTAATCAAACTTGCTAATTAAAGTAAGTTGAAACTATGACGGAAGTATGAGCCAAAAAATAAAGCGTATTTACGTTTGTCAGAAATGCGAACTCTTTCTTCCATAATCACACTGGCAGGCATATCCATAATTTTAGCCAATAATTGCGAGTAATAAATATAGGCTACATAAACACCAAAACGTGCATCTTTAGGCAGTTTTTTGATGCCTTCAAAACCCATTTTGAAATCTTTTATAATATCGTTTTCTATTTCTTCTTTTGTTATTTGATCAAATGCTTGGGTGCGCAATTGAGGGAAATATAATCTACCCAAAGCATCTGCATCGGCTTTAAAATCGCGTAAGAAGTTAATTTTTTGAAAAGCCGAACCCAATTTCATAGCATAAGGTTTTAATTCCTCGTACATGGCTTTATTGCCTTCGGTAAATACGCTTAAGCACATTAAACCAACTACTTCAGCCGAGCCTAAAATGTATTCTTCATAACCATGTTGGTCGTAAGTATTTTTGTCTAAATCCATTTCCATACTTTTTAAAAAAGTTTCAATGGTCCAAGGATCTATTTGGTATTTATTTACCACCTCTTGAAATGAATTTAGGATTGGATTTAAGCTAATTTTTTGCTCAATAGCTTTGTAGGTATCAACTTTAAATTCAGCCAATAATTGTCGTTTGTCATAATCATGAAACGAATCAACAATTTCATCGGCAAGCCTTACAAAACCATAAACACCATAAATAGGGTCATGAAAGCGTTTGGCTAAAAACTTAATTCCCATAGAAAATGAGGTACTGTATGCCTTAGTAACCATTTTGCTACTTTTACGCGATATATTGTCGAATAGGGGTTTCATTTTTTAAATGTATGACTTTTTTTATAATAAACAATGATTTTGTTTGTAAATTGTTTTAAACCTTACAATAAATTTTCTTTAATAACCAAATTTGCTGCTACCTTACCACTAATAATACTTGGCGGAACTCCTGGTCCTGGCACAGTTAGTTGCCCTGCAAAGTATAAATTTTTTAACTTAGTGCTTTTAATACGTGGTTTTAAAATGGCAGTTTGAGTCAGTGTGTTTGCTAATCCATATGCATTTCCTTTAAATGAGTGGTAGTCGCTTTTAAAATTATTTATTCCAAAACTGCGTTTGTAAATTACATGTTCTTTTATTTTTTGACCTGTATGTTTTTCCAATCGGTCCATCATCATATCAAAATAAATTTCACGTTTTTCTTCTGAATCGTCAGTTAACTCGGTTGAAATGGGCACCAATAAAAATAAGTTTTCATGTCCTTGTGGGGCCGCAGTATCATCGGTTTTTGAGGTTAATGAGGCATAAAATAATGGATTTTCTGGCCACTTGATATTGGTGTAAATTTCATCGGCATGTTGGTTAAAATCGGTATCAAAAAATAAGTTATGGTGCAATAAACCATCAATTGTTTTATTTAAACCTATATAATAAAGTACACAACTTGGTGCCAATTTTCTGTCGTCCCAATATTTGGGCGAGTATTGTCTATCTGTTGGATTTAAAACCTGTTGTTCAATGTGGTTGTAATCGCCTGCGGCAATGATTACGTCTGCTTCAAAAGTTTCGTTTTCAGTTTCTACCGAAGTAGCTTTTCCATTTAAACTGTTAATTTTTACAACATTGCTGTTTAGTTTAAAATCAACACCTTGACTTAATGCAATTTGTTCAAATGCCTCTACAAATTTAAACATGCCTCCTTTAGGATACCAAGTTCCTAGGCTCATATCCGCATAATTCATTAAACTATAAAGTGCAGGTGTATTGCTTGCCAAAGCGCCTAAAAATAAAATAGGAAACTCTAGTAATTCAATAAGGAAAGGGTGCGAAACAAACTGGCGGATGTGTTTTTTCATGCTGGTTAACACATCCATTTTTAGCAATCCGTTCAACAATCTGATATCGGCAAATTCTAATAAACTTAAACTTGGCTTATAAACTAAATCGTTAATGCCTACATCGTATTTATAAGCAGCTTCTTTTAAAAATTGTTGTAATTTTTTGCTGCTTCCAGGCTCAAATCTTTCAAAAAGGGCTTCAATTCCAGCCATATCAGCAGGAATATCAATTCCTTCTCCGTTTTTCCAAACCACTTTATAGCTTGGATCTAGGCGAATAAGTTCATAAAAATCGGCTGTAGTTTTGCCAAAATCGTTGTAAAATTTTTCAAACACATCGGGCATCCAATACCAACTTGGGCCCATATCAAAGGTAAAACCTTCGGCTTTAAACTGGCGCGCACGGCCGCCAATACTACTGTTTTTTTCTAAAATGGTAACGTTAAAACCACTTTTGGCTAAGTAACTTGCAGCCGACATTCCGGCAATACCTGCACCAATTACAATGGCTTTTTTTTGCTGTGTTTTCAAAATATAAAATCGGTAATTTGAATAGTATAACTTTTAGTAAAGTAAAAGGTTTTTTGTTGGATTAAATAATTGATTTTAAAATATGCTAGAATTATTTATTTAAAAAAATATCTTGCACCCACTACAATAAACTTAACATGCAAAAAATTGTATTAAACGATAAAAAAATAATCAACTCTTGGGCCATGTACGATTGGGCTAATTCGGTTTTCTCGTTAACCATAGCCACCGCCATTTTTCCTATATATTTTAATAAAATGTGTAAAGTTGCATCGGAAGCGCAAAGTTTGGTTCAAGTAGTAGAAGGTAAAACCATTTATTATTTAAACTTTTGTGGAATGAAAGTTATTGGAGCTGAGTTATACTCTTTTGTGGTTTCGGCTGGTTTTTTAATTGTAGCATTCTTAAGTCCACTGCTTTCAGGCATTGCCGATTTTAAACAAAATAAGAAATTCTTCTTAAAGGTTTTTTGCTACATGGGTTCGGCTAGTTGCATAGGCATGTATTTTTTCACCGCAAGTACCATTGGTTTGGGTGTGGTTTTATTTATGTTGAGCTTGGTTGGTTTTGCAGGAAGTATAGTTTTTTATAATGCATTTTTACCTGAAATTGCAAGTGAAGATATGCTTGATAAGGTAAGTGCTAAAGGTTTTTCAATGGGTTATATTGGCAGTGTAATATTGTTAATTATTAATTTATTAACCATTATGATGCCTGATATGTTTTTTCCTATTCAGAGCAAAGCTGCTGAATTAATGGCTGCCAATCCTAGTTTAACCAACGATTTAGCCACAGAAGAGGCCAAAGGATTTTATGCTGGAATTGCTACCCGTTTATCTTTTGTTTCGGTTGGTTTATGGTGGGCGGGTTTTGCTCAAATCATGTTTAAAAATGTACCTGAAGTGCATAGCAATAAAACTTACGATGGCAATATTTTAAACAAAGGTTTTGAAGAATTGAAAAAAGTGTGGTTACAAGTAAAACAACAACCCACCATGTTAAAATATTTGTTAGGTTTCTTTTTTACCAGTATGGGTGTGCAAACTGTTATGTATGTGGCAAGTTTGTTTGGCGAAGAAGAGTTGCATTTAGATACTGGCGTATTAATTGGAACCATTTTGGTTATTCAATTGATAGCCATTTTAGGCGCTTGGGCTTTTTCGCGTATTTCGGCTGCCATTGGCAATATTTATACGCTTATTATTACCATTGTAATTTGGATGATTATTTGCTTTTTAGCATACAGCATACGCGATACGCCCGAATATTTTACAATAGGAGGGGTGCAAGTTAAAAAAGTAGTGATACATTTTATGGGTTTAGGGGTGTTAGTGGGAATGGTTATGGGTGGTGTTCAATCTATGTTTAGAAGTACTTATGCCAAGTTAATTCCAGAAGATACCAAGGATACCGCTTCTTATTTTAGTTTTTTTGATGTTTGTGAAAAATTTGCCATTGTTTTAGGAACTTTTAGCTACGGGCTGTTAAATGGAATTACCCATAATATGCGCCTCTCTGTAGTAGCATTAGCAATTTATTTTTTAATAGGTTTAATATTTGTGGTTCAAATAAAAAACTTTAAAAGCTATCATGTTTCAAAAGCATAACAAGTAAAAATTACCCATGAAAATAGATTTATTTATTCCTTGTTTTATAGATCAGTTTAATCCACAAACTGGATTTAACATGGTAAAAGTGCTTGAAAAAGCAGGCTGCCAAGTTAATTATAATATTGAACAAACTTGTTGTGGTTTACCCGCTTTTAACGCTGGCCAATGGAATGAAGCACGCCAAGTAAGTGAAAAGCTTTTAAATGAAATTACACCTGATAGAAACTTTGTGTGTGCTGGATCAGCTTGTACTGGAATGATTAGAAACTCTTACGATTTATTGTTTCAAAACTCGTCATATCACAATAAGTTTAGACAATTACAAAAGCGCACTTTTGAGTTAAGTGAATTTTTAATTGATGTGTTAAAAATTGAAAACTTAGGTTCTAAATTTAGCGGTAAAGTAGTTTTTATGGATACTTGCACGGGTTTAAATGGATGTGGTATAAAAGCTCAACCACGTAAATTGTTGGAGCAAATAGAAGGTTTAGAATTGGTTGAATTACCAAACCAAGATGAATGCTGTGGTTTTGGTGGCACTTTTTCGGTTACTAATTCAGATATTGCTATTCACTTAGGAAATAAAAAACTAAATGTCATCAAGGAAACAGGGGTTCAAACGGTGGTTTCAACCGATTACAGTTGCTTGATTCACTTAAAGAGTATAGCCGAAAAGCAAGAATCTAATTTAAAGTTTTTGCATCTAGCCGATATACTGGCTATGGGATTATAAAAAGCAAACAAGCCCAACAGAAATGTTTCTGTTGGGCTTGTTGAGGTATATGCTAAAAAAAATTATTTATAAATATAATAAAATAAACCTAATGTTGGTGTTAGTCCTGCACCAACATTAAAACTGCCAAATGAGGTTTCATTAGTAACATCTATCCCTTGATATTTTATTTTATTTGTTGTTAAGTTATAACCTAACAAATTATTTAATGCAAAGTCAATACCCAATTTTGGAGAAATAAAGTAGGCAATACCTGGCGTAATATTTACGCCAATATTTGAGTAATCAACTTTATCACCATCTTCAAAGGAAGTTAATCCATCTGCTTGTTGGTCGGTAAATGACCCTTTCACGTAACTTAAACTTCCTTCTGTATAAAAGTAAGTATTTTTTAAAATTTCTTTATATTTTCTAGCAAATAAAGCCACACCCAAATTATTACTCATAACATGTTTTTGGTACCTTCCGTTTCCACTTGTGGCAGTCCTTATTTTTATTGAATTTACCTCAAGTGATAAACCCATTGCCAATCCATTGGAAATAAAATATCCAATAGTAGGCGACAAATTCCATTCAGTATATCCTTTGTTAACAATATCGCTACTTCCAGTTAATTTATTAGTAGATTCCATAGTTATATTGGCTCCGAAGCTACCACCTAACATCAACGAGCCTTTAGTAATTTGTGCGTTACTTGTAAATACCGACCCTGTTACAATTCCAGCAACGGCAATCATTTTTAAAATTGTTATTTTCATTGTTAATTGTTTTAAAATTGTAAATCAAATATATCAATTGTCATGAATTTATCAAGAACTAATTTATTTGTTAGTTGAATAATTAAAGAATAGTTATTATTTTATTGATAATAGGTGAGCTAATGCAATAATTTTATGGCATAAAAAAGCCCAACAAAATTAATTCTGTTGGGCTTGTTTGTTTTGTATAATTTTTTAGTTACCTAATTTATAAGCTACTCCTAAGTTAATATTTAAGAACGTTGCGTCATAAGTGTCAACGCTTATTGATGTTCCAGCCACAGAAACATCTTGTTTTCCAGAAGTCATTCCAAACATATATTTGGCATTTAGCATTAAGTCAATATTATCATTAATTCCATATGCAAAACCTACAACAGGAGCTACTAATAATCCTCCTTTAGAAAAACTAATATCAGCACCACCACCAGAAGTTTTATATGAAGCATTGATAAAACCTGCTTCTAAACCTGCATATGGCTTAAATCCTTCGTCCATAAAGTAATAATCAAAGGCAGCAGTAATAGGCAAATTACTATATGATGCAGTAAATCCAGATGGTACATCATTAACAGTAAAAGAGAAATAGCTTAAGTTAACACCTACTGCCATATTATCATTTAAAAAATAACGGCCAGTTAATCCGCCACCAAAGCCTGAGCCTAAACTTCCTTTGTCTTTGTTCGACATGTCGCCCATTGGTAAACCCATGCCACCAGTTAAGCCAATTGCAATTTGTGCGTTACTTGTAAATACCGATCCTGCTACAATCCCAGCAACAGCAATCATTTTTAAAATTGTTTTTTTCATTGTTTATTTTTTAAAATTGTAAATCAAATATATCAATTGTCATGGATTTGTCAAGAACTAATTTATTTGTTAAGTGGATAACTTAACTTAAGTTATTGTTTTTATCGTTTTTGAGTAAGTTATTATAATAATTTTAATGCATAAAAAAGCCCGTTACAAATTTTTACCATGTGCTTCAATAGATATGTTTATGCACTGCAAAAAGAAATGATACCGTAGATATCAAATGTTTATAGCTACATAATGCAATAACATTCGACCCCCATCGGGTCGCACAACTGAAACTAACTCGTTTTGCTATAAACATATGACCTTTTCAAGGTCAATAAAAACGAAAATTGAAATACAACGAAAAAATGATACCGAAGGTATTACATGTTGATAGAAAATAATATAATTGAAACAAATTGATACCGAAGGTATCAAATGTTTAT
>JAIXSO010000022.1 GCA_027484685.1 Bacteroidota bacterium
TCTTTTTTTCCTAAAAAGCCATCTATCAGAAAAGATGTAGAAGAAACAAATCCTGAAATGTTAATGTTGTTTGATCAACAACTTTCATTAGTGGCTTAAACCGAACTCAGGTTATTAATAAAGTTGAGCTTGTTTTCATAATTGGTAATAGTTTTCAAGACATTTTTTAAGAAGTGGATTTACAAACAGTGAATCGAACAGTGACTTTTTGATGGATTCTGTTATTGGTTTCCCTAATAAATTTTATAAAGATAAATAAATGATGCATCGTTAGTAAATGCCAAGTACTTTCCTTTTGAACTAAATTTTACTTTTACGTAATTGAAACCGTCTTCATTTTGTAAAGGCTTATTTATTTCCCCTTGTAAATTGGCAATTAAATCCCCCGATTTCAAAGACCAAACCTTTAAATTATTCAAACAATGACCAGTTGCTAAAAATTGTCCATTGGGGTCAAAGTCTACAGAAATTGTAGCGTATTCGGTGGAATCTTTTACTAAAAAAATCTTTTCTGTTTTCCCTGTTTCACAACTTGTTATTTTTAGAGTATCTATAACGTTAACACTGATAAATTTATTATCTGGCGAAATCGATATGGATGAAATCTCTGTTGAACTTAATTTAAAACTGTTTCTAAAAATTAGTTTTCCTTTATCCAGCTGCCAAAATCGCACTTTTCCGTCTGTTCCAGAAGTCGCCAATAATTTCGAATCATTTGTACCATCAATTGACCAAATGGAGCCCGAATTGGTGGCCATTGAAAACAGTAGTTTCCATTTTTTTATATCCCAAACTTTAATCATTCCATCATCATCTCCAGTAATCAAATACTTGCCATCAGAGGTAAAATACATTGACAAAACAGTTCTTGGCAAAAATGATCCATTTTGCGATTTGTAAGGTTTTAAAGTATCATATACTAGTTCTTTAACCAAACTAAAATCGTCAGTACGCCATATCTTAATACCTTTATGCCTATGCAAAGTACCTACAGAAACCATATATTTACCATCTGCTGTGAAGCCAACTTGGTAAGGGGAAAAGTTCAAACAGCTTTGAGTCAAATTTTTAAAGATTGTGCCTGAATCAATATTCCAAATAATGAAGTTATCAAGCCCATGTCCAACAGCTGCTAAATATTTATCAGATGGGTCAAAAGCTATATCCTGTAAGTCATAGAATGCAACACTTGTATTCCAAGTTGAAAGTTTTTTATCAAAAACAAAATGATTAGTTTGACAAAAACCAATAACTGTATTTGTAAATAATAATAGATATGCTATTAGGTGTTTCAATGTGTTAGGTTAATGTTTAAGTATTGGCTATTGTACTATTACAAATATTTAAAATTATCTGCATAGCATAACTAATAAGTTGTTTTTTCATTTAATGTATCTAAATCATTCCTTTTGGGTTTAAATTCAAATGGTATTTTTGCGCATCACCAAAAGTGGCAAAGTCCATCTTTTCACCAAGAATTATTTCTTTATAGGCTTGAAACATTTGTTTGGCTGCTATAATTGGTTGCATTCTTCCTGCTCCTGTGCATAATCCTGGTATGGCTACTGAATTTATTTTTTCTTCATTTTTTGCTTTAATCAAAATTGCTTTCATTGCCAAATAAGCATTCACAGAAGTATCAATATTGAAACTGGTTGGAACCCTCATAGTTGGCGCTGAGATTAGATAAGGAACAAGTTTATCTCCTGTTTCTAACATCAATGCCTGACCCACTAAGAGCTCGCCTTCTGGCAATTCTTTTATCATCTTTTGGAGCCTTTTTTCTAACTCCCAACCAAATCTTTCAGAAAGTGTATAATCGAGTCCACCATCCATAAAACCAAACGAATTTGCAGGGCTAACTATTGCATCACACGCCAATTTTGTGATGTCTGTTTCCATGATAGAAACATTTTCTTGTCCATTAAAAAATTCAGTCCAAGCATTAAGTAATTTGGGCTGTAAGCCTGCAAGTATTATCTTCATCTTTTCTTTGAATTATTAATTATGCTTTTAAAGTGATTTTATTATTTGAGATAGACTTTAAATTGAAGCCTAAATTTACAACCAAAGTACAAATTCCATGTTAAGTTCCAAAAGGGAATTAAAAACTTGATGTCTGCCAGTACGGTTTTCCAAACACGGTTGTACGAAACATTAAGTTTGATATTTCTGCATAAATATTTTAGGGTCTCCATTACACTCAATAATTATTTGTTTTAGTAATTCATTATCTAGTTCATTGATAAATTTAATTTTCGCTATTTTGTATCCAGATATTTCATTAGTTTGCTTGTAAATCATTAATAACATTGCAGTAATCAATGTCATGTAAAGCATTACTAATATTCCATTTTGCGTTCGTGATACCAAGTGTTTAAAGTTCAATTCTTGTTTTAAAAATCTAAAAAAAACTTCTATATCCCAACGCATTTTATAAATTTCTGTAATCTCGCTGGCCTTTAAATCATCTATATTTGTTATAAAATACATCACTTCTTTAGTGTCTTTACTGACAGCTATTACAAGTCTTAATTCATTCTTTACTAATGCCGAATTTGCATTTTTAAGGTATATTTTATGTTCTTTTTCAATTGTCAGTGTTTCGGTTTCTTGTTTATCTTGCGTTATTGTTTTTAATATTTTATAGTTTTTAGTTGGATTTATTCTCGTTACAAATAATTTATTCCCATCATTCATTTTTTTAAATTTGTCCCTACTGTTCAAGCCTCTATCAAACACAGCAATACTATTCTTTTCAAATTCGTTTTCCATTATTGTTTCAAATAACGAATCGTTTTCAGCTAAATATTTTTGCTCTGTGTAAACTTTTACTTTGTGTGGAATTAAACCATTAAAACCGATGGTAAATTTTAGTTGATTTATAGTATGTTCACCTTCTTTATTCTTTAAACCATTTTGCATCCCAAAATTCAGTAATTTGGAGCTTAAGGAAACCATGGTAGAATCGAACCTTTCAACTGAATATTTGCCAAAATCCTTGCGCTTATATTTACGGTTTAACAAGTCAGCTATTTTATAAAATAACTCTTCGAAGTATGATTGATTAATGGTTGTGATTCTATCTCTTATTGAGCTGTGCCGTGTTTTAGAGTCATTTTTTATATCAGAAAGTGTTTTAAATTTAGGAGTATTGAATAGTTCCTCCAAAACCCTTAAACTCAATCTTTCACTTTCTAAAATACCTATCAGAAGTAGATTAAATATTAGCTTACCATTCAGTTTTTTTACTTGAAAATCAACATTTGTTTCTTCTGCAATTTTATCAAAGTATTCAGCTGGTATTAGTGCTAATAAGTCTAGCACTTTCATTTTATTTTGCGGCATATAATTTTAGTTGTCGCAAGTTTCAAAATTCAAAGATTAATTCTAGATTCTAAATCTTTCGTTATAAACATCAATGTTGTTAAATTGTATTGTTTCGTACAACCGTGTTTCAAAAACCTGTCAGGTCTTAGATGGTGTAAAGTCTTGAACTTTTGACAAAGGCGCTCCCGCACGGAATGGATTAATAGGGAAAATGGTGCGGGCTATACTTTGTCAAAGTTTTTTTACTTTGACAAAGTTTAAATTCGAAACAAAAGCAAATTCTTTTTATCTGTATTTACCATTGTCAAAGTCTTGAACTTTGACAATGGCGTTCCCGACTAAATGAGTTAATAGGGAAAATGGCGCGGGTTAAATTTTGACAAAGTTTTTTTAATTTGACATAGTTTTAAATCTGAAACTAAAGCAAATCCTTTTTATCTGGAATTACCTTTGTCAAAGTCTTGAACTTTGACAAAGGCGTTCCTGCACGGGCTATACTTTGTCAAAGTTTACCCTTGAACAGACCTGACAGGTTTCAAAAACCTTTCAGGTCTTAGTTGGTGAAGCCTTTCCCCCAAGAGTTAAAATTCTATAACAAAATGAGATATATCCAACTCGTTTTGTTTTTCATTATGAAAATTTTTATATGAAGACATTCCTCCGAACCATTCTATTACTTCATTCCTATTTAGTTTAGTGTTTTTATTACTTAAATGTGCATGATAAGAAGAATGAGGATAATCTCTAAAATCACTTACAAAACCATGTTTTTGTGGGTTATGATGAATGTACCAAATTAATCTAGTTAGGTATAAATCACTTGTTACCTCAATTCTTTTAAAAGGAGTTTCAAATAATGAACCTGTGCGTTTAGTGGCAATATTTATACTTTGGGAATAACTACTGAAAAGTTTTGCAAATTGTTTGTTTACAATAAAATCAGGATGATGTAAGCCATCTTTAACTTTATTATTGATTGAGTTTTCTAATTGTAAATTATTTAAAGTTTTTATATCCTTAATTTTGATAAGTAAATGAAAGTGATTTTTTAGTAAGCAATAGGCGAATGTATCTGTAACAGGTCCTAAAAAATGAGCATATCTATTTAGGAAGTAAGCATAATTTCTGTCTTCTTTAAATAAATCTTCGCCATTAATTCCTCTGTTATAAATGTGGTAAAATTTTTCAGGTAACAAAGGTGCATTTAAGTCCATAAAATTGATTAATTCTAAAATCAAAAATAACGAATTTTCTAAATAATGGCTTGGAATATACTTTGACAAAGTTTTTTTACTTTGACAAAGTTTTAAATCTGAAAGAAAAGTAAATCCTTTTTATCTGTAATTACCTTTGTCAAAATCTTGAACTTTGACAAAGGCGCTCCCGCACGGAATGGATTAATAGGGAAAATGGTGCGGGCTATACTTTGTCAAAGTTTTTTTACTTTGACAAAGTTTTAAATCTGAAAGAAAAGCAAATCCTTTTTATCTGTAATTACCTTTGTCAAAGTCTTGAACTTTGACAAAGGCGCTCCCGCACGGAATAAGTTATTAAATATAATGGTGCGGAATATACTTAGTCAAAGTTTTTTTACTTTGACTAAGTTTTAAATCTGAAAGAAAAGCAAATCCCTTTTATCTGTAATTACCTTTGTCAAAGTCTTGAACTTTGACAAAGCGCTCCCGCACGGAATAAGTTATTAAATAAAATGGCGAGGATTATACTTAGTCAAAGTTTACCCTTGAATAGACCTGTCAGGTCTTTTTCGATAATAGTTACTTCTTCCTAGTTTTAGGTTTCGTTTCTTCCAGTTTTTGAACAGTAGCTTTTAAATTATGAACCTCTTGGGTTACTTCCTTAATCATATTTACCAATTCTTCAAAATCGCTTTTGGTAGCAAAACCATATTGAGTTTTGGGCTCTTCCGAAATTTTGGGTGCTTTCGAATCCGTGAAAAATTCTGTTATATCAACTTCTAGTATTTTAGCAATAGCTTGAAGCCTTTTTGCAGATGGATCTGTTACTCCTGTTTCAATTTTATTGTAGGCACTTTTTGAAATACCTAGTTCATATGCCATGTTCTCTTGGCTGAGGTCGTTTTTTTCTCTAAGCTTACGTATTCTATAGTTAATTGAATTTTTCACTTAACAAATTTCACTAGGCATACAGAACTAAAGTTTATTCATTGTAATCATATTATCTTTAAACAATATTTAGTTTCTTTAAACGATACTAATTAACTAAAATTGCAAAAGTTAATAAAGAGTAAAGTTTAATAAAATAGTTTTTGCAGAATGCCAACACTGAACTGGATAGGAAAAGATAAAATTGTAAATCATCATCAAGACGTTCCCTTTCGTGTTTTGGAACATAAGTATGGTTTTACTGAAAATGGCGAGCAAAAAATGCCTACAGGTAGCGGGAACTTAATTATTCATGGTGACAACTTAGAAGCATTAAAATCTCTTCTACCTCAATACGAAGGAAAAGTCGATATTGCATATATTGACCCTCCCTATAATACTGGAAAAGAAAAATGGTTATATACCGACAATGTAAACCATCCGAAAATTGAAAAATGGTTAAATGAAGTTGTAGGTATTGAAGGTGAAGATTTGAGCAGGCACGATAAATGGTTGTGTATGATGTATCCTCGATTGAAACTAATTCATAAACTATTAAAAGACGATGGTGTTTTCTTTTGCTCTATTGATGATTATGAACACGGAAATTTAAGACCAATGCTGGATGAAATTTTTGGGCCTTTGAATTTTCTAAACAATATAATTTGGCAAAGAGCATTTTCTCCAATTAATACAAAAAAAAGATTTTCACCTAATCACGATTTTATTATTTCATATGCAAAAAATAAATCAAAAGTGAATTTTTTGTTGCCAAGAAATGATGGAGCAAATGAGAGATATTCAAACCCAGATAATGATCCAAGAGGAATTTGGACTTCAGGCGATTTGTCTGTTGGACCTGTAGTTGAAGATAAAGTTTATGAGATAATTACACCGTCAGGAAGGAGTGTTTGGCCTCCAAACGGATATTGTTGGAGATTAGATAAAATCAGATTTGAAGAATTTAAAACTGATAACAGAATATGGTTTGGTGAAAATGGAGATACGGTTCCTAGAATTAAAAGATTTATTTCGGAGGTTAAAGATGGCATGACACCAATGACAGTATGGACTTATGAGGAAGTTGGGCATACACAAAATGCTAAAAAAGAAATTAAGGAAATTTTTCACGATTCTAAACTGCCGTTTGAAACTCCAAAGCCAACAAAGTTAATGGAAAAGGTGCTATCACTTAAAAATAACCCTAATGCATTAATACTTGATTCATTTGCAGGAACTGCATCTACTGCACACGCTGTTTTAAATCTGAATAACAAAGATGGAGGCAACAGAAAATTTATAATGGTAGAAATGGAAGATTATGCCGAAACTATTACAGCTGAAAGAATCAAGAAAGTTGTTCAAGGTTATGACTTCAATGGCAACAAAAGGACTGAACTTTCTTCCTATTCTGTAAATTTAACGAATCTAAAAAAGGCTAATAAAATAATTGAAGAATACACAAAATTTAATGAAGATAAAAAGTATTCAGAAGTTACCATAGAATTAACAAAAGGTAATATTTCCATAACAGGGACAGAAAATATTAGGGGCAAAATTCAAGGTATCAAAGGCAGTTTTGATTTCTATGAACTGGGTAATCCTCTATTCAAAAAGAATGGAAATCTTAATGAAGAAGTAGACGAAGACAATATCAGAAATTACATTTATTACACCGAAACAAAATTATCACTTACAAAAGAGAGATCAAAAGACAATTGGTATTTGCTTGATAATCTCAATCAAACAAGTTACTACTTTTATTATGAAAAAGATAAATTGACAACACTTGATTTAGAAAGTTTGAGCATCATAAAGGAAAAAACCGAGCAGTATTTAATTTATGCAGATAACTGTTTACTTGATAAAGATTATATGATAAAGCATAATATCATTTTCAAAAAAATACCAAGGGATATTAAACGATTTTAAACAATGGAATTAAAACCATACCAACAAACAGTAATAAATGAATTAGCAGAATTCATTGGCTGGCTTGAAAAAACTGAACAGATAAATTTAGCATACGAGAGATATTGGAATAGCAAAGGAATCTCTTTTTTTGATCTTGAAGGAAACAACTATATAAAGCCATACGATAATTCAATTAAGGGTGTGCCAAGAGTAACATTGAAGGTTCCAACAGCAGGTGGTAAAACATTTATTGCTTGTAACGCTTTAAAAACCATATTTGATAGTTTTCCTTTAGATAAGCCAAAGGTAGTAGTTTGGTTTGTACCTTCTGATACAATTTTACAGCAAACAATAAAAAATCTAAGTGATACTTCACATCCATATCGACAAAAAATTGATAGTCATTTCGAAAGTGCTGTAAAAGTTTATGAAAAAGAAGCCTTGCTTCAAGGTGCAAGTTTTGGGCCTACAGAGGTTAAAGAGCAATTAAGCATCTTGATTCTTAGTGTTTCTTCTTTCTCTGCTAATAATAAGGACTCTCGAAAAGCATATCAGGAAAATGGCTATTTACAGGAATTTCCTCAGACATATCAGCAACCTGACAAACTGTTGCCAAATGTTGATGAAACTGCGTTGATGCAGGTAATAAATCAATTAAATCCAGTTGTTTTAGTTGATGAAAGCCATAATGTTGAAAGTGGTTTGAGAATTGAAATGCTAAATAATATAAATCCGTCATTCATACTCGACTTAACCGCAACACCAAGAGAAAAAAGCAATGTCATAAGTTTTGTTGATGCGATTCACTTGAAGAAAAGTAACATGGTAAAGTTGCCAGTTATAGTTTACAACCATCAAGATACTAACGAGGTCATAAGTGCAGCAATTAATTTACAAAAGACATTGGAGGAAAGGGCAGTTCTTGAAGAAAAAAATGGAGGTAAATATATTAGACCAATTGTTTTATTTCAAGCGCAACCGAAAAGTAATGAGGATAACATAACTTTTGAGAAAATTAAAGGGCAATTAATTGCATCAGGTATTACTGAAGAACAAGTGAAAATCAAGACTTCAGGTAAAGATGAAATTTCAAAAGAGGATCTAATGAGTAATGAATGTAAAGTTCGATATATCATTACTGTAAATGCTTTGAAAGAAGGGTGGGATTGCCCATTTGCTTATATTTTAGCTTCACTCGCAAATAAATCATCAGCTGTTGATGTCGAGCAAATACTTGGACGGATTCTTCGTCAACCATATGTGACAAAACATAAACAGGACTTATTGAACTTCTCTTATGTCCTAACTTCTTCAAGTAATTTCATTGCAACTCTTGATAAAATAGTTGAAGGGCTAAATAAATCAGGCTTTAGTGAAAAAGATTATAGAACCAACGAAGTTTTAAATATTGAAAAAGTAGCTTTTTCAACTGCCGAAGTTGGTTCGTTTGAAGATCTATTTACAAACAGTAATGTTGAAGAACCTATTTTTGAAAACCCAGTAGAATTTCATGAAGAAATCAATTCAGAAATAGTTAAGGAGATTATTAATTCTAGAAAAGGACAGAGTCAGTTAAATGAAATTATTAATCTTGCTTCTCAGACTAATGAAACATTTGAAAAAACAATTGAACAACTCGATCAAGAAGATATAATACCTAATGAATTGGTAAACTCAATGAAAACGTATCAAATAAAGGAACTATTCAAACCAGAGGTTAAAGACTTGTCTTTACCTGCTTTTTATATCAAAGTGAACCAAGGATCAATTTTTAATGATGAGGGTTCCTTACAACTTTTGAGCAAAAATCTTTTACTAAAAGAATTTCCTTTAAGTCAACAAGAAACTGCAATTGATTTCTCCCAAACATCATCAGAAATGTTCAGTATTGATTTAGTAGAATCTAAAAAGGATGAATACGTTCCCGAGTATAAGAAAGAAAATAATTTTGTTAAAGAAGCATTCGTAAAATATATTTCGCGTCTTCAGCCTGAAGCAAAAATAAATCAATTAGCAAGTCGAATACTAAGGATAATACGCAAGGTTGATGCAATACCTGAACAAGAATTAACAAAATATATTACAGCTGTTTTAAATAATCTTGATAGTGATAAACTTGCTGAACTATCTCATAATGAAGTTTTTTATGCAACTAGAATAAAAAATAAAATTGATAATTTATCAGACTCCTATTCAGAAAGACAGTTTGGAAACTTGTTGGACAAGGGTTCAATTATTTGCCAAGATTATTTTAAATTTCCTAAAAAAATTAGTCCGATAAATACCGTAAAGGGAATTACAAAAAATCTTTATGAACAGGAAGGGGAAATGAACGATTTTGAGAAAAAAGTTATAAATGAAATTGCAAATTTAGATAGTGTAATTTTTTGGCATCGGAATTTAGAAAGAGGAAAAGGTTTTTATTTAAATGGTTTTGTAAATCATTATCCCGATTTTATTTTAAAAACTAAAAACGGAAAAATAGTGCTGCTAGAAACTAAAGGTGACGATCGTGACAATTCAGATAGTTTGAAGAAGATAAGATTAGGTGAAAAGTGGGCAAGTAAAGCAGGAGACAACTTTCGTTATTTTATGGTTTTCAATAATGCAAAATTAGATGGAGCTAAATCAATCTCGGAAGTGTTAGATATAATTGGAGGAATGAAATAAAAATCATTGGTAGTAACGTCTCGGTGGATTTAAATATAATCTTATGTCAAAGTATTTAAATCTTAACAAAGGTTACTTTCAATAACAAATATTTCACATCAGACCTGACAGGTTTTCAAAACACGGTTGTACGAAACATTAAGTTTGATATTTCTGCATAAATATTTTAGGGTCTCCATTACACTCAATAATTATTTGTTTTAGTAATTCATTATCTAGTTCATTGATAAATTTAA
>JAIXSO010000052.1 GCA_027484685.1 Bacteroidota bacterium
AGCCATCTATCAGAAAAGATGTAGAAGAAACAAATCCTGAAATGTTAATGTTGTTTGATCAACAACTTTCATTAGTGGCTTAAACCGAACTCAGGTTATTAGCTTACCATTCAGTTTTTTTACTTGAAAATCAACATTTGTTTCTTCTGCTATTTTATCAAAGTACTCAGCTGGTATTAGTGCTAATAAATCTAGCACTTTCATTTTATTTTGCGACATATAATTTTAGTTGTCGCAAGTTTCAAAATTCAAAGATTAATTTTAGATTCTACATCTTTCGTTATAAACAACAATACTGTTAAATTGTATTGTTTCGTACAATCTTGATTGCAAATCCGAACTGGCGGATCTTGTGCGCTTGAGCTTTGCAAAGGAGACTACGAATAGTAAATGAAAAAAGAGTTTGTAACTCTGAGTACTAGAGTTCATTACAAATCCACAGAATGCTTTGCTAACTCTATGAATAGTGTTTGTAATATTAAAAGCTGACAGTTTTCAAGCTGTCAGCCCTCATATTTTATTTATTCCCCTAACAAAATAATGGTAAGCCTTACAAAATCTTGAACAGATAATTCTTCGGCTCGTTTATCGGCAAATTCAGTAATTAAGCTTTTATCTTGCACCAACGAGTTAATGGCATTGCTTAATTTTTTTCTGCGTTGGTTAAAAGCCAGTTTTACTACTTGTTTAAACTTTTTAGGGTCGCAGCCCAACTCCGTGTTTTTGCGCATTAACCTCACTACTCCTGATTTAACTTTGGGTGGTGGAGTAAATACTGTTTCGGGTACTGTAAATAAATATTCCACATCAAAATAAGCTTGGGTTATTACACTTAAAATACCATAATCTTTGGTGCGTGGTTTGGCGCCAAGACGCTCTGCCACTTCTTTTTGAAACATACCCACCATTAATGGAATTTTATGGCGTTTATCAATTAAAGTAAAAACTATTTGGCTCGAGATATTGTATGGAAAATTACCTACTAAACTGAATTCGTCTTTAAAATAATTATCAAAATTTAGTGCTAAAAAGTCAGCTTCTAGTAACCTGTTTTCTAATTGCGGATAATGCGATTGCAGGTAAGCTATCGACTCTTTGTCTAAATCAATGGCCCAAGTTTTAAAGTTGGTGTTTTGTAATAAATACTTGGTTAAAACGCCCATTCCTGGCCCTACTTCTAGTATATCAGGTGTTTGGCATTTTTCGTTTAAGGCGTTTACTATATTAAATGCAATATTTTCATCATTTAAAAAATGCTGTCCTAAGTGTTTTTTTGCCCTTACATCGGAGCTTTTTTTAGCCGATAAATAGAATTTTTCCATATATAATTGTCAAAGCTAAAAATAATTTGCATTTATAACTACTAAAGTTATTTTTGGAACGAAATTTAAACACATTTACTCATGAAAAATTTAACAAAAGTATTAGCCCTGTTTTTGGTGTTAGTTTTTGCCGCACCTAGTTTTGCTCAACAAAAACCTAAAAAAGCCGAAGCAAAAAAAGAAGTAAGCAAAGAGAAAAAAGCCGAAAAGAAAAAGGAAGAAAAGAAAGAAGAAGTAAAGTTAAAAAAAGATGGCACTCCTGATAAAAGATACAAGGAAAATAAGCCAAAGTTAAAAAAAGACGGTACTCCTGATAAAAGATACAAAGCCAATAGATAATTGGCTTTTTTTATGCCATTATTGTAAACTATTTTAAATACCAAATATGAAAAAAATAACTTACAGCCTTGCTTTAATTTTTTTAATAGCACGCTGCGGAACCGACCAATTTATTGATATGACACCAGTAGTAAATTTAACAAACGGATTGGTCGTAAATATTATGTTTGATAGTACTTTGGTTGAAACGGTTTCGGGCGTTGTTGGTAGCAATAATAAAGCCGAATTTTGCCCTAACAGAAAAGGATTAGCCAATGCCGCTATTCATTTTAATAGGGTTGATTCAGCTCAAATTAACTTTGGCGATTTAGATGGAGCATCATTTACCAATGGCATATTTACAGCAAGCTGTTGGGTTTTATTAGAAGATACAACTTTGCCATGCGCAGTTTATAGCAAACGCAGTGCCCTTGGAGGTTTTGAATATAGTTTAGATAATCATTTTAGGAACAAACAGTTTTTTAACTTTGATAATTGGATTGAAAATGGAACTTTTACTGTATATGGAATTGACCCGTTAAACGCCTCGGCACCAATTAATTTAAACAATTGGCAACACTTGGTATATGTGGCCTATGGAACCAATTTAAAAGTATATGTAAATGGTGTTTTACAAACGGGAACCGATTTAAAAAACAGTGGTCAATCATTTAGCAATACCGAAAAACCTTTTGTGGTTGGTAATGGTGGGGGTTATGGTAGAAATTATTATTTCCAAGGAGCAATTGACGATTTGAAAATGTATAACCGCGTGTTAAATGTTGATGAAATCAAAGCGTTATACGCCCAATAAAATAATCCTATTGTCAAAAGAAAAAGGCTACTCTAAATTTTAGAGTAGCCTTTTTTTTATTTTACTATATATAAAGATTCGTAATCTCTATATTTTTCATTTTCCTCGTACCAATCTTTATAAATTTCGCCTTTGCTTTTAGCCCATTCTGCAAAATAAACATATGCTTTAACAAAATCTGTTTTTTCGGTAGCATAAGGTATTTCAGCAGGAATATTCAATGCCCAAGGTAAATTATCTTTGGTTTTGTAGTAATTTCCTTCTTTGCTATTGTCATCAACTTGGCCAAATATTTTGGTGTCAGCTTTTTCGGTTGGTTCGTAACCCGCTAAATGCAATTCTTGTCCTCTTTCTTGGTTAATAATAATAAATGGATTGAAAATTTCTGGAGAGTAATCTTTCATTGAAACTTCGCCATTAGGAGCCTTTCCATCTGCATCTCTAAATTTAACACTAAACGATAAAGTATTTGGTTTAACGTAAGTTGCTTTAGGGTCAACATTAACACCGCTTGAACCACCTGGGTTTGGTAAAATTTCATTTGCACTGGTAAATGCAATAATGGTTGCAGTTTTTTGATCAGCTTCTGTGCCGTTTTTATTTAGGTTTAACCATTTTGCTTCTGTTTTTAAACCTTCAACACCATATATTTTGTCACTAGCAATGCCATTTAACATAAAACCAAAACCATTGTTAAAGCTAGCACCAATAGCTTTAGGTGTTATCTCATAGTTTATTTCTACAATGTTATTATTTGCATCAGTAACAGTATTAAATCTGTAAGCTACAACTAAATCGTTAAAGTCGTAATCGCCCACAGCAGGCCATAAATCTTCAAACATTAAAGTTCCATTTCCTTTTTCTGGGTAAAAGTTGTTATAGGCTCTTTGTGCATCGTTAGGGTAAGCGTCATCGCTATCTTGTACGCCATCAGAATCAGCATCTACAAATAATGCCATTGGTAAACAGCTGTTGGTTGGGTCAGCCCAATATGTTCCTGGAATTACTAAATCATCCATAAAACATCTTCCTGTTCCACCTACTCCCATAAAGCTAACCATTACTTTATATACATTATTGGTATTAGCTATTGAACTTGGAATAGCGTAAGACACGTTTCTAACATTGTTTGAGCCAGTTCCGCTAATTGGTGCGGCAAATATGTAAGTAAATGAATCGGCTATGGCTGCTCCTTCTTTAAAGGTACCTGCTGCTGCATCGTAAGGAATAAATCTTACACGTAAAGAGCGCGATGTACCTGAGTTTCCATCTAATCTTACTTTAAAGGTAATATTTCCACTACCTGGTTTTAACCATGGCGATTTTACCCAAGTAGAAGTAGGTAAACTACTAGTAAGTTGATTAGTTCTAGCCGAAAGGCCTCCACTAATTACCGTACTTGCTGAGTAGAACCCAGTAATAGCTCCCATAGCCCAACAATTGGCATTACTTGGTAAATTGTTTGGTTCAAAATCCATTGTTACTTGCGCTTCTAGCTGCATAGTTAACATGGTAACGGCTGCGATTATAAAATTTTTTATTGTTTTCATAGCTTTATTATTGTTCAACTAAAGTAGTTTCGGTTATAAAATTAAAATCTATTCTTTTATTAGTAATATCTATTGTTTTTACAATACTTCCGTAGCTTACCACTACCTTTTTAAGGCTACTAGGCACAACTAAACTGGTTGTAAAAGCTTCGTTCATTTTTTGAAGTTTTTTGTAAATAACAACTCCAGTTTCGGTTTTAACAACCAAAGTATTAGTAATAGTTACAGGGGTGTTAGCTGCTGCAATGTTTAACGTTACATTACTTGTCGATTTCCAATCAAATGATGGATCTACTTTAATTTGCTTGAAATTAGTAATCTTTGGAGTGGTTTCTGTTTTCGATTCGGCATTTTCTAGTTTTTTACAACTAGTAAATGTTGTTTGTATCAATGCAATTAATACAAATACTAATAAATGTTCTTTTCTCATTTTTATTGTTTTTATGTTTTGTTCATTATTTACAAACCTTATGCCTTTTGAACTAAATTACTGATAATGAGTTTTTTTTTTTTTTTTTCAAAAAGAAATAAAGGTTTTTTGTATCAAAATGGCTGTAATTTTCTCATTTTGATACTTTGTTTTTACAATGCTAATATAATTAATGTGTAAAATAAGTAGCTGTAATGCAGGGTTATGCACTGCTGTTAAAATATGCACTATTTAGTTTAAATGGCAGTTCGTAGCATTTAAACTACCTTTTTTTATATAAAAACAGAATAGGATTTATGCTAATTACAGATTAACTGAAAATTTATTAACTGCGACATTAAAAAATTTCTATCCTTTTGAAACAAAAAAACCCTCATAAAAATGAAGGCTTAATAATTTGTTAGGTTAAATAAATTTAGTAAATAAACTCACCGTGTTCGGTGGTAACTATTAACTCATTTTTCTCAGCAGCTTCTACATGACCTACTATTTGTGCATCAATATTGAATTTGCTAGCCAAGCTTATTAAATCTTGAGCAGTGTTTTTATCGGTATAAAACTCTAATAAATTGCCCATGTTAAATACTTTATACATTTCGTGCCACTGACTATTGCTTTGGCTTTGAATCATGCTAAACAAAGGTGGCGTTTTAAACAAGTTGTTTTTTATAATGCGCAAATTTTTTACAAAATGTAAAACCTTGGTTTGTCCTCCACCTGTACAATGCACCATACCATCAATCTTATCAAAATGGGTTTCAAAAATTTCTTTGATAATTGGGCTGAAAGTTCTAGTTGGAGAAAGTATCATTTTACCCACATTTAAAGGGTTTTCTGCAAGTTGTTCAGTTAATTTTAAACCACCGGTGTAAACCAAATCTTCGGGTACTTGTGGGTCAAAACTTTCGGTATAAGTTTTATAAAACGATGAAAGTACATCGTGGCGAGCCATGGTTAAACCATTGCTACCCATACCAGCATTATAACTTTTTTCGTAAGTAGTTTGTCCGTAGCTAGCAAAGCCAACTATTACATTTCCAGGTTTAATATTGTGGTTTGAAATAACTTTACTTTTTTCAATACGCGCTGTTACGGTTGAATCAACAATAATGGTGCGAACCAAATCGCCCACATCGGCCGTTTCGCCACCAGTTGAATGTATATTGATTCCATACGATTGCAACATGGCAATAAACTCTTCTGTACCTTCAATAATGGCTTGAATTACCTCGCCAGGAATTAAGTTTTTGTTCCTACCAATGGTGGATGAAAGTACAATTTTATCGAAAGCGCCAACACAAAGTAAATCGTTTGTATTCATTACAATAGCATCTTGCGCTATGCCTTTCCAAACCGATAAATCACCTGTTTCTTTCCAATATAAATAAGCTAAACTCGATTTTGTTCCAGCTCCATCGGCATGCATGATATTGCAAAAACGCTCATCGCCACCCAAATAATCAGGAACTATTTTACAAAAAGCTTGAGGAAATAATCCTTTATCCATGTTTTTAATGGCTGCGTGAACATCTTCTTTTTGCGATGAAACGCCACGTTTCATGTATTTATCGTTGGTCATGAGTAGAGTTTTGAGGTGTAATTTCTAATGCTGCGAAGATGATTAAATTATTTTACTTAATAAACAGAAAAAGGAAGTATACGTTTTTATAGTCTGAAATTTATGGGTAATGTATATTTAACCCTAACCGCTTTTCCTCTCATTTTTCCAGGTACCCAATTAGGACTTAATTTTAAAATCCGAATCGCTTCTTCATCGCAGCCCCAACCCATTTTTCTCAACACTTCAATATTGGTTAATTTGCCGTTTTTTTCTACTATAAAACGAACAATTACTTTGCCTTCTATTCCATTTTCTTTGGCTAATTGAGGATAAACAAGGCGTTGTCTTAAAAAACTATATAATGAATCTTCTCCGCCAATAAAACTTGGCATTTGCTCAGCTTCAATCAAAACTTCTTCAGTTGAGTCTGCTTCCACATTTGGGTTTTGAGCATATAAAGTATTGCTGTTTAAACAAACAAAAAGTATAATTAAGTGAATAAGTGTTTTCATTTTTAAATTTATTTTTTGCGCAATATAGTATCTATTTTATAATCAGGCGCAATCATTCCCATGGTATGTATCAATTTTTCAGGATTGGTTCTTATGGTGTCAGGCGGACTTATTTTCACCTTGCCTTTTAATATTTCATGTTTTATTGGTTCAGCAAAAATTGTATCCCCCATGATTTGATTTTCAGCAGGAACTCCCATTATTTCTTCTTGTATATCAACTCCACCCATTTTTTCATTTATTATTGGTGCCACCACTTCTCCTTGTAATTTGATGGAATGATTTGCTGTAATAAAATCAACTGGGTGTTTTACATCATGAATTGGTTCAATAACTTGGTTTTCTATTTTGGTTGTATCTTCTTTAGTTTTTACAGTGTCAATGAGTTTCACTTCTCCTAGTGTTGCTGGCTGTCCGTTATTATCGGTGCAGCTAAATAAAGTTGTTCCAAAAACCAGGAGTAATGCCAAAGCAAATTTTCGGCTAGCTGACATTTGACTAAAAACAGTACTTGGAATTTGAATGTCAATTGGATTGAGTTGTTGTTTTTTAAACCTACCACATACTTTTTGTCCGTAATGTTTGGTAAAATAATTTTGAATGTCTTCAGCAGAAAAGTGTGTAAAATCAATAACTGTTTTTTGGCAACTACCGCAAAATCGGCCTTGTTCGTTTGGAGTCATGGCGCCCCAATTTTCGTGGCAGGGTTCTGGAATGGAAATTTTCATGGTATTTTGTATTTAACTAATACCAAGATGCAATTGGTTTTAATTTTCCATAAAAAATTATTCGCCAATTTTTATTGGTAAAATCATTTTCATTCTTTCGGGTTTGTTAGTAAAACTTCCTGGTTTCCATTTTGGCAATAATTTAACAACACGAATGGCCTCTTGGTCCCAAGCATTGCCTAAACCTTTTAGCAAATTTACTTCTTTTATAGAGCCATCTATTTCAACATAGAATTCCACCATTATTTTTCCTTCAATATCAATTTGTAATAATTCCTTTGGAGTTGTCAAATTTTTTTTTAAAAATGCATATAATGAATCTTCACCTCCAATAAATTCAGGCATTACCTCGATACTACCAATAACACCAATAACTATGTTGGTATCAGTTTTTTCTTGAATCATTCCCGTTGTGTATTCACCTTCCACTTCATTACCCTCTTGTGTTGTTCCTGTTTCGCTATTTTGTAAAACGTTGTTTTGTTTACTTTGGATTTTGTTTTTTGTTGGGGTAGTTAAAACAGCACCTTTTAATATTTGGGGCTCAGAGGTTATTGTTGTGAGTTCTATTGGATCAATTGCTGTTAGTGTATCTAGATTATTTTTTACTAAACTATCCACTACTTCAATTTTACTAATCGCTGCATTGTTTCCATTGTTATCGGTGCAGCTAAATAAAGTAGTTCCAAAAACAATAAATAATGCCAAAGCAAATTTTCGGCTTGAAGGAATATAGCTAAAAACTGTTTTAGGAATTTGAATATTGATTAAAGCTAGTTGCTCTTTTTTAAAATGATCACAAACTTTTTGCCCGTAATGTTTGGTAAAATAATTTTGAATGTCTTCAGCAGAAAAGTTGGTAAAATCAACAACAGTTTTTTGGCAACTGCCACAAAGACGACCTTGTTCGTTGGGAGTCATTTTAGCCCAATCTTCGTGGCAAGGTTCAGGAATATTGATTTTCATAGAAATTTAGGTTTAAATATAAGTAATATATTTTAAACGATTGGATGTAACGAAACATTTATTCCTATAAAATTTTTTAGCTACGAAAAATCAAATCTCTACAAAAGAATGTTTTTTATAATTCAAATAGGTAATTTGGTCGTCATTGCGAGGCACGAAGCAATTACTTCCTTAGCGAGAAAACACTCTATTATTTGCTTTTAGATTGCCGCACTTCGCTCGCAATGACGTTTGTCCGTATTGTCGAATCCAAAATGTTAGAAAGTGTTTTACATTTCTACCATTTCCAATCTAAAATCTTCTAAACTTCTAAGCTTTTGATTAGCTAAATGCCAATAAGGTTCGTTTTGTTTTTCAGCTTCTGGAACTACTATACATTTCATGCGTGCTGCTTTAGCTGCCACCATTCCATTAACCGAATCTTCAAAAACCAAACATTCAGTAGGCAATACATTTAGTTGATTGGCAGTTGTTAAAAACACACTCGGATGTGGTTTGCCATAAGGCTCATTTTCGGCACTCACCAATAAATCAAAATACTGGCGAATATTTAATTTATCAACCACCACATTTATTAAACTCATAGCACTTGATGATGCCAAAGCTATTTTATAACCATTGGCTTTACAAAGCTTTAAAGTATCAACCACGCCTGGTAGTGCGTTTGCATTATCTGCTATCAATTGCTTAACCGTTTCTAATACATCTGCTTCTACAGCTTCAAAGTTTTTTTCGCCCCAGGGTTGGTAATTGTACCAATGTTCCACCACCTCATTTAGCCTAAAGCCCATTACTTGTCTGAGCAGTTCATCAGTAAGCGTTAAGCCTAATTTACCAAAACATTTTTTTTCGGCAATTTTCCAATAAGGTTCTGAATTAACCAAAAGGCCATCCATGTCGAATATAATTGCTTTAATCATTTTGAAAGCAATTAATAACCCAATACTTTAAGCATACTTTCAGGAGTTTGTTGCTCCGCAAAAACCTCGTATTTTAAAGTTCCGTCCTCGTTTTTATCAATAATAATATGTTTGGGTGCAGGTATTAAACAATGTTGAATTCCACCATATCCCCCCAAACTTTCTTGGTAAGCACCCGTATGAAAAAAGCCCATTACCAAAGGTTCCCCTTCGCCTGTTTTTGGCATAAATACTTGGTTGGTATTGGTATCGCTATTATAAAAATCTTGACTATCGCAGGTTAAACCGCCCAAATTGATGCGTTGAAATTCTTTATCCCAATTGTTTACTGCTAACAAAATAAACTTTTGTCCAATGCCCCAAGTGTCGGGTAAAGTGGTAATAAACGAGCTATCAATCATTAACCATTTTTCTTTGTCGTTTTGCTCTTTTTCGCCAATTACCGAATACAAAATGCCACCACTTTCGCCAACTGTAAACGAGCCAAATTCAGTAAAAATATTGGGCACTTCTAACTCTCTGCTTTCGCAAATGGTTTTGATGTAAAATACAATTTGGTCAATCATGTATTCATAATCGTACTCAACCCCAAGCGAGGTGTAAATTGGCATTCCACCACCAATATCAATGGTATCTAACTCAGGACAAACTTCTTTTAAATCGCAATAAACATGCACCAATCGGGTTAATTCACTCCAAAAATAGGTAGTATCTTTTATGCCTGAGTTTACAAAAAAGTGAACCATTTTTAACTTAAACAATTCGTTGTCTTTTATTTTCGAATTGTATAAATCAACCACTTTTTTATAGCTCATTCCTAAGCGTGATGTATAAACCGAGAAGTTGGGCTCCTCTTCTGTGGCAATTCTCATCCCTAATTTAGTAGTATTGGTAGTTTTGCTGGCTATTAAATCAAATTCTTCAGGATTATCAAGTACACAAATTAAGTTTTGAAAACCATTATTCACCGTTTTAGCAATATTGGTAGCGTATAACTCATTTTTAAAACCGTTGCAAATAATGTATTTATCAGTATTAAACTTACCTTCTTGCGTAAGTTTAGCCAATATTTCTAAGTCGAAAGCGCTTGATGTTTCAATGTCTACATTGTTTTTAAGAGCTTCATTTAGCACAAAACTAAAATGAGAACTTTTGGTGCAATAACAGTAAAAGTATTTTCCTGAATAGTTATGTTTGGTTATGGCTTTTTCAAAAAGTTGATTGGCTTTTTGAATTTGGCTACTAATTTTTGGTAAATAACTAAATTTTAAAGGAGTACCGTACTCTTTTACCAATCCCATCAAATCAATGCCATTAAAATGCAAGTGATTATCCATTACTTCAAATCCATGGCGCGGAAAAAAGAAAGTTTGATGAATTAAATCGGTGTACCTGTTACGAAGTTGTGCTGTCAATGCTATAAATGCTTATTTTAAAAATGTGAATGCAATTTTACACAAACGCAAAGGTTTTTTTGTATGATTTTTTTGTGAAGTTTTTTGCGGCCACAGATGACCCAAATTTAAATAATTTATTTAACCAATTCTCACCTTTATCATCAAAATAATTTTGACCAAATACCCCCTTTGTTTTTTATTGCTTTATCTTCATGTTTGTAAATAATCGTGTTGCTTTTAAGTACTTGGTTTTCCCTTTACTTTTGGTTACTGATTTATTCATTTAATTAATAACAAAATTTCAATAACAAATAAAATTATGGCAAGTATCAATCCTCATGTTAATTTTAATGGCAATGCCGAAGAAGCATTTAACTTTTACAAATCTGTATTTGGTGGAGAGTTTAGCAGAATAGTTCGTTTTAAAGATTTGGCTAGTGATGATTTTCCTGTAGCACAACACGAAGAAGATAAAATAATGCATATTGCTTTATCAATTGGTAAAAACTTTTTAATGGCTAACGATGTGCCCGAAATTTTTGGAAAAACCAACGAAAACGAAAACCGAAGCAAAATTGTAGTTCATGCAGAAAGTAAAGAAGAGGCCGATAAAATATACAATGGTCTTTCTGTTGGCGGACAAGTAGAAATGCCAATTTCTGATAGCCCTTGGGGTTCTTATTTTGGTATGTTTAGAGATAAATATGGAATAGAATGGATGGTAGAATTTGATGCTAATAATAATGGATAATCAGTAGTAAATACATTCTTTTGTATTAGGATAAGTTTTACTTTGGTAATTTTGTGTTCTAATACAAAATGAATACTAATAAGCTGAAAATACTTTTTGTTTGCACAGTTAATAGAATGCGGAGTGCAAATGCCCATCAAATATTTGAAAACGATATAAGAATGGAGGTTAAATCAGCAGGAACAGATAAAACTGCTAATACAGTTTTGTCTATTGAATTATTAAATTGGGCTGATTCTATTATTGTGATGGAAAAATGCCATAGGAATTTTATAAGAAAAAATTTCCCAACTATTTATAATTCTAAAAAAATTGTGTGTCTTTATATTCCTGATGATTATGATTTTCTGCAACCTGAACTCATTGAAATTTTGAAGTATAAAATGGATGATGTTTTTAAACGAGGTTTGGTTTAATGATAATTTCTTTTAATGGTTAATTGGTATAAATTGTATCTGGAATCAATGGTTCAAACAGAACCTTTGTTTGAAAATACACATTTTATCGCATCTTTGCGGCTGCATGAATTACGAAAAAATTATTTTAAAAAGTGGTAGAGAACGTTCATTGATTAATCGCCATCCTTGGGTATTTAGTGGAGGTGTTAAGCAAATGCCTAAAGCGCCAAATGGCTCTATTGTAGAGGTTAGAACCAATACCGATGAGTTATTAGGTTACGGATTTTTTGCTCCAAACAGCCAAATCATGTGCCGATTGTTTGAGTTTACCAATCAACCAATGGTAATTGATGAACAATATTGGAAAAATAAAATTACCCGTGCTTTTAATTACCGCAAGCAATTTATAAATGCTGAAACTACCAATATTTATCGTTTAATTCATGCCGAAGGAGATTTTTTCCCTGGAATTATTATCGATATTTACAACAATGCTGCCGTTTGCCAAATTTTGGTAAAAGGAGTGGAGTTAATTAGCCAATATGTATTTGAAGCATTACAAAGTTTAGGTTTTAATCATATTTATTTAAAAACCAAACAAAGTACCCAACTATTAGAGCAAGTTACTGATGGAAATAGATGGGTGAATGATGCTGTTTTGACTATGCCAATTGTTGGAAAAGAATATGGTGTAAAATTTAATATTGATGTAGAAACTGGTCAGAAAACCGGTTTTTTCATAGACCAACGCGAAAACCGCAGAACGCTTGGTGAGTTGAGTAAAGGTAAAACTGTTTTAAATACATTTAGCTATTCAGGCGGATTTAGTTTGTTTGCTTTGCAAAATGGTGCTACTTGGGTTGATTCGGTTGATAGCAGTAAAGAGGCTATTGAATTAGCTAACCAAAATGTTGCGTTAAATGGCTACAGTAATCATGAAGGCATAGCTGCCGATTGTTTTGATTACTTAAAACAATGTGAAAAACAATACGATATCATTGTGCTCGATCCTCCTGCTTTTGCCAAACATTCGCGTGCGGTTGCAAATGCAACTAGAGGTTATCAAAGTTTAAATAAACTAGGAATTGAAAAAGTAAAACCAAATGGTTTAATATTTACTTTTAGCTGTAGCCAACACATTGATAAAGATTTATTCCGTAAAATAGTATTTAGCGCAGCTGCCGAAACCAAACGTAATGTGCGCATTGTTCGCCAATTAAGCCAACCCGATGATCATCCAATAAATATTTATCACCCTGAAGGCGAATATTTAAAAGGATTGTTGTTACACGTTGAATAAATTTAATTGCTTAGTTTAAAGGTTTTCCGCTGTAAAAGTCTAATACTTTTTTTCTAAATACCAATTCGTATTTAGCTTGTAAATAATCAGTTTCGGCTTTTACATAACTATTTTTTGATGCCAAATAATCAGTTAAGCTTAATCCGCCTAACTCAAATTGTTTTTCGCTTATGTCAACCGCTTCTTTGTTAGCCTCCAACGATTGCAAAGCAGCAGTATGTCTTAATTGCGCATTTTTAAAGTTCAACAAGGCTGTGTTGATGTTTTTAAATAAGTTTTGTTGGGTTTGTTTTTCCGTAAGTTTAGCTACTTCCATTTGTATGGTAGCTTTTTGAATATTGCTATTAACATTCCAACCGTTAAACACTGGAACTGATAGTGTAAAACCTAAACTAGTACCAAAATTTTTACTCATTTGATTGCCAAATGAAACAGTTTCGGTATTTGGATATGAAATCCTGAATGAATTTACCACTTGATTTGTAACATCTACTACTCCAATTTGCACTGGAGTAAATATTGGATTGCCAACCCCTTGCGTATTCAAAGTAGTGTAAAACGAACTTAAACTTCCATTTAAAGTTAAGCGTGGGCTTCTACCGCCAAGTGCCACATAACGTTGTAAACTTGCACTGCGCTCGCGTTGTTTTGCAGCCAACACATCTGGGCTTTGTTTTTCAAAATCGGTATAAATGGCTAAAGGCGAGCGGTTTTCATCTTCTACTACTACTTTGTTTACATCTAATTTAGCAATTTTATTTGCTGTATCAGGTTGCAAATCTATTAGCTGCCAAAGGTCTAAATACGCGCTGTTTAATAAGTTCTGTTGCGTAATCAGGTTTAATTCTTCGCTTGCTAATTGAGCTTTAATTTGTAAAAGCCTGCTTTTGTTCAAACCTCCCAAATCATACAGTTTTTGTTGGCGTTCTAATTGAGTTTTAGTGGTTGTTATTTGGTTTTTTGCAGCATCTAACGCTTCATTTTGTTGTAAAACTCTTAAATACGAATTGGCTACATTTAATTTTAAAGTATTGCGGGTATTTTCTAAATCGTGTTTACTGGCTTGGTAATCACTTTCTTTTAAACGGATATTATTTACTGTTTGGAAACCATTAAATATAGGCATACTGGTTGATGCACCTAAACTATTGGTTCTAAAAGCTAAATTTTCTTCAGGCGTATTGGTTCGTGGGTTAATGTTAAAACCTGTTTGCCAATTATTAGTTGCCTGAGCATTTAAATTTGGCAAAGCAGCTAACTTACTTTGTTTGGCATCTATTTGCGCATTTTCGGTTTGTAAGTTTTGTTGCTTGGTTTGTATATTATTTTGCAAAGCAATATTTACGCACTCTTCTAGCGAGTAGGTTTTTTGAGCAAACACGCTGCTTTGTATAGTTAATAATGCTATACTAAAACAAAAAAATACTTTGACATTAACTTTTAACATATACTGTTTTTTAGAAAAATTATTAAAATAAAAACCAAACGAAGGTTATTTTGCAGGCGCAAAATAATGTTTAAATACACAATACCACATTTACTTCGTTGGATTTATCCAAATTATACATGGAAGGTAAAAACCTCTGAAAAAGTGGTTTATTTTACTTTTGATGATGGTCCTCATCCTGAAATTACACCATGGGTTTTGGAACAATTAGCTATTTATAACGCCAAAGCTACTTTTTTTATGGTTGGCGATAATATGGTAAAGTATCCTCAAATTGTTAACCAAGTTATAAATGCAGGGTGTAAAGTAGGAAATCATACCTTTAACCATTTAAAAGGTTGGTCCACTGAAACTGAAATGTATTTAGAAAATTTCAGAAAAAGTGAGGCAGTTTTAAAAACTGAATTATTTCGCCCTCCTTATGGCCGTATAAAAACAAGCCAAGCTAAAGCTATTTTAAAATCACATCAAGTAATTATGTGGGACAGACTAAGCTGTGATTATGAGGCAAATTTAAATGTGTCTGAAAGTTTAAAAGCAATGAAAGCATTGCCAGCCAATGGTTCTATTTTTGTTTTTCATGATAGCGAAAAAGCTTTTCAAAATTTAAAAATTTTGTTACCCCAATTATTACAATTTTATTGCCAAAATGGCTATTCATTTTGTACAATTTAGTGTAAAATTATTCCTCATTAATTTACTGCTATTCGTATTTTTCTTTCATTAACTTAAATAGTTTTTTAGCTTTTTTCTTCATTTGTCGCAGCAGCTTAAATTAATTTTGCAACAGGTAAAATAAATATACGGCATTTTGGGTTATTTCATGTTAGCTTAATTCGAGTACCTATATTTTTGGTTGTTTCGTATTGTGTAAAAACCCACAAGTTTTCAACAAAATGAAAAGTATAAAATAAAACAAAAAAAGTATATGAAATCAATTTTAAATAAACCAACCAAGGTTATAAAAATTGCCTCTCTGATTCTATTCAATTTTAAACAAGCATTGTCATCTTATCTATTTTGGAAAGGTGATAAACAGCATTTGCTTTTAAAGTTAATTTATTCTAAATAATTTAAGCAATTGCAAAATCGAAAAATAAGCAATATGAAAAAAATAAATACAATTAAGCGATTTCTAAAGTTAAGTTTTTTGACGGCCCTTACAATTGGGTTTGTTTTCAACAAAGCGATAGCTCAAAGCCCAACCACTGGAAATTATTCAGTTTGTAAAGATGGTTCAGTTGTGGGCGGTTTAACTTCTACCAAGGGGTTTGTAGGAGCACCCATGCCAAATTTTACGGGCAATACTACTGGAGCTCCAACAATCACTAGAGGAAGTTGTTCCGCAAATTCAAATCTTTACAATTATATTACTCATAGCTTTACCGCACCAGTTACTGGACTGTATACATTTGATATGTGTGGAAGTGGCACAATTTGGGACGCTTATTTATACATTTATAACGCATCAAGTGTAAATCAGTCAACAGCATGTAACAATATAATTGCTGAAAACGATGATGCTTGTTCTGTAGCAGGTTTTTCCAAAATTTCTGATGTGTCACTTGTTGGAGGAAATACATATACTCTTTTAGTAGCAAGTTACCTGCCATCTCAATTTGGTGCTTATACCATTGTCACAACAATCCAAGATGGTGTAGAATGGTATACTGCTGCTAGTGGTGGTTCTCCAATTGGAAACACTTCACCATTTAATCCGGTTGGAGTTGCTGGTAGCGGTATAACCAATACATCTACTTCAGGAACAACAACATTCTATGCTCAATATTTAGGAGGTTCAAGCAGAACTGCTGCAGATTTTACAATAATTGGTGTGCCTACAATTAATTCAGCAAACAAATTATCTTATAACGGTTCAGATTTGAGTTGTTTTAATGCTAATGACGGTCAAATTACTGTTTCGGCAATTAATGGTACCGGTACCATACAATATTCAAAAGACAATGGTAGTAATTGGCAATTAAGTAATGTATTTAGTGCATTGTCTCCAAATACTTACCAAATAAAGGTGAAAGATATAAACAGTTGCCCTACAAATTCAACTACAGTTGTAGTTAGTAATCCTTCAGAAATATCATTTACGATTAACAAATTATCATACAACGGATTAGATCTAACTTGTAATGGAAGTAGCACAGGGCAAATAACTGTTAATGCCAGTGGAGGAACTGGGGCATACATGTATTCAAAGGATGATGGCATCAATTGGCAAGTAAGTAATGTTTTCAGTGGATTAACTGCCAATACTTATTTAATAAAAGTAAAGGATGCAAATTCTTGTACAACTAATGCAACCTCTGTAACTATAAATAATCCAGTTGCGGTTTCATTCTCAGCCACTAAAACCTCATACAATGGTTCAGATTTATCATGTTTTGGAGTTGCAGATGGTAAAATTACAATTACCAATCCAACAGGTGCAACTCCTTTTGAATATTCAAATAATAATGGTTCTACATACCAGTCAAGCAATATTTTTGCTGGTTTAGGTGAAGATCCATATTCAATAAAAGTTCGTGATGCAAATGGTTGTGTTTCTAATGCAACAGTTGTTACTATTGCTCCAGTAATGCCAATTGCTGCATCTGCAATTAGCAATGCTCCTGTTTGTGCTGGAACGCCACTTGTGCTTTCAGGTTCTGCTACGGGTGGTACAGGATCTTATACTTATTCTTGGACAGGCCCAAATAGTTATGTAAGTGATACAACTAACAGCGATTCGACTACTATCCCTGTTGCTACTTTAGCTATGAATGGCTTATTCACTTTGGAAGTTAGAGATGCAAATAATTGTGCTTATAATGTATCAACTAATGTGGTAATAAATCCATCACCAACCTTTAGTTCAACTGCAGCCCCTGTGGCCAACACTATTTGCGAAGGCACATCAACAACCATAACATGCACTAACGGTTCAACTACTGCAAATCCAGCAGTATTTACCACTGCTTACTCAAATAATTTTAGTAGCTCAATAGGCAGCGCATGGACATTCCCAGCGGTAATTCCAGCAAATGTTCCAACCATTAAAACTTATGACGGTGGTTCAGTATTGGGTTATTTAAGCAACCAACAAGCCAAATTAAATCTTACGAGTTTGCCAACTCACGATTCAATTACAGTTGATTTTGATTTATACATACACGATACATGGGATGGAAACAGCACAGTAAGCGGTCCTGATATGTTCCGTGTTATTTTAGATAATGATACAGCTTTGAATACCACTTTCTCAAACGAAACATGGAATTCAACTACACAATCATATCCAAGTAATTTTTCAGCTAGCAACCCAAGCTTTACAGGCTCATTAACTAGAACATTACCTACTGCTTGTAATTTTGGTGGAGGCTCATTAAGTGCTAAATACCATATTACTAAAAAAGTTGCTCATACAGCTTCAACCTTAGAAATGATTTTAGAAGCAGCAGGTTTAGAAAATGTTTGTAACGAAAGCTGGTCAATTGATAATGTAGCTGTTCAGTACAGATCACAAACATCTAATAGCAATATAACTTGGACAAATCCTTCAGTAAATTCAAATTCAATTACAGTTTCGCCTGTAGTAAATACTTATTATAAAGCAACTTTAAATGGATGTTCTGATTCAATTCAAATAATTGTAAACCCAACTCCAAGAGCTGGTTTTACCATCAATACTGTTAACCAATGTGTAACAGGAAATAGTTATGACTTTACCGATACAACCACATTAGCAGGTGGAGGCGCAATGACTTATGCTTGGACAATGGCAGGTGCTGCAACTACAAGTGCAACAACCCAAAATGTAACAGGTAATACTTATGCCAGCCATGGTAGTTATAATGTTAGATTAGTTGCTACTTCAGTAGTAGGAAATTGTTCAGATGTTAGAGGCAGAGTTACCAAAACGGTTAATGTAAGTCCAAGAGTACAAATTACACAATCATCACCAAATCCTATTTGTGCTGGAAATACAATTCGTTTAACAGCTAACCAAGTATTAGGAGGCTCTAGCTCTGTTGTTTATACACCAACTTACACCAATAATTTTGAAACTTCAATTGGTTCAGCTTGGTCTTTCCCAGCAATTGTTCCTGCTAATGTGCCAACTATTCAATCATATAATGGTCAAAATGTATTAGGTTATTTAACTAATCAAAAAGCTGTTTACAATCAAACTGGTTTAGCTACTCATGATTATGTAAAAGTGGAATTTGATTTATACTTACACGACTCATGGGATGGTAACTCAACTGATATTATAGGTGGAAGTTTAATTGGAAAAGATATTTGGAATATGAGTGTGAATGGTTCAAACATCATTAATACTACATTCTCTAATTTCTCATATAGAACACAAGCTTATCCTAATAATATCCCAACGGTTAACTTAAATGGAACCGATGCTGTTTCAAATACATTGCCAACACTTTGTAACCATAGTGGTGGTGCATTAAGCTCAGTGTATCGTATCTCAAAAATTATACCTCATACTTCTGGTACATTTAACCTTGAATTAGAAGCATTAGGATTGGAAGAACTTTGTAACGAAAGTTGGTCAATTGATAATTTCAAAGTAGAATTAGGTGTTAACACAGCAACTCCAACTTTGTTAAGTGCATGTAATGGTTTACCAGTTAGTGGAGGGCCAGTTGTTTACACAGTAAATCATTCAAATAATTTCCAAACTTCAATTGGTTCAGCTTGGAGTTTCCCAGCAATTTCTCCAGCTAATGAGCCTACTATTAAAGAATTTAATGGTGATTCTGTTTTAGGTTTCTTAACTAATCAACAAGCCATTTATACCCAAAGCGGTTTAAGCTCACACGAGTATGTAAAAGTAGAGTTTGATTTATATTTACACGATACATGGGATGGAAATGATCCATTTACTGGTGTTGATTCATGGAAAATGGATGTAGATGGTAACAATGTTATCAATACAACTTTCTCTAATTTTAGTTATAGAACACAAGCCTATCCAGCAAACTCACCAGCTGTTAATGCAAATTTTACAGGCGCAGTTAATTCTTCATTACCAGCTCGTTGTAATTTAGGTGGTGGTGCCCCAAGTAGTAAATACCGTATTTCAAAAATTGTACCTCACAATGCAAGTTCAATTTCTATTGTATTAGAAGCATTAGGTTTAGAAGAATTATGTAACGAAAGCTGGTCAATTGATAATTTTCAATTATCGTTAGGTGCAGGAAGTGCTCCAGTTAGTTCAGCTACTTGGAATGGTGGAAGTGCTACAGGTGCTACAAGTTGTTTTGTAGATGTTACTCCAACAAATTCAACTGATTATACTGTAACTATTGGTGCTTGTACCAGTCCAATTACTAATATTGATGTTAGACCAGCTCCAACTCCTGCATTTACAATTAGTAATGCTTCTTGTAGTAGGACTGTTTCATTTACTAACACAAATATTGAATCAAATGTTACTTATCAATGGAATTTTGGTGATGGTTCAGCAGTTTACATAGGTAACACAGCTCCAAACCATACTTACAGTGCAATTGGAACATATACTATTACTTTATCTGCAAGTATTTCAGGTGGATGTACACAAACTGTAACAAGAACAATCAAAATTGCTGATGCTCCTACTGCTGGTATTGCTTTTACTGGAGGTACAGGTTGTGGAAACAGTGTTCAATTTACTAATACATCTACTATACCTTCCGGAAATTCTGCAAGTTACTTATGGAGTTTTGGTGAAACTCCTGTTGCAGATACTTCAACTCAGGAGAGTCCACTACATAGTTATGTAGCAGATGGAAATTATACTGTTACTTTAACAGTTTCAACTGGAACCAATTGTAGTGCAACTGCATCAGTTTCGGTTAATGCTTTAGCAGCTATTACTGGAAACCAAGCTATATTTACCGCTACAGTTGGCAGTGCTTGTGGAAATATGGTTACAACTACCAACTCTTCAACAGGACCTAATAATCAGTATTTATGGAATTTTGGTGATGGCAATACTTCAAACGAAGTTACTCCAACTCATTACTATACTACTGGTGGCTTTAAAACAATTACTCTAACAATTGTAAATGGTGTTGGTTGTGCTACTACTTCTAGTAAAATTGTTAACATTTCTGAAAATTCTGGTACTAATGGTAGGGTAGGAGTTGATTTTGCAATAACTCCAAGTACTAGTCAAGTTTTATTAACTAATAATTTTGGTTTTGAACCGTCATTTACAAATTATCCAAATAATAATCCTGTGGTTTATTGCGCAGGCTCACCAACTTGGACTTATGGCGATGGAACAGGATCTAACAACACTATTATTTATAGCAAACAATATACTGCTGCTGGAACTTACACGGTAAGAATTGTTCAACAAACCACTAATACAGGCTGTTTTGCTGAGGCAAGTAAAACGGTAACTGTTTTACCTAATCCATTAATGCAACTTTCGCCTATTACCTTTAAAGACGGTCAAATTGCAATGTTAAACACTAACTCATCTACTGGTGTTGGTAGTGTAAATATTACTAAAACTGATGTGTCTATGTATCCTAATCCAAATAAGGGTTCATTTAAGGTAAAAGTAAACAACTTGAATGTAAATGAGGGTGAAATAGCTGTTGTAGATATGTTAGGTAGAGAAATTTATAAAACAAATTTTAACAATAAAGCAAATGTTGAGTTGATTGAAATTAATAATTTAAATGCTGCTCCAGGCACATACCATTTGGTTATTTCTTCAAATGGAAATGTATCTGCTAGAAAATCATTTGTAATTATTGCTGAGTAGTAAAATACCATATAAATAAAAAAGGAGGCTATCAATATTGATAGCCTCCTTTTTTATTTATAAATATTGGAATTAGTAAGCACTTACAATCTTCATAATTGTTTCATTGTCTGTTGGGTCTGCAAGTATTCCTGTGATTTCACAATTATTTTTTGCTTTTAAGTTATCCTCTGCCGAAATATGAGCACTAATTAAATATACATCTACCTTTTTGTCTTTATTGATATTGCTAAACTCATCAAGGAATTCCCATCCATTCATAAAAGGCATGTTTATATCCAATAGAATTATTTCGGGTAATGTAAAATCATTTACGGATAAAGCTTTAATTGCCTCTTCGCCATTTGTGTAGGTTAATATTTGCTCGCAAATATTTAACTTAGAAATGCTCTTTTTAAGAATAAATGTGAAAATATCATCATCATTTATTATACAAATGGTTTTTACTTTAAACATTTTTTACGTCTATTCTTTTGCAAAGTAATAACTATTAATTAAAAACTAATTTTTGCGAATAAAATATTACCTAATTAATTATAAGTAAGGTTATTTTCTTTATTTTGAAACATGAATGACATTTTTTTTAGTGATGAGTATTTTATGAAACAAGCCATAATGGAAGCTCAAAAAGCATTTAGCATAGGTGAAGTTCCTGTTGGGTGTGTAGTGGTTTCTAATAATCAAATTATTGGAAAAGGACATAATTTAACCGAAAGATTAAACGATGTTACAGCTCATGCTGAAATGCAAGCTATAACTGCTGCCGCAGGGTTTTTAGGTGCAAAATATTTAAATGATTGTACGCTATACGTTACCTTAGAACCTTGTGTTATGTGCGCTGGAGCCATATTTTGGGCGCAGTTCGATAGAGTAGTCTTTGGAGCTTCCGATGATAAAAGAGGCTTTGAAAAAGCCATGGTTAAATTGCATCCTAAAACAAAAATAGAAAAGGGTATATTAGCTTTAGAAGCGGCAGATTTAATGAAGCAATTTTTTAAAAATTTAAGGTAAATAATTACCTAATGTTTTTAGTTTGTTTTTAGTTTCAAGCCATTCTGCCTCCGCATTTGATTTTTTGGTAATTCCGCAGCCAGCATATAGGTTAATATGATTCTTAAATAATTCCATACACCTTAAGTTTACATACAAGTTAGTTTCGCTTTTGGTCATAATTCCAACAAAACCTGTGTAGAATTTTCTTTCTAGGTTTTCATTTTCATTAATGAAATCAATAGCATTTTGTTTTGGTAAACCACCCACCGCTGGTGTTGGGTTTAAGTCTTTTACAAAATTGGCTATTGTTGCATCATTATATTTAAATGTATAATGAGTATATAAGTGTTTTAAATGCCCAGTAATTAAATCTGTAGGACCAAGTTGAGATAGTGTTTCAATTAGGTTTTGAGCTGCAATTGCCTCTATAAAAATTTCAACTTGGTGCTGTTCATCAATTTCTTTATTTCCCCAATTTTGTTTGCTATTATTAAGCATTGTGCCCGCTAAAGCTATTGTTTCTATGGTTTGGTAATTGGTTCTTAGGAATATTTCTGGAGTTGCTGCTATCCAAGTTCCTGTAACTGCACTTGATACTGCGTAAACAAACGAATTGGGATAATTTAAACATAGATTTAAAAAATAAGAGTTTATATCTAGTTCATAATCAATTTTTTGCTTAAAACATCTTGCCAATACCACTTTGCTTATACTTGATGTTTGTTGCATTGTATCTATGGCTTTAGTTGTTTTAGCTACAAATTCGGCTTTTGAATCATAATTCATTTTGGAGTTTGGTGAATAGCCAATAATTTCAAATTTGTCTATATCACTTTTTAACTGAATTTCATAAGCTAAATTTCCGCTGTTGTATGGCGAAAAAAGGAATACATCGTCTATTATGTCAACAAATGAAATTGGTTTTAGTACAGGGTTTATAATGCCTGTTTTTTTAACAATTTCTTTTCTTCCTGGTAGTTTGTAAAATACAGTTGCTTTACTCAAAATAGCTTATTTTCTTATTTCAATTACGCTCATGGTTAATCGGCTAATGCAGCAAAGTTTGTTTTCATCATCGGTAATTTTAATTTCCCAAACTTGTGTTGATTTGCCTAAATGTAATTGTGTGGCTTTTCCATAAACCCAACCTTTGCCAGCTGAACGAATATGGTTTGCATTAATATCTAACCCAAGTGCAACATATTTGTTTCTATCAATACATAAGTTAGCGGCCATGCTGCCAACTGTTTCGGCTAATGCACAAAAGGCGCCACCATTTACAACTCCAAGTGGTTGAGTAGTTCTATGGTCAACTGGCATTTTTGCTATTAAATAATCGCTGGTTAGTTCTATAAACTCAATTCCTAACCATTCACTCATGGTGTTTTTGTTTCTTAATTGCAGTGCTTCTAAGGTTACTTCAGGTGTTATTATTAATGACATGTTTTGTAAATTACTTTTAAAATCTAAAAATAAAAAAAGCCATCAACTAGTTAATTGATGGCTTTTTTTATAAAATATTTTACCATTCGTCTTCATCTACCACTTTAGGATCTTTCATGGCTGTTTGAAACTTAGCTATGGTATCTTTAATTTCTTTATCTGCATATCTTAAAATGATATCGTTTCCTCTAATATTGCTTGTTGAATTGTAGTAGTACTCAAAATAATTTCTGAATGGTTTGCCATTAGCAGGAGTTGGCCCTTGATGAACCAAATTAGTAATGGTATATTTATATCTGCCTTCTTTGATATATACAGTCATTTTAAATTCATATTTACCAATACTTTTTTTGTTATATTTATTGGCATAAGAGTATGCAGTGATTGAACCGTTCATAACTAATTTTTGACCATATTTTTGTAATTCAAAAATGCTTTTATCTTTTCCAAAAAGTTTTTCTCCAAACTTTTTGGCACGCGCGTAGAGTGAATCACTTCCGCTTTCTTCTTGTTCAACTACACCACTGTAAGTTATTAAATTAGTGTTTGAGTCTAAATTTAATACAATTCTTTTGTAACCAACAACTGTATTAGCCTCACCATTTTCTGATGATTCTTTGGTTGAATCATCACCTCCGCTGTTAGTTGAAGTACTATCAGTATAACTGTAATCGTATGTTGGCGATGTTTGATCTTGCCCTTGAGCAAATACAATTTGGTTAACTCCTAAAAGAAAAATTGTTAAAACGAAGCTTATTGTTTTCAATTTAGTTATGATTAATTATTAATTTAGACATCAAAAATAATGAAAAGCATTGAAATATGTAACTTTTTTTTATTTTTTAACTTAGTAATCAATTTAAATGCCAAATTTTTTGTTTTGAATAGTTTAACTTGCAACTAATTATTTTTACGCATGAAATCAATTCTGTTTTTGCATGGTGCCTTAAATTCGTCTGTTCAGTTTGACTCATTAAAGTTAAAACTGTCTAATGATTACAATGTTCACACCCTTAATTTTAGTGGGCATGGCGGTAATTTAATTCCACTAGGAGGGCTTTCGTTCGAAGTATTTGTAAGCGATATTTTTAATTATCTAAATACCAATAAAATCGAAAAAATTAATTTGTTTGGTTACAGTATGGGTGGTTATGCAGCATTGATGTTTGCTTTAAAATATCCTGAAAAAGTAGAAAAAATTTTTACATGTAGTACCAAATTGAAGTGGGATTTAGCATCGGCAGCTAAAGAAACTGAGTTTTTAAATCCGGAAAAAATGCTTGAAAAAGTTCCAGCATTTGCCAATAACTTGATGGTCTTACATGGCATGAATGTTTGGAAAAATTTGCTCAATAGCACAAGTAATATGATGATGGATTTAGCTAAAGGAAAACTAATTTTAGATGAAGATTTTGCCAAAATTATAGCACCTGTTATGTTGGCTGTTGGTGATAAAGATAAAACCGCTAATTATCTAGATACAGTGGGTGTGTATAAACTTATTCCAAATGCTCAACTAGCTGTTTTTCCAAATACGCCACATGAATTTAATAGAATTAATGAAGACTTTTTGGTGGCTTTAATCAATCAATTTTTTAACAATTAATAGCAATAATGTTATGAAAAATATATTCTTGGCTTTTGCCATTTTGCTTGTATGTGGTTCATTTAAAATTAGTACAGACGAACTTAAATGGCTTGACTGGAATACTGGTTATCCATTAGCAAAAAAAACCAATAAAATAGTGTTGGTAGATGCTTATACTGATTGGTGTGGTTGGTGTAAAAAAATGGACAGAGATACCTATGCCAATCAAAAGGTTATCAGTATGTTAAATAAAGATTTTGTGGTAATTAAGTTTAACCCAGAAATAAAAGATGCTGAATATGAACTTGAAGGTCATAAAGTGTCAGGTCGTGAGTTATTTGCTCAACTTACTCAAGGTAAATCTACTGGATTTCCAACCACTTATTTTATTGAACCTAATAAGAAACAAATACAGGTGGCAGCAGGTTATCTTGGTCCTGATGATTTTATAAAAGTATTAGAACAAGTAAAGGGAATTTTGAAGTAGGATTTTATATTTTTGTTAAATGTTTTGTTGGTATTATAAAAAAAAGCCACTTTAGTATATTTTACTAAGTGGCCTTTTTTATGTTTAATTATTTCGTTTTATTGACCTTGCGCCAATGAATAACCTGGTTTATCGCCAAATTTTCTAAGCAATTCAACCGAAGTAACCAATATATCTTTTGTTATTTTTCCTGCTAATTCATATATTTCAACAACGTTAGCTTCATAACCATTTACTGTTTCAATACGCACTCTGTATTGGTCAACACATTCGGTAAAAACTGAACCTGTAGGCCAAACTTGAGTTCCACGATTTGAAATCATAATCAGTTTGAAATTTTCATTCAAATGTTTTTGAACTATCGGTGCAATTAAATCGGCAGTGCCATTGAACTCCACAAATAAATCTGCTCCAACAATGCTTTCTTTTATTCCAACTTCGCGTTGAGTAAACATTACTTTTTGGTTATTTGGACGAGTTGGTAAATGGAAGGTACTAGTTGAACTTGTTTCGCGTGCTTTATTGTTTTCAGGCTCTTTGCCTAAATTAGCTATGATTGTGTTAGCAAAATCAGTAGTATTTAAACTTGGTTTTGATTTGTCGCCAAAATCGCCAGTATGTGCACCTTGCGATAAAGTATATAATAAAGCATTTTCAATTAAGTTAGCTTTGTCCATTATTCCTAAATGGCGCAACATCATTAAGCCACTTAACAATAACGAAGTTGGATTAGCAATATTTTTACCTGTAATATCAGGCGCAGTTCCGTGTACAGCCTCAAATATTGAAATATTTTCACCAATATTTGCCGAAGGGGCAAAACCCAAACCACCAACTAAGCCAGCACATAAATCACTCATGATATCACCTTGAAGGTTCGTTAAAACTACTACTTCAAAGGTTTGAGGATATGCTACCAATTTCATGGCTAAATCATCTACAATTATATCGTTTGCAGTAATTTCAGGATAATCTTTAGCTACTTCGTAAAAAGTTTCTAAAAATAAACCATCAGTTAGTTTCATAATATTGGCTTTGTGAGCACAAGTTACTTTTTTAAAGCCTTCTTTGCGAGCCATTTCAAAAGCAAATTTATGAACTTGTAAACTACCTGGACGGGTAATAAATCTGCGGCACAAAGCAACATCTTGCGTTAACATGTGTTCAATTCCGCCATAAGTATCTTCAATATTTTCGCGAACTATGGTTAAGTCAATTGGAATTCCTGCTTTAGAAAATACCGTATTCACTCCTTCTAACGATCTAAAATGACGTCTGTTTGCAAAGGTGCTCCAAGTTTTACGAGCTGTTACATTTATACTTTTAACACCTTTTCCTTTAGGTGTTTCCATTGGTCCTTTAAATAAAATTCCATTGGTTTCTACACTGTTTTTGGCCTCCTCGGTCATTCCTGTTCCAAAGCCTTTGTCGTAAATGCTTTTTCCCATATCAATAAACTCGTATTGTAAAGGAACTTGCGCAGCATCAAAAATGCCTATTACTGCATCCATTATCTCTGGACCTATACCATCGCCTTTGGCTACCGAAATTTTAATATTACCCATATTTAAAGTTTTTGTGTTTTTTTTATTTTGGTGCAAACTTAACTTTTACCAGCTGTTTTTCAATGTTATTATCTATTTCAAATAACTGATTTTACTTAAAAATTTAGTATATGAATTATGGTTAAATACTTTGTTGTAAAAGCATTTCGCAAACCAATTTATCAATTGGAAAGGTGAGCTGTTCAGGTTTTAGTTTTGAAAGGCTAACCCATTTAAAATGAAGCGTTTCTGTTTTACCATGTTCGATTACTTCAAATGGTTCTAAATTTATTTCTATTGGAAATTGAATTGGTTCTACTTTGTAATAAATGGAAATAAGTTGGTCAGTTGCCCTAAAGGCACTTTGCTGGAAAAAATCGGTGGTGTAAAAATGTTCTTTCACATCTATTGTTAAATTACATTCTTCCATAAATTCTCTTCTCAGGCATTCCACAGTGCCTTCGCCAAGTTCCAAACCACCGCCAGGAAATTTGGTAAATTTAAAATCATCTATTTGTTCATCAACCAAAAGTATTTCGTTTAGCTGATTAACTAATAAACCATAAACCCTGATATTTAGTCTGTTTATCATTTCTTCAAATCATCAAGCGAGTAAATAACACCAAAACTAAGGTTAAAATACCAAGGTCTTGCTTCTAATTGGTTACTACTAACAGATAAAGGAAAATAACCAAACATGGGCTGGCAAATGAGTTTAATTTGTTTTTTATAATCGTAATCTAATCGGGTTCCAAGCATAAAATTGGCTGAAAAAGTATTAGCTTTAAAGCCTGTACTATCAATTGAAAAACTACTTTTATCATCAATTTTAAAACCATCGTTTAATACTGCGTTTATATCGTGCTTTAGTAGAATATTGAAACCAACTCCACCACTTAAGCTTACCTTCACTTTTTGCCCAACCGACCTAGCATTTACATGGTAATTAAACAATAAAGGAACTTGCAAATATTGGTATCTGTAGTTTAGTTTTATATTTCTTTCTACGTTGGTATTTTCAACTATTTGCCCGCTTGTGCTGCCAACTCCCGGATAGGTATAATCCTTATATTTTAAGTTGTTTAATTGCCTTTGATGCCCTAAAACTATGTAACTTAAACCACATTGTAAGTCAAAATCGCGGTTTATTTGGTAAATAATTCCAATTTGTGGGCTAAAGTTTAGTCGCCAAGTTTCTTTGTTCGAGGTTGAATCTTGGTATTGTTTAAAGGTTTGGTAGCTGTTTGCCATATCGCTACTGCTCGATGAATTAAACGAACCATTAAATACAGCTCCAATTGAACCATATAACTCAATGGAAGATGTTTTAATTTTTTGGGCGCTTGCAATATTTACTGCCAATAAAAGTAAAATGGCTGTATTAATCTTTTTCAAATTCAAGTTCATCGTTGTCATTTTGTTTTTCTTTGGGTTTATCGGTGGTTTTGGTATTGTTTGGAATTATCCCCACCTCTTTTTTTAGTGTTTCAATAATGCTTTTGCTTTCCACTTTTGCTTTTTCTTTTATGTTTTGCTTAACGGCCGTTTTATTGTAAACAAACTTCAAATTGTCTATTGGCCCACGCATATTTATAAATAAATTGATTCCTTTTTTCTTTTCATCTTCTTCGCCAAATTCATTGTCTTTAGCTTTCAGTTTTTTTCTCAATACTTCACTTAAATTTACCTTTAAATCGTAATCTATAAAGTTATCAAAGTTTTGACTGCCGCTCAGTGTAATGTTCACAGCATTGTTTTCAATCAGCATTTTAGGAATGGTAATGGTTTGTTCCCTAATTTCAATGGTATTATTTAGTTCCGCAAATTTTAAATTTTGCAAATCAGTTAAACTTACAAATTTACTTAAAGCTGCTAGTGGTTTGTAGTTAATAAGCTCACCATTTAGCAATTGAATTTTTATTTGCGCATAAATTTTATCTGTTTTACAATTTAGTTTTTCGTCCCAAACTCCTGCAAAATCAATACTCCCGTTATAGGTTCCTTTTAAATTTTGAGCAGTAATATTGGTTTGTCCAAAATTATTACATTGCCTAAATGCCTCGGTTACATTTATATTTTTCAGGTCAATTTTACTTTCCACAAAATAATTTCCTTGCTTGCTATTAAGCACTTTAGCTGCAAAATTTACACTTCCGTTAAGTGCATTTAACTTGGCTTGGTTTATAATAATTTGCATAGGCAAAACCTGTATTTTGCACGATAAATTATTGGCAATAAAGTTATTGTATTTGAATTTGTCGATATTTGCATTTATTTGTAAATCAATATTTTGTGGTATGTTATATTTGCTTTCTGTATTGGTTGATTTTTTTGTTTCGGGCATAAAAATAACATGTTCCATATCTACATAATTGCTGTTGTAGTTAATATTGGCCACCAAATTTTCGTTATTACCAAATAAATAACCTAAAAAATTATTTAAGCTTCCACTAATTTTTACATCCGACTGATTGAGGTTTACATTGCATTTTTCTATGTCTAAATTGGCTCCGTTTAAAGCAAAATTAGCTTCCAAATTATCTATTTTTTTATCAAAATCTTTAATTTTTAAGTTGTTAACCAATAAATTAAATTTACCGTAATTACCTGCTTGTTTCCAAACATTGCTGGTGTTTTTGTCAGCTAAATTAGCTTTAATTTTTGTGTCGAAACCAATATTACCTTTTATGCTTTCAATGGCTTTTACTGGAAAAAGTTGAAATAAATTCTCTAAATTCATAGTTCCAACCAATGCCAAATCAAGTTTAGGCGAAGCCAAATTTTCTATGGTTATATCTCCGTTAATTTGGTCATTAGCTAATTTGGCTTTTATGTTGTTAAGCACCAATAAACTGGTTGTTAGGTCTTGTTTTGCGCCATTGTTAAACTTACCCATCATCGAAATATTGTTGAGTTCAATATTGAGTTTTTTGTTGTGAATACTGCCATTACTTACTCCAAAATCAACCAATATTTTTGGATTGCTAACTGGCGATATCAAACCATTTACGGTTCCTTTAAAAAATACATTTCCTTTGCTTTCGTATTCCAATACCTCGGCCGGAATTTTTATGGGTAACAAACTGAATAATGAAGCAATGCTTATTTTTTTAGAATCAAAATCTAGTTGCACTTCGCTTCCTACTTGCTTGCCGGTTATTAATCCGTTCAACAATAAATCAAGTTCGTTTATTTTTAGTTCAGCATTTTTAAATGCATACGTTTTTTTATTGTTATTAACAGCAATATTGGCTTTTATAACCACGTTTTTATTTTTTACAAAATTTAAATTGCTGCTGGTAATGTGGTTTACAAATGTGTTGGCATAAGCATTTAGTTTAAACTCAGTGTTTTTAAAACTTCCATTAAATTCAGCTTCATTTATTTGAGTTTTATAGTGCTGATTACTTTGTAAATCGTTAAAATTAAAGTTAACACGTTTAAGCTTTACTTTTTCTAAATCAATTAAAAAGTTGGTGTTTTTGCTTTCTTGTTCATTACTGCCTTTTACTATATCTAGGTTCGATTTGCCATTTTCGTCTATTTTTAAATTTATGGTAGCACTATCAATGGTAATTATTTGGATATGGTAATTTTTATTTAAAATATCTTTTATGTTAAAGCCAAAATACAAGTGATTGGCCGTTAATATATTTTCAGTTTTGGTTTGCAGCGAAACGCCAATCAAATCAAGGCTTACATTTGGAAAATTTTGAAAAATGGTGACATCGCTATTTTTAACTTGTAGTTCAGCATTGAGGTTGTTGTTAATTTGTTCAATCACAAAATTGGTTAAAATGCGTTTGTTGTTAAACAGGTAGCCTACAAAAACGGCTGCGGCAAATAACAAAAACAGGATGCTGGCAAGTAATATTTTAAAAAATGGTTTCACAGTATATTATAGAACGCAAATTTGCAGCATATATTTTATATTGGAAATAAAGTAAAATGCACATTTTTTTGAATGTGTACTTTATTTTATTGCTAAGATTATTAGGACTTAAGAAAAAAAACAGGAATTTTTTTGAAAATGTTTTGCATTATTAAATTGTATATCTATATTTGCACTCCCCAAAACGAACAACACAATCGTTTTAAAATGGAGGCATAGCTCAGCTGGTTCAGAGCATCTGCCTTACAAGCAGAGGGTCACAGGTTCGAATCCTGTTGCCTCCACTAAAATTAAAAGGCTTATAAGTTCAAACTTGTAAGCCTTTTTTATTTATCTAAAGTTTGGTGTTTTATTTAGATTAGTATGGTTGGCATTTTCCTTTTGTTGCATGTAACGAATGACGTTCTTATTTAATTTTATATGTTAAATTAAATGACTCTAAAGGAGTCATATGTTTATAGAAAATATATTTCATAAAACATTCGACCCCATCGGGGTCGCACCCACCAACCAATTGATGTTTGCTATAAACATTTGACCTTTTCAAGGTCAGGAATTCCTTCACTTCATGACATTGCACTTGTATCGGCTTGGGTGTGGGTTAGTAGTTTCCTTTTGTTGGTTGGAACAAGCGGAAACTCAAAGCAACTGGGCGATCTACAATATTTTTATAGTCAACTTAAACGTTCTTACAAATGTGTCTACAAGTGATTTTTTGACATTATAAGAAATCAAAAGTAAAATTGGACAAAAAATGAATAATGAAAAAAGTCCCGTTATAAAAGAATTATCATAATTAGGCAATGAGAAAATTGTAAAGAATATTATAATTAATCCGCCAAGAAAAAAAGCAAGAAACAGCAGAGCAAATGCTGAGTTTGGTTGGATTGTAACAATAATTTTTGAACCTAATTTTTCTTCTGTTATTTGCCCTTTAAGTTCTGCACTCATTCCATCAAAACCACCAATATTTATATTACCAAATTCTACTTTATGTGTTATTATAAAGTTGTAATTTGAATCAATTTGTCCAGATAGGTTAGGTGTATGAAATACATTATTTGACTTATCGAGTATTGATTTCATTTCTTCATAAATGTCTTTTGCAGAATTCTCACTAAAGAAAATTATAGAACTTGCTGTTAAGTTTTCTTCGATAAATTTTATTGGCTGTTTGTATTTCATTAAGTTTACTAATAATTTATGAATACAAATTTATGTTATCTAAACACTTTTTTTGCCGATGTTAGTGTTTAGCGAAGCGTCACCAATACCAAATTTTATATTTCAAATAACGTAATTATTTAATAAAAAACTTCTTAGTTTTTGGCTAAAGCGGTTTGAATTTGTTATTTTCTTTTTGTTGCTTGGAACGAAGTACGCTCTTATTCAAAGTTATATGTTAATGAAATGACTCCAAAGGAGTCACATGTTTATAGAAAATATATTTCATAAAACATTCGACCCCATCGGGGTCGCACCCACCAATCAATTGCTGTTTGCTATAAACATTTGACCTTTTCAAGGTCAGGAATTCCTTCACTTTATGACATTGCACTTGTACAGGTTGGGGGGGTAGTAGTTTACTTTTGTTGGTTGATGAGAGCGGACAATCGTAACTGCGCTTCAATTCACTTTATGAAATAATTCAAGACTAGCTAGGGCTAATTATATTAGTTTATTTATTAAGTATACTTTAACCAAAACATACTTTTTATCTGAATTATATTTAGATGTGCCATTATAACTGTTAATTATTTCAAATTCGCATGTTTTGTTTATAATATAAGTACTCCTTAAATATAAATTTATTCTTGTAAATCCAAATGTTTTCATGTATTTTCTTCTAAATAATTTGCTTTTCACACCATGATTAAAAATTGCTTTAGCAAAGTTGTTTGAAATGTTTTTAACTAGTTGTTTAACATCACTTTCTTGAAAAGTATCGCCTAAAATGTATAATAAGCTAAAATTTATTTTTTTTAATACTGTTTTTGATTCATACGAATCATATACATTATCATCTAATAAACAATATGTATAATATTTCCCTGAACATATATTATTATTTTGAGCATTTAAACCATATAAAAATAAAAATAGGGTCACTTGTATTATTAAAATTTTTTTCATTAGTTCTATTAATTTATTTCCTCTGCGGATGTTGGTGTTTAGCGAAGCGTCACCAACATCAAATTTTATAATTCAAATAACGTAATTATTCAATAAAAAACTATTTAGTTTTGGCTAAAGTGGTTGTGCTTTGTTTTGCATTTTGTTGCATTGAACACGCCAAATGCCGTGCACTAGCTTTGCTGTATTTCAATTGCTTTAGCTAGGGACAAGCTTTGCAGAGTTTACTTGCGCTAGCTAGGTACTCACATATAAATCAATTACTCCATTAAATATTCTGAATTTAATACTTTTGTTTTTTTTACATTAAAAGCTAAAACACCCAAAAGTGGAATATCTACTAAACAGGATTTGGATTCTTCCAAATATAATCCATTTACAATATAGGAATAAATATACCTATTATCTTTTAATGTATCAATTTGATCCGGAACACCTAAAACTTTAAATAGAATAGAAACACTTTCATTATTAAATTTATTCTCTTTTAAAATAAAATCTGTTATTATCATTCTGTCTCCATTAGCACCACAAGAATCATTTTTCCATAACTTTATTGAATTAGAGTCCAAAAATTTATTTTGACATTTAACACTAGATATTGAAAAGCCTAATATTAGCATAAACAAAAATTTAATAAAAAATTGTTTAGTAAATAAATACCTTAAATAATTAATACCTTGTTCCATCAGCTCTATATATTATATTCGTACAAATTCCAATATTCTGCCAATGTTGGTGTTTAGTGAAGCACCAACAACATCAAATTTTATATTTCAAATAACGTAATTATTTAATAAAAAACTATTTAGTTTTGGCTAAAGTGGTTGGATTAGCATTTGCTCAAATCAATTACATTTAATTATTTCAAATGTGTTTATAACATAAATATCATCGATTGACTTATTTACAATTAAATGAATACAATAATTATACTTACCATTTTTTTTAATATCGTAAACCATTTTTCCATCTACACCCCTATAATGTTTTTTACCTTTGAAAGTGTAGTAAATCCCACTTCTACCTACTCTCCCGAGATCTAAATTATCAATGGATAAAACTAACTCTTCCCTATTAGCAATTGAAAAGTATTTTACTTTAATAAAATATGGAACCAAGACTAATTCCATTAATAAAAGGCTAGTGCAGAAAGCAAATAAAATTCTTTTTAAAAATGTTAAATAGTTTTTAGAAAGAAAAAACATTTTTATTTCTTGGTAATTTACCATCATTACCATTACAAATAGAGCAATAATAGGTAGTTTGTATTTAAATAATGAAATGCCTATCAAGCTTTTAAAAATTAGATGGTAAAGAATAAAATTAATTGCCAAAAAAGAAAATAATAAGGCATCTACAAAGTTTTCTTCAAATTTTACAAATCGTAACAACATGGTATAAAATTAATAATTTCTAGTTAAAATAGGTATTTTTATGAAGACAATATTTAGCTAAGGCCATTGGTTTGGCGTTCTTTTACGATAAATTATAGCCTTATTGACGAATATTAAAATCAAAGTGTTTCCTCTATCATTTTCACCTCCCCTTCCTTTTCTTTTGTGTTAATTATTTGAATAAAAATTATTCCAACTATTAATGAATATATGCAAAGCAGAATAAAAGAAATGAGCATTTTGTTTGGATTCTTTCTGTAAACAACAATAATAGAAATTAAGTAACAAAAAGTATATAAAGCAGAAAGTAAAACGAATATAATATCACCGGCATCTCTTTGAAGAAATGCAAATATGGATATTAGCATAAACCCAATATTGATTATTATCGAATGTTTTAAAATTAGTTTAAACATGATAGTTTTATTCCATCTATTTTCTGCCGATGTTGGTGTTTAGCGAAGCGTCACCAACATTGAATTTTTTATTTCAAATAACGTAATTGTTTAATAAAAAATCTTTTACTAATCTTCTAAAACTTAAAATACAATGCCGCTTCGCCTGTTACATTGTAGTTTTTAGCATTTTGGTAAAGGGCATATCCTGTCATTAAGTTAAAGCCAATATTTTTTACTATGGTTACTTCAAATCCAAAACCTAATCCATTGTTAAAATAGGCTTCTTCCTCTTTTTTGTCGTATAAGCCATTTACTTGGTTATAGGCTGCTGAATTGCTGTTGCTGTAATAATGGTTGGCTTGGTATAAGTACAAAGCAGTTTTGTCGGTTTCCATTAATTGGTATAAAAAAGTTAGCCCCGTGCTAAACCTTGTTATAGACTCTGATTTGTATGGAGCAAAATTAACTTGCACGCCAAATTTGTTAGGCGTATATCTGTACGAAAGGCCATAACCAGTAGTAAAACCAGCTCCAGCACCTAAGGCATGTTTGTGTTTAACTGTTTCGGTTTTTTGTGCAAAAACATTTATGCTCAATAATGATATTGAAAGTAAAATGAAGTATTTAATGGTGCGAGGTTGCTTCATAAAATTTGGTTTATTTCAAATATAGGCATTTGCTTGCCAATTGATTAAACTACGCAAATAATTATGTTCAATACTCCAAAATTAATGGTTAAAAGTTTACACCAAAACTTAAATAGTAAGTTCTTCCGTTGCCAGGTAATAATCCAGGTCCAGGATATCCACCCGATCTTCTAGTAGCATAAACTTCATCGGTTAAATTGTTAACTCCAGCTTTTATATTGTAATGTTCTAATAAGCCATACGAAGCTGATAAATCTAGTACCTTATAGCCATCAATTTTTCCAACTTGATAATTGCTATTAGGTGTTACAGTATTTAAAGCATCTGTATATATTTGGCTGGTATTGCTATAAAGTAAAGTGGTAGAAAATGATTTAATGGCATAAGTTAAACCAAATCTATTGATGAACTGTGGGGCATTTTCAACCCATTTTCCATTATAACTTTTTAATGGATCTGTTTCTAATGAACTTACGTATTTTGCTTCCATAAATGAGTTAGAACTAAACAAACTTACGTTTCCAAATTTGTTATTTTCAGTAAATAATTTTACTAAGTTTAACTCAATGTAAGATTCAATTCCTTTGCTTACTGATTGGCCAATATTGGTTCTAAAATTATTGCCATTTTTAATTATGGTTCCAATTCTGTTATTATAATTTAAGTAAAACAAGCTAATATCAAATGTTATCCAATTTTTAACCGCTCCTCGGTAGCCTAAATCTGCATTATAGCCGTTGGCATCTTTTAAATTAGGGTCAATTACATCGGTGCTGCTTGCTGGTGTAAATTCTGAAAAAGTTACAGGTCTATATGCCTGCGAAAAATTGGCATATAAAGTAGTTTTATTACTAAAATTATACTCACTTCCTACACCAGCTAATATTATATTTCTGCTGCTTTCGTCACTTTGAATTTTACTAACATTGCCATTTATACTTCCTTCTATTTTATTGATAATTCCTTCGTAACGAATGCCGGGAACTATTTTAAAATGTTTGGTTATATTAAATATATTTTCAGCAAAAATTGCCACGTTTTGCGTTTGAAATGTTAAATCTCTACTGTACTGATTATTGTTTACCCAAATATTAAAATCAGAACCTGTGGTGCCTACGCCAAGTTGTTTTCTTTGTGTATTGCCTATGTAAGCTCTTACACCCGTGGCCAATGTTTGGTTCAATTTAAATAAATTGTATTTAAAAATTAACCTAGCCTCTGTTCCAATATTGTTATAAAAATCTCTATCTACTTGTCGCTGACTATATTGCAAAGTATTAGGATTTATGGTATCTACCACATTTATTGCTCTTATAAAACCAACACTATTGCGTTCGCTAAAAGTAGCAAAGCTTTTTACTAATAAGTTGAGTTTTGAATTGATGTCGTATTTTATGGTTAAATTAGCTACGTTCCATGGTGTACCAATCCAATTGCGGTTTCTAGCTGATTGTTTGGCATTGGTTTTAAGCTGCGCGTCCGTTAATCCACCAGGTTGTTGGCTGCTGTAATCCATATTGGTATATTCAATTCCAATATTCAGTTTTTTAGTAAATTGATAATTGATATTAGCATAAAAGGTTTTGGTATTGTATTCACTGTTATCGCGCCATCCATCGGCTTTTCGTTGATGAAAAAAAGCATAATAATTCCATTTTTTTACAGTTCCTCCTATGGCAGAATAAGAGTTAAACAAACCATAATTTCCTTGAGTAATTTGTTGTTCAAAAGTAATTGGCTTATTTGGATTGCCTTTTTTAATTTGATAATTGAGGAAGCCACCAAATTGAGTTCCATATTGTAACGAAGCTGCTCCCCTCACCAATTCAATTTTTGAAAGTGCCTCAGCGGGTGGAGTATAATAAGCTTCAGGATAACCAAATGCCTCTGAGGCAATATCATAACCATTCTGGCGTACATTAAACTCCCACGATCGGTTGGGACTTAATCCTCTTGTTGATACATTGGTTTGAATTCCAGAACCATCGTTTTCCCAAATTTGAATGCCTGGAACTTTGCTAAATATTTGACGTGTATTGTTTATGCTTAAATCGGCATTTATTTTTTCTACGTTTATTACATCTGTTTTTTTACCTGCGTAAATAGCGTTATCTTTTATGTCGGGCATACGCTCTATACTGTTTGTATTTTTTTGTTCCTTTATTAATATTTCTGATAAATTGGTAACCTTTGTAGAATCGTAGTTTTGTGCAAAAGAGTATTTTGAAAATAAAAATATAAGAATTGAAATAAGCGTAATTTTAATGTTCATTTTATGCGATTTAATGCTGCAAGATTATTATTTAGAATTATTCTAAACAATGATATTTCCACAGTTTTTAAAATTATGTTGTTTTTAAATTGTAATAAATTGAAAATCAATATTATATTTTTTATTTTCGCTAAAATTGTAATTGAACTAAATTAGTTGAAAAGTTAGGTTTTGATGTTTGGAGTCTCTTATTATTTTAAAAAAAACTTCTTTGTTTAAACCAATTTGTATTGATATACTTGAAAAGTTAATTTTATTTAACTTAAAAATTTTATGACTGACGAACAAATAAATAATTTAAAAGAAGCATTGCAGTTTTCGCCTAATAATACCGTTTTGCGTAAAATGTTGGCAGAAGCTTTGTTTAATTTAACTCGTTACCAAGAGGCAGAAAATGAGTATAAAACTTTGCTTGATATTGATTCGGGTGCCGATATAAAAACGGGTTTGGCTAAATGTTTTTATCAATTACAAAAGGTAGAGGCGGCTCATATTTTATTAGATGAAATATTAAAACAAGAACCAGACCATGCTGAGGCTAACTATTATTTTGCCAAAGCAAGTTTTTTGAAAGGTGATTATAAACAAGCCAAACTTTCGTACGATATAGCTAGTAGTTTAAACGATGATTTTGAGGATGATGATTTTGAACTTCAGGTAAATCAAAAGTTGCGTGAAAGTGGTATGGCTGTTGCTAATTTAGCCGATGATTTGAATGAAAATGATGATAATTTTTTTGCCGATATTGAAAAACCAAAAATTAATTTTAGCGATGTTGGTGGAATGGATAAAGTAAAAGAGGAGATTGCCTTAAAGGTAATTCATCCGCTTAATAATCCTGAAATTTACAAAGCATTTGGTAAAAAAATTGGTGGAGGTATTTTGCTTTATGGTCCTCCGGGATGCGGTAAAACGCATATTGCGCGAGCTACAGCAGGAGAAATTAAAGCAAATTTTATTTCTGTAGGCATAAGCGATGTGTTAGATATGTGGCAAGGAAATAGTGAAAAGAATTTACATTCATTATTTCAAAAAGCCCGTAACTCAACTCCCTGTGTATTGTTTTTTGATGAGGTAGATGCTATGGGCGCTAGTCGTTCAGATATGCGCAGCAATAGTTCAAGGTTTTTAATCAATCAGTTTTTAGAAGAAATGGATGGTGTAAAACACTCGAACGAAGGCGTTTTAATTATGGCTGCTACCAATAGTCCTTGGTATGTAGATTCAGCTTTTAGGCGTTCAGGAAGGTTTGATAGAATTATTTTTGTATCGCCACCTGATGCTATAGCCCGCGAAGAAATTTTAAATATTTACTTAAAAGATAAGCCAACAGAACAAATAGATGTTAAAGCCATTGTAAAAAGTACAGAAGAGTTTACTGGAGCTGATATGAAAGCATTAATTGATGTGGCCATTGAAAGTAAACTACCTGAATCTATTAAACAAAATAAGGTTATTCCTATTAATACTTCTGATTTAAAAAAGGCAGTTTCTATGGTTAAATCCCCTACCAAAGAATGGTTTAGCAGTGCAAAAAATTATGCTTTATACTCAAACGATGGCGGCCAATACGATGATATTTTGAAATATTTAAACCTTAAAAAGTAAATGGATATAGAAAAATTCATTGAAAGGGCACGCATACTTATTGATTTAAACAGGAAAAAGGAAGCTGTTAAAGAGCTGCATGAAGCATTGGTTTATGAGCCTGAAAATCTGTATGTTCTACTAATGCTTTGCGGGTGTTATTACGATTTAGGTAATAACAAAGAGTCGATGGCATTGGCCAAAAAAATAATTGGTATTAATCCAGAATCTGATCTGGGTTTTTATTATTTGGCAATCAATTATGGTGCTATGGATAATTATCCTTTGGCATTTAAAAACATTGATATAGCCATTAATATTGAACCGTGGGATGCTGATTATTTTGCGTATAAAGCCGCATTGTACATTGATGAAAAGGAATGGGAAAAAGCTTTAGAAGTTACTGATGAAGCGTTGGCCATTGACCCTGAAAATACACAAGCGCTCAATCATAGAATTACAGCTTTAACCAAACTGAATAGAAAAGAGGAGATTTTAACCCATGTAGATGAAGTTTTGGCTGCTGATCCTGAAAATGCATATTCGCATAGCACCATTGGTTGGAGTAAGTTAGAAACCAAAGATTACAAAGAAGCGCAAAAACATTTTGCAGAAGCATTGCGCCTTGACCCAAATTCAAATAATGCCAGGGTTGGTATGGTAAATGCCATTAAGGGAAGTAATTTTTTATATAGTTTGGTGCTTAGGTATTCGTTTTGGATAAATAACCACAAAGGAAATATAGGCTGGGGAATAGGGATAGGAATTTTTGTTTTTTCAAGGTTTTTGAAATTATTAACCGCTATTTCTCCCATATTCTTCTTACTGTTTTTGGTGTTATTCTTTTTGATTTATTTAAGTTGGATAATCAATCCAATATCCAATTTAATTTTAAAGTTTGATCCATTTGGAAAATACCTTTTAACCAAAGATGAAGACAAGGCGGTTAATATTGTTAGTGCGGGCTTAATTTTGGGAATTTTATTTTTGGCTGGTGGTGCCTTTACAGAAAGTACTGCTTTGTTTTACTTGTCGTTTGTATCGTTCACGTTAATTATTCCTTTCTCAAACTACTTTGATTCGGACGAGCATGAGAAAACACCTAGGTTTTTATATTACTGTTATATTTTAGCAGCATTGGCTGTCATTTCGTTAATATTCCATTTTATTAACTCCAATATAGCAACAGGTTTTGGAGTAGCTTATTTAATCGGTGTGGTAGCTTACACTTGGGTTAAACCATTTTTATCAAAAGTTTAAAATGATGGATTTTTCATTTACAACCAAGCTTGAAAGGCTACCTAGTAATTTGTCTTATACTGCTTTGTTTTTGCCTTACGAAATTGTGGCGCAAATACCCGAAAAAGGCAGGGTGAGGGTGGCAGGTAAACTAAATGGTATAACTCCTTTTAACTTGGCTGTTTTAAACTTGAAAGAAGGGCCAAAATATTTAATGATTGGAAGTCAATTACGCAGAGAAGCCAAAATTAAAGAAGGCGATTTGGTTCAAGTTTCTTTTAAATTGGTAGATTCTGAATTACTCGAAATTCCGGAAGAATTTAAGGAAGCTTTGCTTTTAGATGACAAAGCTGCTGTTATATTTAATTCGTTTACAACTGGCTATAAACGAAGTTTGATGCATTACATCACTTCTACTAAAAATGTTGATACGCGAATAAAACGTTCATTTGAGTTGATTGAAAAGATTAAATTAGGAATAGCTTTCAGTAAACAATAAATTTTTCCAGTTGTTTTATTTTCCCGCAGTCTCAGTATTGTTTTATTTAAATGGGTTTTATTTTATGTAGATAGTTGATTTTGATTATAAGTTGTTATTTGTTAATAAAAAAGTGATGAAATATATTTATTAATAAAATAATAACATTATTTTTAATATAAATTATAATTTCATAATGATGCAGAGACTAAGTTATTTAACTATTCTGTAAAATAAATGTAAAATATTACAACACTAATTTTAACTTGTTTAATTCAAGGGTTGCCATAATTTTACAAAAAAATTTCAATTCGATTATGAATATAAAATTATACTCCAATTTTTCTTTAAAATTGATGGTAAAACTTGCCCTGAGTTTTCTGCTTTTTTTATCTTTTCAAATTGCTAAGGCTCAGAATCCCTTTTTTAATGGAAACGTAGACGTAGACACAAAATACGAAAATTGTACTGGAAAAATTACTATAAAAGTGCTCTTTTTGAGAGTTGGCTCAGGTAGTACATCCAATATGAATTTATACTACAAAAATGGCAGCGGGGTTCGAATAAAAATATTACAATTAAATAATTACAATAATGGGGGTACTAACTTCTTTGACATGGGAAACTTTTGGTGGGTCACGTCAAATGGGGCAAATATATCACGGGGTTTTTTCAATAATAATGGTAATGATCACACGGTAGAATTTGTATGGAATAATCCACCAGCAGATATTGTAAATGGAAGTAATCCATTTTATAACATTTCAACCGAAGGTACTTTTGCCGGTAATCCTTGGTCAATAACCGATAAAATTGTTCAATTGCCCATTTTAACGCCACCTGCCGGGTTATTCACCTCAGATGGGGTTTACTGCGATAGGGTAAAATTAGATTGGACTTTACCTAATAGTTTTCCTTGCGGCTTTAGCCAACAAGTTTATAGAAATAATCAAATTGTTGCCACCGTTGGTCCCACAGTAAATACCTATGATGATTATGGTTCAGGTTCAGGCAATCATAATTATACAGTAAGGGCTATCCATACCCCTAGTAGCTCACCCGCTGCAATTACTACTATTCAGTCAAATCCTTCTCAGGGTTCTAAAAGACCTTCAGTAAGCGCTCCATCTGGTATAACTGCTACTGATTCTAGATGTGATGGTAAAATTTCGGTAAATTGGAGTTATTATAATAATAATCCGATTAGTTTTAAGGTTTATAGAGCAACGAGTCCAACGGGAACATTTGGTTTAGTAGGTACAGTTGATGGTGGTGAGCGTTCTTATGAAGAAAATGCACCGCAAAGAACCATATCGTATTACTATAAAGTTGCAACCGAAGGAATATGTGGTGAAACTTTATCCGGAAACTCCTACGATGGAGCTTCTCCTACTGTGCCTGCCGCCCCAACAGGTGTTTCTGCTTCTCCTAGTACTTCTACTATAACTGTTTCGTGGAATTACTCTCAAACTGATATTACTGGTTTTGTGGTAGAAAGATCATCTCAAAGTGGAACAACCTACGAACAAATTGATAACCCTTTAGCTAGAAGTTATGTTGATGCCAATGTTTCTCCATGTGTTAATTATACTTATAAAGTACGTGCAAAAAATAATTGTGCACCAACGGGAACTGCTTCAACCAACACTTTTACTACTAGGATTTTTCCTGTAATTAATAATTCTTTTAACGGTAATACCAATAAATTAAAATGTTCAAAAGGTTATTATTCAAATTTAGTTCAACTAGAATGGAGTACTGTTAACGTGGATGTATTAACTTCATATAGGGTTTATAGAAAAGTGTATGGTAGTACTTCTGATTCAACCTTAATTGGATCTGCAGCAATGGGTGAAGGTGTATATGTTGATAATAATGCTATTACAGGAGTTTTATATAAATATACTTTAATTGGAGTTTTAAATTGTGCAGGTTTTACGCTTTTCTCAAACCCAACAGAGGATATAGGATTTAGAAGGGCTTTTGGAACCGTAAGTGGTCAAATAACTTACGATGGTGGCATTGCTCTGAAGGGTGCTAAAGTAAGAGTTGCACCAACAAGTTTAACATCAAGTTCAGTTGGAGCTTCTATGTTGTTCAGTGGTTCAAATAGCTTAAGTGTTCCTGCATCAAGTAAGCTATCATTTACTAACGGTGCTACTATTGAAGCTTGGTTTAAACCTTCGGATGTTTCAGGTAATAAGGATTTGATAAGATTAACTTCAGGCTCTAAGTCAATTAGTGTTAGTTTAACAGCAAACAAAATTACTTTAACTGCAAATAATGGTTCAGATTCTAGAACAAGAACAACAACAAATTCTCAATTTAATATTGCAGCAAATAATTATAACCAAGTATCGGCTATTTTAAGATCTGATTCGTTATTTATTTATGTAAATGGAATAGCTGCTGATTCATTAACACTTACAGGTTTTACATACCTGCCTTTAAATACGTCATCAATTTCGATGGGAACATCGTTTGTTGGAAATTTGGACGAGGTAAGGATTTACAACTACCCTAAACTTCGAAAAGATATTGATTTAGATTGGGCTCGCAGAGTAAGTCCAGATGATGATGGTTTAGTGGCTTATTATACTTTTGATGAAAATATTTCAAATTATAATGGATTTTTTGATTACTCAAAACAAGGCACAGTATTTAATGAAAACCACGGTACCATTTCTGGTGCAGTATTTAATAATTCTATTCCTACTAATGATCAATTATCATTTGCAAGCTTTACCGATGAAAATGGTTTTTATGTAGTTACCTTTATAACCTTTGTTGGAGGTGGGGAATTGTTTAGAATTGCACCTTCATTTTTAACCCATACATTTAGTCCACCTGTTAGAATTGTTTCATTAAGCGAAGGTGCTTCGGTAATTAATCAACTAGATTTTATCGATCAATCTTCATTTGCAGTATCAGGTGATGTATTTTATTATAATTCATCATGTCCGGCAGAAGGAATTTATCTTACCATTGATGGCGAAAGAGTAATAAGAAGCGGAGAGGCTGTTACAACAGATCAATTTGGTAAATTTGAAATTAAAGTTCCTGTTGGTAATCATATTATTAGAGCTGAAAAAGAAGGACATATTTTTAGTGCTGGTCGTTTCCCAACTACAGGTTTTTACGATTTCCAAAATGTAACCGATGGTATTCATTTTATTGATAGTACATTAATAAAAATTGTGGGTAGAGCTGTTGGAGGTGCTATTGAAGCCAATAAAAAAATTGGCTTAAAAAAATCAATTAATAATATTGGTAGAACAAGAATTCACTTTAAATCTCAATTAGGAAATGGCTGCAGCAGAATTTCAATTACTACCAATGATACTACTGGAGAATATACAGCCTACTTACCACCACTAATTTATACAGTAGATACTTTAAAAGTACTTACTAATTTGGTAGCTAATTTTGGTACACAAAGTATTTTAGATTTAACTAAGGTGGCGGGCAAGTCATTCTTTGTATCTGATACCACCTATATATCAGGTACTTCAAATATTTCAAGAATTGATTCAACATCTTATAATATTAGAAGAGATTTTATAACCTATAATACACCTCAACTAACTTTTGCACGTATTAGAAATAAAACATTAACAGATAGTAGTTTTATAGGTGAAAGCCAAATAATAAATGGTTCAGATACCATTCAGTTATTGCCTACAAATCCATTTCCTTATCCTATTTTTTACCAGTTTAAGGAGTATAGCGCTAGGGTTTACGCTTATGATATTTATACTAATTATGATAAAGTTCCTCCAGTACAATATAAAGTGCCTTTAGATGGAACATTAAAAGTTTACAACTCACTAGGTTCTCAACCTTCTTCTACTTCTGATTCATCTTTTTTAGAAGTTAGAAATGGGGTTACTACTTATACATTTCGAGGCGGAACACCCAATTTAACAATTAATAATAGCAACCCATCACAAAGTTTTACCAAATCAATGCAGGCAATTTTTTATACAGCAGGCAATACAGGGGTTCGCTTTGGAGAATGGTTGCCAAATCCTGGAAATACTCCTTTTAGAGGCTATTTATTTGGAGGAAGAACAAGAGGTACCAATTTCGTAACATCTGGTCCACAAAAAGTTGATTTAATTTTAAGGGACCCTCCTGGAACTGCTAGTTCGTCTACTTGGGCTAAAAATACCAATTATACAACTATCAAACGTTATTCTAACTTAAATACTGTTGGTGGAAGTTTTATGGGAACTGTTTATTTAGGTGGTAAATGGGAAACAGGTGTGGCATTGGGTGCTTTATTTGCATTAGAATCAGAACTAGGAGGAAGTGCTGGATTTGGAGTTACTAAAGAAACTACAACAGGAAAGAATGGTGAGTTATTAGAAACCATGAGTTCTAATATCAGTATTTCAACTGGTGGTGGTTCTGATCAAGTTGGAGCTAAAGCCGACATACTTTTTGGACATTCAACCAATTATAAATTTGGATTAGCAGATAACTTAATGTTGGTGAGTGATGCCGAGTGTAGTGTTCCCGGAACAATTTGTGGTTCAACTAGTTATAATGGATATAAATTTGGTATCAAATCAAATTTATCAGTTGATCCTAGAGGAATTAATACTGTTTTTGCTTACACAGTTGGCGAGATTGAGGATATTGTAATACCTAATTTACAAAAAGTTAGAAATAGGATGATCGTTCAAAGTAAAAAAGCTAATGGTACACCTAAATATATTGTTAACTTTACTGATGATAATGATCCAAATTACGAAAAGAAATTTGCATCAAATAATGATGATCCAATTTGGGGAACAAGCAGAAGCGATAATAATCCTTTAACGCAAACAGAAGCCGATAAAAGCGGTCCAAGTTATACTTTCCGTCCTGATAGAACTTTAGATATTGACTCTGTAAGATTTTACAATACTCAAATTAAATTATGGAAAGATGCGTTGGCTAAAAATGAAAAAGAAAAATATGAAGCATTTGCCTTGAATGTTGGCAATATTTTAAATAGCGGCACCAATACGAGTATTGGTAAAGCATCTATAACTAGGGAGTTTGCGGCCACAAGAAGCAAGGAAGAAACTACTCAAGAAGAGGTTTATTTGGCGCATGATGAAGCATTTGGTTTTAAAGCAATTTCAGGCGGATCAGGTATTGAATTTGCTGGAAGTTTAACTCTTGGTGGTACAGATATGAAAGACGAAGGAAGTTCTGCAGACTCTACGGTAACAATTGGTTATACATTAAATGATGGTGATGATGGTGATTTAATTTCGGTAGATATTGTTGATCCTGGAACTGGAAATGGACATTTATTTAGATTAACGGGTGGTCAAACGTCTTGTCCGTTTGAAGGAAAAGATTGGGCACATTATTATAAACCAAGCGATACCATTTCGTCAACAACAAGATTTGAGGATGAAGAAAGCGTTCAGTTAAGTGAAGGAACAGCGCAACGTCATGTTCCTACCATTCAAATTCCTCAGCCAGTTAAATTTAACGTGCCAGCAGACCAACCAGCTACATTCATATTGCAATTAGGAAATCAAAGTGAGTCAGATGATGAGCAACAATATGATTTAAGAGTAATTGAGGTTACTAACCCTAATGGGGCAGTATTAACTATTGATGGATTGGATCCTAATCGAGCATTTACTGTTCCATTTGGAACCAATATAAGTAAAACATTGAGTATAAAACGCGGAACAGAGTATTATGATTATGACAGTATTTTATTAGTATTGAAATCACCTTGTGATGACGATATTGTTGATTCTGTTTATGTTTCTGTTCATTTTATTCCAACATGTACTTCTCCATTGGTTTATAACCCAGGCGATAAATGGACTTTAAATACTAGTTTTAAAGATACCATGAATGTGGTAATTTCAGGTTACGATTACAACTTTGGTGGATTTAAAAATATTTCATTCCAATATAAACCATCATCAAGTTCAAGATGGAATATTTTAGAAACTTTCCATAAAGTACCGGATTCAACTCAAGTTGAAATACCTACGCTTAGACCATATATTGAATATGCTTGGACTATGCGCCAACTTCCTGATGGTCCTTATGATATTAGAGCAGTAAGTACTTGTTCTGCACCTGGTCATCCAGATGCTGTTAAAGAATCGGAAGTAAGCAGTGGTTTGGCTGATAGGGTTAATCCTAGTCCTTTTGGAAATCCATCACCTGCTGATGGCATTTTATCGCCAAACGATGAAATTCAAATTCAGTTTAATGAGCCTGTAGACAATGCCTCGTTAAGTTTCCAAAACTTTGATATAAGAGGAGTTTTAAATGGAAGCGCTTTGCAAAATACAGCTAGTTTGTTTTTTGATGGTGATAATGATTTTGTGGAGATTCCAACAGGATTGAACTTAACCAAAAAATCATTCTCATTAGAGCTTTGGGCTAGAAGAAAAACTTTGGGAACTGAACAAGTAATTTTCTCTCAAGGTATTGATTCTGCTCAATACATGGCAATAGGTTTTGATGCTGAAAACAAATTCTATTTTAGAATTGGCAACGAAAAAATTAGAGCCAATTTAGCCATGACCGATACATTAACATTCCATCATTATACTGTATCGTTTAATTTTGATCAAGACTTGTGTCAATTGTTTACCGATGGAAATGTTTCTAATACAGGTAACACCAGAATTTATAATAATTATGAAGGCGGAGGTAAAACCTTTATTGGAAAATTAGCTCAAAATAACGGTAATTTCTTCAATGGTAATTTGCGAGATTTTAGACTTTGGGGAAAAACAAGAACATCAGTTGATATATTAACATCTATCAACCAAAGTTTGAAAGGAACTGAAGCAGGTATTATGGCTAATTGGAGATTAGATGAGGCGAACGGAACTGAAGCTAAAGATTATGTGAGGTCACGACATGCAACTATTCGTAACGCAGTTTGGCAAATTTCACCTAAAGGCCGTTCGTACAGAATTAATAACGAGCCATTGGCTGTTAACGCTGCTGATATTGCTTTCTCATTTGAAACTGACTTTACAATTGAGTTTTGGTTTAAAGGAGCAAATACACCTAACAAAGTGGCGTTGTTCTCAAATGGCAGAGGCGACTCTACTGATGTTAATCCTGGAATTAAATGGAGTATTGAAAAAGACTCCATTGGAAGGATTTTTATTAAACACCGAGGGTTAAATTTTGAAGCAGTATCTGATAATTATTTCGATGGAAATTGGCATCATTTTGCTTTAGTAATGCAACGTTCAACAAGTATAGCTGCATTTATTGATGGTAATTTACAAAAAAGTACTTACCCTGCCGAGTTTAAAGAATTTGGTGGCGATAAGTTTTGGATTGGTGCAAGAGCATATCAAAATATAAGTTCTACAGTTTTAGATAGAACATTTAACGGTTATATTGATGAAGTAAGAATTTGGAATTCAGCAAGAACTCAATCACAAGTAAACAGAGATAGGGTGAATCGCTTGGCTGGAACCGAAACTGGATTAGTTTTCTATTTACCATTCGAAACTTATACTTTAAACCTTGGTGTTCCTATTTTAACGCCTAGCGTTTTAGATATGAAAAACAGCGCTAGGTTAATAACAGGAGTAACTGCATTAGGAAGCGGATTAAGCGATGAAACACCAACTATTAAGTTACAACGCCCAGTTCAATCTATTAACTTCAATTACTCAGTAAATCAAGATAAAATTATTTTAACGCCTACCACTTTACCAGAGTTAATTGAAAATGTTACTTTAGACGTAACTGTAAAAGACGTTTATGATTTAAATGGTAATAAAATGCAATCGCCAAAAACATGGATAGCTTATGTAGATAAGAACCAAGTTAAATGGCAAGATCAAGATTTTGATTTTAATAAAAAAGCAGGTGAAGCCCTCACATTTACTAGTAATATTGTAAATTCTGGTGGAGCTTTAAAACAATTTAATATTCAAAATTTACCACCTTGGCTTTCTGCCAATCCTGCTTCGGGAACAATTTCGCCTAATAGTTTTAAAACTATTACATTTACTATTGATCCTAATGTGAACATTGGAAGCTATGAAAATGAAGTACAATTGTTAACCGACTTTGGATATCCTGATGGGTTATTAGTTAAATTAAAAGTGTATGCTCCTATTCCTTCTACTTGGACAGTTAATTCTGCTAATTTCCAAAATAGTATGAGTATAGTTGGTCAAATTAGAATTAACAATGTTATTTCAACAAATCCTGATGATAAATTAGCTGTTTTTGTAGATGGCGTTTGCAGAGGTATTTGTGGATTACAATACTATCCTCAAATTGATAGATACTATGCATTCTTGAATGTTTACAGCAATGCTTCTCAAGGCGAAACCTTAGAATTTAAAATTTGGAATGCTGGTGAAGGTAAAATTCATTCAGATGTAACACCTAAAATTCAGTTTTTAACCAACGGACAAATAGGAACAATTAGCAATCCGCAAATATTTAATGCCAGTGATAAATTAACTCGTTATATTCCATTAGCAACTGGTTGGAACTGGATTTCTTTCAATTTGAGTATGAAAGACTCTAGTGATATCAATAAATTGTTTAGAGGAATAACAAGTGGTAATGGCGATATTTTTAGAAGCCAAACTATGTTTGCTGATTACAGTGTTCTAAATGGCTGGGCAGGAAGTATAGCTAACCCAATGGTGGGTGTGAAACCTGAAATGTCTTACAGATTAAGAAGCTCTGTTGTTGATACTTTAGCTATTTCGGGTGTTGAAATTGATCCTACTACAAGACCAATTAGAATTGATTCTGGTTGGAATTGGTTAGGATTTATTTCGCAAAGAAATTTAAGTGTTGCTGAGGCCTTCTCTTCACTAAGTGCCACAAGTGGCGATTTAATTAAGAGTCAAAATCAGTTTGCTTTGTATGATGTAAATATAGGATGGGTAGGAAGTTTAACAGCCTTAACACCTAATAAAGGTTATATGTATAGAGCTGGTGCAGGAAGTGTTTTTGCATATCCAAAATCAGCTATGTTTGGAAAAACTGCTGTTGATGTAAATAATTATAATAGTAACTACTTCAAATTTGATGCAACTAAGTTTGAAAGGAATATGAGTGCTGTAATTGATGCAGGAGCTTGTAACAGTGCGCTATCTAATGGTAGATTAAGTTTAGGTGCTTACAGCAATGGTGAATTAAGAGGAGTAACCAAAGTATCTACTTTAGACAATGGTAAAAATCTTTATTTCTTAAATATTTCTTCAAATACCAACGATGAAAAAGTAAGCTTTAAATTACTGGATGAAAAAAATGGTAAAACTTACGAATTATTGGGTGATATGAATTTTGATGCTAACAAATTAGTAGGTTCAATTTCAAGTCCATTCAATTTAAAAGTATCAACTACGTTTAATTGTAATGATTTTTCTTCTAACTTAACCAATGGATTAAATGTATTTGTTTATCCTAATCCGTTTAGTACCAATATTGTGTTAAATGTACAAGGTATAAATTCACCTAAAGTTCAAGTGAATGTAGTTGATATTACAGGAAAAGCAGTTGATAATTTTGAACAATCAACCCTTGGAAATACCAATATTAATATAGATTGGAATCCTGCAGATAGAGGAGTTTCTTTAAAACAAGGAGCCTACTTCATTGAAGTTTTAGCTGGAGACCAAGTTGTTAGAGCTAAAGTAATCAAATACTAATTATCAAATAATTATAAAATAGAAAAGACGTGAAAATGTCACGTCTTTTCTTCATAAAACTACCCAAAATAAATTTTACCCATAAACGCATGAAATTTAAACATTTACTTTTTTCGTTACTTTTAGTTTTATTTCAAAAAGTAACTTTTGCAGCTGCCCCCACATGGAGCGTAGTACCAGCCTCGTATCAATATAGCATGACAGTAACTGCGGTTGCGAATGTAAATTGTGCTGAGTTATTGAATCCGAGCAATAGAATAGGCGCATTTGTAGGCAACACTTGTGTAGGAACCGCTCTTACTAGTACAGTTATTAATGGAAAATACATTGCATCGATAGTAGTTTATAGCAATACAACCTCAGGTGAAACAGTACAATTTAAAATTTACAATTCAGTAAACGATTCGGTGTATGATGCATTAACCACAGCCACATTTCAGGACAATGCTTCATTTGGCGTAACGAGTAGCCCTTTTGTGGTAAGAAATAACAATGCACCAACCGATTTAACATTAAGTAATAATTCAGTATTAGAAAGTGCAACAGTTGGAACCACAGTTGGAACTTTTACATCAGTAGATCCAGATGCAGGACAAACCTTTGCTTACGGTTTAGTAAGTGGAGCAGGAAGCACAGGCAATAGTAGATTTACCATAGTAGGAAATCAATTAAGAACAGCAAATACTTTAAATTTCAATATTCAAAATTCGTTTAATATCAGGGTAAGAACTACGGATAATTTAGGATGTAATACCGAGCAAACTTTTACCATAAATGTGGTAGATGTAAACACAGCCCCAACCCAAATATTTATAAGCGATTCAACGATAGCAGAAAACAGTGCAGCATTAACAGTATTAGGAAGTTTAACAGCGTTAGACCAAGATGCGGGCGAAACATTTAGCTATAGCTTAGTAAGTGGAATTGGAAGTACAGACAATGCAAGCTTTAACATACAAGGCAGTTCACTACGCAGTTTGGCACCATTTAACTTTGAAGTAAAATCGAGTTATAGCATACGTGTAAGAGTAACAGATGGAGCCAGTAATACATTTGAGCGTGCAATAACAGTATTGGTACGCGACATGAACGATGCGCCAACCAATGTATTATTAAACGGAAATGCAACAGGTGTGAGCTTTGCAGAAAATAAACCCTTAGGCTCGTTGATAGCCACCATAAGCACCACAGATGAAGATGCGAGCAATACATTTATATATAGCTTTGTAAACATAGCAGGCAATAACAATAGTGATTTTATTATTGTTGGCAATCAATTAAGAACCAATAACCTATTTGACTTTGAAACCCGCCAAAACTACGCAGTGTTTGTACAAACCAACGATGGTAATGGAGGATTATTAACCAAACAATTTTCATTAACCGTATCCGATAGCAACGATGCACCAACAGCTATTGCATTAACCAATAGAGACATAGCAGAAAACTTAGCAATAAGAAACTTTGTAGGCAAACTATCCACTACCGATGCCGATGCAGTCAATAACTTTACTTACAGCTTGGTAACAGGTGGCGGAAGTGGAGGCAATAGTTCATTTTTAATTAGCAACGATAGTTTATATACCAATGCCATATTTGATTTTGAAGTAACTAATAGTTATAGCATTAGAGTAAATGTAAACGATGGCAATGGTGGAAGCTACCAACAAAACTTTACCATCAATATTATCAATGCCAACGATGCACCAACCGATTTAAATATAACCAGCAACCAAATAGCCGAAAACTTAGCAGTCAATTCAGTAGTTGGCACGCTGTCAACAATAGATCAAGATGTGGCCAATACCTATACTTATTCATTGGTATCAGGAGTAGGCTCCACTAACAATGCCAGCTTTAATATATCAGGTAGTAGCTTAAGAACATCAGCAACTTTTGATTTTGAAACCAAAAGTAGTTACACTATACGATTAAGAACCACCGATAATATGGGAGGATTTTACGAAAAAAGCATAACGGTAAACATTACCGATGCCAACGATCCACCAACCAATATTTTATTAACCAACGATACTATTAACGAAAACCAGTCTATCAATACATTGATAGGTACACTATCAAGCGTAACTCAAGATGTGGCCAATACATTTACATATAGCTTTGATAATTCAACAGTAGGCAATAACAACTCAAGTTTTTTAATAGTAGGCAACCAATTAAGAACAGGCGTTTCGTTTGATTTTGAAACCAAAAATACCTACTTGGTTTATATCAATACCAACGATGGTAATGGCGGAACATTGACGAAACAATTCCAAATCAATGTAAAAAACCTAAACGATGCCCCAGTAGATATATTAATAAGCAATTCAAGTGTAAACGAAAACAGATTAGGCGAAGCATTTGTAGGCAAACTATCAACAATAGATGCAGACAATGACCCTAGTTATTCATACACGTTAACAGCAGGCTTAGGCAATACAGATAATAGCAGATTTACAGTAAGACAAGACAGTTTATTTGCCAATACCACATTTGATTTTGAAACAAAATCAGCCTACACTATTAGAATACAAACAAGCGATAATAGAGGAGGTACTTACCAAGAAATTTTTCCAATAACAGTGTTAAATGCCAATGATACCCCAACCAATATATTATTGAGCGAAAACACCATTAACGAAAATTTACCAGCCAATAGTGCTATAGGAAACTTTAGTACAACAGACCAAGATACAGGCAGTACGTTTACCTACACACTGGTAAGCGGAACAGGCAGTACCGATAATGGTAACTTTGTTATTGCAGGCAATGTATTACGTAGTTCAGCAGCCTTTGATTTTGAAACCAAAAATAGCTATTCAGTAAGAATAAGAACAACCGATAACTTAGGCTTATGGTTTGAAAAAGTATTTACCATATTGATAAACAATGTAAACGATGCACCAACCAATATTACTTTAAGCAACGATACGATAGTAGAAAACAGAGCCATCAACTCTTTGGTAGGTAGCTTTAGCACCACCGATCAAGACGTAGCCAATATATTTAACTATAGCTTTGCCAACATAGCAGGCAATAGCAATAATTTATTTGTTTTAACAGGTAATCAGTTAAGAACAACCTCATTATTTAATTTTGAAGCACAAAGAACCTACTTTGTATATGTACAAACCAACGATGGCAATGGAGGTACTTTTACCAAACAGTTCCAAATAAATGTAAAAGATAGCAATGATGCTCCAGTAGATTTATCATTAAGTACCCCAAGCATCAATGAAAACAAACCAATAGGTTCGTACATTGGCCAATTTAGCACCTCAGACCCTGACCAAAACAACACCTTTGCATACAGTTTAGTAAGCGGTACAGGTTCAACCAACAACAGCAGTTTTTCGGTAAGAAACGATAGTTTATTCAGTGCCGCGGTATTGAATTTTGAAGTTCAAAATACCTTTACCATACGTGTAAGAACTACAGATAATGGCCTATTGAATTTCGAAAAATCATTTACCATTACCGTAAACGATAGCAATGATTTTCCAACTGCCATTACCTTAAGCACTTCAGCAGTAAGCGAGAATGTGCCACTAGGTACCACCATTGGCACCTTAGGCACAGTAGATACCGATGCCGGACAAACGTTTACTTATTCATTGGTGAATGGAGCAGGGTCAAGTGGAAATAACTTATTTGCCATACAAAATGGCGTATTAAGAACCAATGCCATATTTAATTTTGAACAACAAAGAAGATACACGATTAGAATCCAAACCAATGATGGCAATGGTGGAACCTATACCGATACGTTCAACATATCGATATTAAATACCAACGATGCACCAACCAATATTGCGTTAAGTAACAATACAATTAGCGAAAACAGAAATATAGGCTCATCAATAGGCTTTTTAAGTACTACCGATGAAGATTCTGCAAGTACCTTTAACTATAGCTTTGCCAATATTGGCACCAACGACAATACCAGCTTTATTATAAATGGCAATGAAATAAAAACCAATATGAGCTTTAACTACGAAGCCAAAGCATTATATGTAGTACAAATACAAACCAATGATGGCAATGGTGGCACCTTTACCAAACAGTTTTTAATAAACATAGCCGATAGTAACGATGCCCCAACTGATATAGTTTTAAATAACAATACCATTTTAGAAAACCAGCCAATAAGAACCTTTGTTACCAAACTAAGCACCACCGATATAGATGTACCAGCAGGCATATTTACTTATACATTGGTATCAGGAGTAGGAGCAACACACAATGCTAGCTTCTTAATCAGTAACGATACCTTGTATAGCAATACCGTATTTAATTTTGAAGCCTTATCACAATTAAGTATCAGAGTAAGAACTACCGATAATGGAAGTTTGAGTACAGAAAAAGCGTTTACAATTAATGTAGTAGATGCTAACGATGCACCAACAGCATTAAATCTATCGAATAATACGGTAAGTGAAAATGTAGCCTTGAGAACCCGCATCGGCTTATTAAGTTCAACCGATGCCGATGCAAGCAGTACATTTACCTATTCATTGGTAAGTGGAGCAGGCAGTACCGATAATGGCTCATTTATAGTTCAAGGAAACGAATTAAGAACCAATTCATTTTTGAATTTTGAAGTTAAAAAAACTTTTTCAGTACGCATACAAACCAACGATAATAATGGAGGTACATTTGAACAAGTATTTACCATCAATGTGGCTGATAGCAATGATGCTCCAACCAATATTAGTTTAAGCAATAATATATTCCCAGAAAACAGACCCATATCGAGCGTGGTAGGTAGTTTAAGTACAACTGATGAAGACCCAACAGATTTATTCACCTACTCATTTGTAAACGTATTAGGAAACGATAATGGTGCATTTTTCATCAATGGCAATCAAATAAGAAGTTTTGCCAACTTTGATTATGAAACCAAACGCGTATATAATATTTATGTACAAAGTACAGATGGAAACGCAGTAACAACCAAACAATTTGTAATCAATATTACCGATAGTAACGATGCGCCAACCAACTTGATGATGACAGCCAATGTGGTAAACGAAAATGCACCAATCAATACCTTTGTGGGCGTATTATATACCCAAGATGCAGATGCTGCAGATAACTTTACCTATAGCTTTGTAAATGGAATAGGCTCAAGCAATAATACTTCATTTAGAATAAGCAATGACAGTTTGTATAGCAATGGAGTATTTGACTTTGAAAACAAAGCAAGCTATAGCATCAGGCTAAAAGTAACCGATTCAGGCTTATTAGGCTTTGAAAAGCAATTTGATATTGTGATAAACAATACCAATGATGCACCAACCAATATTACCTTAAGCAACTCAGATATTATAGAAAACAAACTATCAAGAACCACCGTTGGCTTATTATCAACTGCTGATGCTGATGCAAACACCTTTACCTACAGTTTAGTATCAGGTGTAGGCAGTGCAGACAATGCATCATTTATTATACAAGGCAATGAACTAAAGAGCAATAGAAGCTTTAATTACGAGCAACAAAACCAATTTAATATCAGAATCCAAACCAACGATGGCAATGGCGGTACATTTGAAAAAGCATTTGTAATTAGCATTATAGATAGCAACGATGCACCAACTAACATAGTATTGAGCAATAGTTTGATAGCAGAAAATGCATTTATAGGCAGTAAAATAGCCGATATAAGCACCATAGACCAAGATGCAGGCGATGCATTTAACTATAGCTTTGTAAACATAGGAGGTAACCAAAACAGCAACTTTATTATAGTAGGAAACGAGTTAAGAACCAATACGGTATTTGATTACGAAACCAAAAACTTCTACTTAATCTACTTACAATCGACCGATGCAACAGGCGCATCAGTTACCAAACAATTTATGATCAACATAAAAGACAGTAGCGATGCCCCAACAGCCATGGATTTAAGCTTTAAAACAGTAGCTGAAAACCTAGCAGTAGGCACTACTATTGGTAACTTTACCGCTACCGATGCAGACCAATTTGGCAATTTTAACTATACCTTGGTAGGCGGAGCAGGCTCAAACGATAATGGCCAATTTACCATATCAGGCGATACGTTAAAAACCAATGCCGTATTTAACTTTGAAGTAAAAAAATCGTATACCATTAGAGTACGCGTTACCGATGTAACCAATACCTTTTACGAAAAACAATTTACCATAGGTATAGACGATGCGAATGATGCACCAACCGCATTTAACATCAACAATACAACCTTAAACGAAAATGCAGCATTAGGCACAGAAGTTGGTTTGTTTACAACAACCGATGCAGATGTAAACGATGTACATACCTACAGCTTGGTAACAGGCACAGGCAGTACCGATAATGCACGATTTGTAGTAGCTGGCAATAAACTAGTAAGCAATTTAGTAGCTAATTACGAAACAAAAAATAGCTACACAGTGCGCGTAAGAAGCACCGACTTATTGGGAGACTTTATAGAAAATAGCTACACCATAAGCATAGTAGATATAAGCGAAAGACCAGCAATAGCTAAACAAACCTTTGCAGTAAGCGAGTCAGACACGGTAGGATATGTATTTGGAACAGTAACAGCTACTAGTCCAGATGCAGGAGCCATATTACGCTACAGCATAGCAGAAACACAAAGTACCTTTGCTATCAATGCAGTAACAGGCGAGATAAGCCCATTGGTAAAATTAGATTACGAAAAACAAGGCGTATATAAATTTAAAATAGTGGTAACCGATGCACAAACATCACCACTTTACGACACAGCCGAATTGGTAATAAACGTAAAAGACGTAATAGAAGTAAAACAACCATTACCAGTAAATAACTACCTATCGCCAAACAACGATGGCTACAACGACTTTTTTGTAATAGATAACGTATCGTTATATGCAGATTATAGCTTAACCATATTTAACGAAAGTGGCTTAGAAATATTTAAAGTATCGAGCAATTACCAAAACAATTGGGATGCCACTTACGAAGGCAATACCTTATCAACAGGCGTGTACTATTATGTATTTAGCAATAGCAAAACAGGCGATACGTTTAAAGGCGCTATCAATATTATTAAATAAACTAATTAATAGAACTTACTAAAATGAAAATATTTAAAAAATCGACCATTGTAATAAACGTAACAGTAACAGTTTTATTGATTATTACTTTACAAGTAAAAGCCCAAGATAGATCAAGCTTTTACACCAATATACTAAATCCATTTTTGGCCAACCCAGCTATGGCAGGCAGTACCGATAATATACATGCTATATTCAATACCAACTCGTACTTGGGTGGAATAGAATCAATGCCACGTACGTATAACTTTGGAATCCATAGCCCACTGAACAATACCAGTGGAGCAGGGTTAAAAGTAATTAGCAATTGGAGAGGTGCTTTCCAAACTATTAATGTAGAAGGTGCATATAGCAAACAAGTAAAATTTACAGCCAATAACATAGTTACCTTTGGATTAAGCTTAGGCTTTGTACAAACCAACTTAAAAAACGAAATGCTAAGCGGCCAAGTAGATTTAAACGACCCAACCCTATCCAACCCTAACCTGAATAAAATACTATTAACATCAGGTGCAGGCGCGGTATATCGTTACAAAAAAAGTTTAGAGATATATGCCTCATCACCCATGTTAGTAACAGGCGACCAAAGATTAACAGGCTTTTTTGTGGCAGGAGCCAATTACTCGTTTAAAGTAGATAAAGCAGGCGCGTATGCCTTAAAACCTATGGTAAACTACTATAACTTTGAAAATGCACCAAAAATGTTTGATGGCATATTGGCAGGTACATGGAACGAAACCATAACCCTGCAAGCAGGCTATAGAAACAATGGAGCCGTAATAAGCGCCATAGGCTTTAACTTTAAAAACCTAACCATAGGCTATGCTTACTTACACAGCACAGGTAATGTAAATAACTTAGTAACTGCACAAAACGAAATAGCCATAGCATTAAATTTTAAAAAGTTTGAAAAAAACGTACGCAAAAAACAAGAAATAGTAAGTGAGCAGGTAATACAAGACCAAATAGACAAGATAAACGATAGAGTAAATGGCTTGATAAACATAGAAAAATCGAATCCAGGCTTGGTAAATGTAAAAACCGAAATGGTAAAACTGAATAAAGAACTAGAGAAAATATTGGTAAAATACAAAATAGAAAACATAGAACAATTAAAGAAAATAAAAGAATTACAAGTAAATATAGAACTGTTAATAGCCAAATACAATGATAAATAAACCCATGCAGCTATCGGTTTTATTATTGTTAACATTGCTGTTTGCGGGAGTCCACTTGCAAGCACAAACAAAAAAAGACAGTAGCAATGCCGAGATAAAAAAGCAAGCCGTAGAAATGCGCGAGAAGCTAAATAACTATTTGGCAGAAAAGCTAGAGGAGAACAAAAACATCAATAGCTTAGTAATAAAAGGAGGAGCAGTGGGGTATATGAACGACTCGTTGGTAAACACCATTTTATTACAACAAATGGAGCTTAATGTACTAAAAGAAAAATACCAAGTCTTGGAAGCAGTGGTAGGCAACCTGAACTCCTATAACCAAATGAGTGCAGAAAAAGCCAATGGCCCATTTGTAAACCCGAGTACAGGCGGAAACTATATACAGTATGCCGATAAGCAACTGAACTTATACTTTTCGTTTAACGAATACGAATTAAACGAAAACCAAAAAGAAGTATTAAACACGTTTTTAGCAAACCAAAAAGGCAAACGTGCCAAAGTAATAAGCTATACTGATTGGCGCGGTAAAAGCAAAGTAAATAACCAAATAGGTAAAAAACGTGCTAATACCGTAACCAAAATACTCAAAGGCAAAGTAAAAGGCTATGCAGTAAACATCAATACCAAATGCAATATCAACATGGCCAACGAAGGCCTAAACGCCCAATGGTGCAGACGTATAGAAATAATCTTGGAATAACAAAATCAAACAAATTTACCATTACCCCTAACAAAAAAAGCAACTCATTTGAGTTGCTTTTTTTGTTTAACAGCCATATTGTGCTTGAATGGAGATAATTTTTGTAGTATTAGCATTACTTATTTTTAAGAAGTATTTACTAATGATAACACTAGTTACATCCTTTATTTTCGTACTATCGTTTAAGGCTTCAATAAACGATGTTCCATCACAATTATTTTTTATATCATCAACAATATTTTTATGGTAATAGTTATTGATAGGGATAATATTTTGCTGAATTGAAGGTATAACAAAAGAGTTATTGGTTATAGGTAAACTTTGCCAAGGATAATAGCTGTGTTTTCCATTGTAAAGAACGCAACTTTTATCTTGAGCATTGTTTACTACAAGGCTGGTTTCGTAACTAAATTCAATTACATAATTATTCGACAATAAGCTACTTGTTTTAATTGTGTGCCCTTCAATTGGTTCCTCAAATTGTTCTTCAAAATAAAAAGTATCTGTCGATACATTTAAATCAATACTACTAATAAATGCAGAAAGTGATTTATTGGTATTTATAATTTGAGCTTCTTCTTGAAGGGGTGTGTCAACAATAGTACTGTCTTGTAAATTTTCAACTGTATTACTTTCGTTGGTATTGCAGGCAAATAAAAGTATTAAACTAGCAGTACTTAAAATTATTTTTTTCATTATTTAAAATCCCTGAAATTGTAATTGGTGTTTAAACCATTGCTATAGTATTTTGGTGTAACTTTTTTTTGTAATTTATAAGTTGCATCAGCATAAACATTCATGCCAAATCCACATTCTCCAAATCCGCTTACAGTTTCTAGTTTTATCTCATTGTTCATAAAGTAAAACTTAATTTTACAAGTTGACTCATACTCGGCTGGTTGGTATAAAGCGCTGTCGTTTTTTACAATAAGTCTTCCTGTAGTAATTCCTAGGTTAAACGATGGACTACCAATACAAACATTGATATGGAATAAAACACTTGTATCAGATTCAGGATATATGAGCAATAAACCTTGATTGCCTTCCACTTCGTTACTAAAGTCAAAGCCATAAATTCCTAGGTACTTAGAGGTGGCATATTCTTTTATAAATTCGGCATCTTCTTCGTTTATTTCCTCTGTAGGTGCTACCACATTTTCTTCAATTATTGTATCCTGAATTGAAGCTGCTTCAGCCCCTTCTTCTTCTATATTTGTGGAGTTGTTTTGGCAACTTAATAATGTAAAAAAAATTAAAGAAATAAGTGTAAGTAGTTTTATTTTCATTCAGATTGATTAATGTAATCAAACTAAATCAATCTGATTTAACTTTCCAAATATTAATTTTTCCAATTATAAACTTCAAATCTTATGGTGTCGTTTTTTATATAAGTTCTAAAAGGTAAGTTAGGGTAATTATTGCCTTTTTTATCAATAAATTCAGTATCCCAACTGCCTTTAGTAATTTTAAATTCATTGTAGCTTTTATCAAAATTGTTCAAATAAAGTATCCTTTTATTGGCTCCAAAATTCAAAAATCTGAATTGTTCGTCTTTTTCGTTCCAATTATTAAAATCGCCAGTTAAGTAAATAGGCTCCTTGCTGTCTGTTGGCAGTTTATCTATAATAAACACCAATTTTCTTTTTGGAGTGTAATTATACCAATTGATTATTTTTAAATAAATTGTATCAGATGTATTGCAACATTCAAAGCGTCTATTATTCATTCTTTCCACTCTGTAATTAGCTTCCTCGTTGTCCCAATTGCCATTAACTATTTTAAATTCATGGGCATTGTTATCTTTTAACCTTAAGGTATAAATGTATTTAAAAGGAGCTATTTTTCTGAAAATATATCTGTCATCGCTAGCATTCCAATTATTAAAATCGCCTGCTAGAAATATCTTGTCGTAATTGCTGGTATAGTTAGGAACATTTATAACAAACGTGATTTTTCTTGACTTATCGCTGATATTAATTTTTTCAGGAATTTCTTTTGGTTCAGGTTTCAAAATTTCTACTATTCCTGGTAAAAGTATTTCAAGTGCAGAGGCACGTTTTTGAATACGCTCATTATAGTTAGGAGCTTTATCAAACCAATTTTCTATATTAACAAAGGTGGTGTCGTTTTTACTTAAGTCAACTTTTCTGTTGTTTAATGGGTTGAATAAAATATCTGCCTCTTCAAAATCCCATCCGCCTCTAGTAATTTTAAATTGATGGATTTTTTTATCTTGAAATGCCATTGATAAAGTGTATTTGCCATTGCTAAGTTTGGTAAATTGTAAGTTTTTATCGTATGGATTCCAACCATTGAAATCGCCAACCAAAAATATAGAAGCATTTTTAGGTGTATTTACTGGTAATTTATTAATAACAAAAGTGTGTTTGGTATGGTTTTTTAAAGGCAAATCGAGCCATGCTTTTATATTAATATGTAAAGTATCTTTTTTGCCAAAATCAAGTGTTCGTATATCTACTTCTTTACCAAATTCATTGGCTTCTACTGTTTCGTTAAAACCGCGGTTTATTTTAAATTCCAGGTTGTTTCGTTGTCTAAATACGGTTAAATAAAATTTGCCATTATTGGCTTTGGTAAATTTTGAATTCGGTTTAGCGCAAGTCCAATCATTAATATTTCCAATTAGGAAAATAGATGCGTTTTTAGGCGAATTTTCAGGAATTGAATCTATTACTATAACAATTTTTGAGCAATTAGCTGGCTCTAAATCGTGCCAACTTGCTATGCTATTTGCTATCCATTCGTCTGTTTCGGTGGTGGTAAAAGTACGGTTTCCAAAATCGCCACCGCAGCTATCGGTTTCTGTGGTTGTCCAATCTCCTCGGGTAAATTTATATTCAATTTTACCAAAACCTGCTGGTAAAGCAGCCCAATATTTTTGAGTTTCGGCATCAAATTTTAACAAATAATTAGGGTCGCCAGGATTCCAATTATTAAAGTTTCCGGCCACAAATATTTGAGCACCTTTTGGCGTATTAGGTGGCAATGAGGTAATAAATACTTTTTTTTGCGTACAACTAACTATTGCTGCAAGCATTATAAAAAAAGCAATTACAAGTGGATACTTCTTAATCATTTTAATGGTGTTATGAATCAATCCAACTTAAAAATTCATCTACTTTTACGCGGCTTACCAATACTTCTTCTTCCGTTTTTGGGCTTAATTCAACCAATAACCTACTGTTAAAATGTTTATGAACTTTTTTAATTGATTGGATTGAAATAATATGGCTTCGAGTAGCTCTAAAAAAGTTTTTAGGGTCAAGTTGACTTTCTAATTCATCCAATCTAAAATCAACAATACTTTTTTGGTTTTGATGATTTACCAAATAAATGGTATTTCTATCTGCATAAAAATAGGCTACATCGGCCACAGGAATAAATTTATATTGATCGCCAATTTTGGTTAAAAAGCGGGTTTTGTAAGTTTTATTGGGTTGAAAAAGTTCTTTTAATTTATTGGTATCAACCGCTTGGTTGGCTAATACATTCTTTAAATTTTCTAGTTTGGTTAAAGCATTTACTAAAGCTTTTTCTTCAATGGGTTTTAGCAAATAGTCAATGCTATTGAGCTGAAATGCTTTAATGGCATACTCATCGTAAGCAGTAGTAAATATAACAGGTATTGTAATTTTTACATGGTCAAATATTTCAAAACTCAATCCATCGGCTAATTGAATGTCTAAAAAAATCAAATCAAAATTTTGACTATCCGAAAGCCATTCTACCGCATCTTGTACACTGTCAATTTCTTTAACAACAGTAATATTTGGGTTGATGTTTTTTAAAATGCGCTTTAGTTCAAGCCTAGCAAATGGCTCATCTTCAATAATTACTACTTTCATTTTTTAATCAATTAATGGAACCGAAACCTTAAAAATTTTATCCGTTTTTTCAATAGCAATTTTTCTATCGCTTAAATATTCGTATCGGTTGCTAATCATTACCAAGCCTAATCCGCTTGAGTATTCTTTGGTTTCTTTAACTTGTAAATTATTACTTACTTCTAAAGTGTTTCCAATGGTTTTAATACTAATGGTTAAAGGTTTACTGCTGCTAACAATATTGTGTTTTATAGCATTTTCAATCAGCATTTGGAGTGTAAGTGGAATTATTTTTTTCTGCCTTAAACTATCATCAATTTGTAGGTCAAAAAATAACATATCCATAAACCTAACTTGGAGTAAATCGGCATAAGTTTCGTAAAAACTCAATTCATCATGTAAGGTAATACTTTCTTTATCGCGGTACTCCAAAATGTTCCGGTAAACTCCTGAAAGTTTGCGTAAAAAATCGGCTGCTTTATCTTGATTAATATAAATAAGCGATGAAAGGGTATTTAAATTATTAAACAGAAAATGAGGATTAATTTGAGTTCTTAAAAGTTCTAAACTAAATTGAGCTTTTTCTTTTTCAAATGCTTCTTTTTCTATTTTTGAACTATTCCATTTTTGGATTAAGTATGTACTAAAATCAACCACCACGGTTAGTTCAATTACAAATATTAATACTATAAATTTTATAAAAATATCGAAATAGCTAACAAAGGTATAATTACCAAAAATACTTTGAAGTAATAAACCTGTAATGTTGTCGGAGTAAGGGTTACTTGTTCCATTTATGGTTAATAAAATAAACACATAACTAAAAACTATATTTAATAAAATAATGGTTCCTGCAGCTATACTCACTTTGGTTATAGATTCAACTATAAAACGTTTTTTAGGATTATCGTTCCAATCGTAAAACGAATTAAGCCAGTTTTTAAGCTGAAAGGTAAATGAATAAGCAAGTAAAAAACTTAGCCAATCAAAGAATAGACGTTTTAATAAATCATCTAAAAAAAATGGATAACCGCGTAATGCTTGAGTTAAATTATAGATAAGCGTAAAAACTAGTAAACTTATAAAAGTTCGCCATCTTTCCGTTTTATCTAGTTTTTTCCAAGTCATTTAGGTTGAATCCTTTTTTATTGAATTAAGTTTTGCTTTTATATCAGTTGTTGGTCAATAATAGTTATTCTATTTCTAAAACACCATCAAATGTTTTTTCAATTTGTTTTTCAAACTTTTGATTGCCTTGCATAATTACAATAATATATTTTCCTTTTGGCAATTCACTTAAATCGTATCCTTTATTCAATTCTTCCATTGAGGTGTATGAATCAGAAAAAATAGTGATGCCGTTTTTGGTTATGCTTAGTTTAACCTTTTCGGTGCTGGTTTTGTTTAAACTAAGGGTTAATAAATTAGCATCATCGTACTTTACAGTGGCTACCATGGTTTTGGTGCTAAATGTAGCAGTATTTTTGGTAACCCCGTTTTGGTCTTCAATATTGGTTGGGTTTTTAGCTGAAATAAATGAACTTACTAAAGTTAAAAAAGCGATGGTTAAGAATGTTGTTTTCATGTGTTTGTATGTTTTTTGGTTTGATTGAACGATACAAAGATGAATCTATCTTACGCCTTTATTTAATACTTAAGTACCAACTTCATTATTTAAAGTACGAATTTAAAAGTATGAATTATGAAAGGAAATAAATAGGCTAAATTTTTTCTAAACTTACTTTACCTTAACTCCACCTACATACACTTGTTTGGGTTTTAAGTTTCTTATTTTTAATAAATCTTGTTCGGTTAGTAAATCAGTGTCGGTTATAATAAAATCAGCAAATTTCCCAGTTTCTATACTGCCTTTTTCGTTTTCTTCAAATGCAGCTTTTGCGGCCCAAATGGTTATGCCTTTTAATGCTTGTTCTCTTGTTAAAGCATTCTCCATATTAAACCCTGCTGTTGGCATTCCATTGGCATCTTTCCTTGCTACAGCTGCGTAAAACGTATAAAATGGCGAAACATGTTCAACGGGAAAATCGGTTCCTAAAGGAATCCAATTATTTTGTTTTAACAGCATTTGGTAAGCATAAGCAAATTTCAAACGTTGGTTCCCTAATCTATCTTTGGCCCAAACCATATCGCTTGTGGCATGAGTTGGTTGTACCGAAGGAATAATATTGTGTTTTGCAAATAATTCAAAATCGCTGCTATCAACTACTTGTGCATGCTCAATTCTCCAGCGTCTGTCGTTATTTTTGGGTAACACTTTGCTGTATAAATTCAATACAAACCTATTGCCCGAATCGCCAATGCAATGGGTATTTAACTGAAACTTACTATTGGCAATTTGCAACACATAAGCCCTCATTTTATGAATATCAGTTAGTAAAAATCCATGATTGTGAACATCATCGCTATAAGGTTTATTTAAACAAGCCCCTCTTGAACCCAATGCACCATCGGCATACATTTTAAAGCTCGAAACATTTAATTTTTCGGTTTTATAAACACCAATTTTTAAAGCTTCTTGTAGGTTTTTATTATTTAAACTTACCATGGCATATACACGCATATCGAGGGTTCCGCTTTGTTGTAAACTATCAATTAAATGAATAATTGGAAGGTCTAAACCTGCATCGGTTACGCTTGTTAAGCCATATTCATAGCAATGTTGTTGCGCTAATTTTAAAGCTTTTACTTTATCGGTTAATGAAACTTCAGGAATAACAGCTTCGGCTAAATCAACAGCATTGTCAATTAAAACGCCCGTTGGTTTATTGTTTGCAGTAATTACCAATCCGCCATTTAGTTTAGTAGTAAAATTGATATTGGCTAGTTTTAGCACATAATCATTTACCAACGCTGCATGACCATCTACGCGTTTTAGCATTACAGGAATATTGCCAAATAACTCGTTCAGTTTTTCATTAGTCGGGAATTTTTTATCTGCCCAAATATTTTGATCCCAACCACGGCCAAGTAAAACCGATGGTTTGTGTAAAGCATAAAATTTTTGACAACGCTCCACACATTCATCCCAACTTTTAGCACCAGTTAAATCAACCATTTGCATGAAATTACCCAAGCCGTAAAAGTGGCTGTGAGCATCTATTAATCCGGGATATACATACTGCTGTTTTAAGTCTATTTTTTGTAAAGATTCAAATTTATTGTTTATAAAATCGTTGGTGCCTATTCCAATAAATTTTCCGTCTTTTATTGCAAATGCCTCATATACAGACATATTTGAGTCAACTGTAATAATTTTACCATTATAGAAAACAAAGTCGGCTTTTTGTTTATTTATACAAGCAGAAAAAAGAATAACTATTATTGCAACAAAAATGGTTTTATGTGTCATGGTGCGAAACTAAAAATTTTGAAGGCATTTTAAACTATTTTTAAACTTTACCCTCTAAGTTCTGATTTGAAAAACACGCTACTCTTATTTTTATTAATTGCTGCAATGAGCAGCAATGTTTTTGCGCAGGATTCATTAAAGCGAAAACAATTGCCCAGAGAATACTTTATTACCGATGTTTCTGATAAGCTAAATGTGGCTTTATTTTTTTTAAATAATAAAAACGATTTTGCTTTAGCAGGAAATAAAAATGTTAAATTGAACTATTCGCCAAACGATTACGGTGTTTTGGGTGTAAGTGTTAGGCTGCATTGGCTAGGTTTGGCTTTTGGTTATGCGCCCAAAAACCTTCAAGAAAACTTTAAAGGCACAACTTCGTATACCAATATTAAGTTAAGTAGTTATGGTAAAAAAATGGGTTTCGATATTTATTATTTAGATTATTCGGGCTTTTTTTTAGACAATACCAAAGAACTTTTTGGCCCTGATTATGTGGCTAGGCATTATATACGCCCCGATTTAAATACCTTGAATATTGGAGCAAATTATTACTATATTTTTAACCATAAACGCTATTCATATAGAAGTACTTTTATACAAAACGAAATTCAAAAACACAGTGCGGGTAGTTTTATGATTAACGCTTCCATTAATTATTTCAATTTAAATGCCGACTCATCCATAGTGCCAAAAGGAATTGACGAAAATAAATTTAGTCCAGAAGCAAAAATAAAAAAAGGAGATTTTTACAACTTAAGTTTAATGCCGGGCTACGGACATACTTTTGTAGCCAAACAAAAACTGTTTTTAACGCTATCAGTTTATGGTGGAGTAAATGCCCAACAACAACATTATACCAGCGAATTGAAAAATTTTAATCAAAAAGTATTTGATGCTTTTGAGCTAATACCTAGGGCAATGGGCCGAATTGGAATAGGTTATAACTCGCAAAAATTTTTCACAGGTATAAATGCGGTAATAGATGTTTATAATCTTCCTTTGGGTAAAAACGAGCGTGTAATATACAGTGTGGGTAGTGCTTCCGTTTACTTGGGTTATCATTTTAACTTGCCCAAATCGGTTACTAAATATACCGATTATATGAAAAAATTTCCCAATCTTAATTTTCAAAAAGCTAGTTTTTAGTTGGATTACGTTTGTGTTTCCACCTGCGGTGGCTCCAAAGCCAAATTTCGGGCTGCACTTTTATATCTTCCTCTAGTTTTTTGTTAAATAAATCGGTAATATAATTATCTGGTGTTTCTTTAGGGTTCATAGTTAGCACTTCTAGTGTTACTTCATAGTAACCGCGTTTAGGTTTTTTTACGGCAGCATAAACCACAGGATAATCAAACTTTTTAGCAATTTTTTCAGCACCTGTGTGCACAGGAGTATCTTGGTTTAAAAACTGAATCCAATAAGCATTTTCAGCACTCGGTGTTTGGTCTGATAAAAAACCTGTACCAGTAATTTTGTTTTTATTGGCAAGCATGCCTCTTAAAGTATTTTCCATAGTTATCATTTGTATGCCAAATCGCTCGCGCATGCGTTTGGTAAACCATTCAAAAAATGGATTACTTAGTTTATGGTAAATACCCACTATATCGGCCTTTCCTTCAAAATGCCAAATGGTAGGAAGCCATTCCCAATTACCCAAATGTGAAGTTACAATAACAAAACTTTTCTTTTGGCTAATTATTTCATCCATTACCTCCATGTTCAAATATTTGCCATGTTTTTTTAACTCATTTTTACTAATTGATTGCATTTTAAAAGTTTCTAAAAAGATATCAATTAGGTGTTTGTAAAACTTTTTGGCAATGGCATCTATCTCAGCTTCGGTGTAAGTAGGGAAAGCGTTTCGCAAGTTTTCGTAAACTACTTTTTTGCGGTAACCAATTATATTAAAAGCTAAAAAACGCAAACCATCGCTTAATAAATACAGCAATGGAAACGGCAATAACGAAAGGCCATACAAGGGCAAAGCATAAATTGGATATAGAAATTTTTTCAATTTTTTGATGTTTGCTTCAAATGTATAAGATTTTTATAATTCTAGTTTTATTAAGTTTAAAGTATCGTTTGTTGGTGGGTATATTAGTTGAACTATTCCTTCTTTAGAAGTATATAATAAACCCAAATCAACTGTTGATTTAAGGTTTGTAAAATCTAGTACATTTTTATAGTAAAAACCTTCTAATAACAATGAATCATAAGCAAAAGGCTCATTAAAGTTAGAAGGAGATAAATTTTTACTATTTATTTTATAATTAAAACTTATTTCAGAGGTTGTTAAACCTATAAATTGATTGATAATTGTAATCTTATCAGCATTTTTGTTATTTATAAATGACAAACTCCTGTATTGTAAATTAGTAGTTTGTGGACACTCACCTTGTTCCACATATTTGCCAAATCCATATTGAAAGCCTTGGCCAGTAAAAATCAAAGTATCTTTAGTTTTTTTATCAATAAAAGTCAATACAGAATAGTCCTTATATGGGACTTTACTTAAATTATTTTCACTCAAATTTTTAAAATAATTTCCATCTACACATTTTTCATTGGGTTTACAGGCTTTAAATAAAAGCAGTAATAAAGAAATGATTAGTAAAAGTTTTTGTTTCATTAATTAAATTTTTTACAAATGCAATTTATTCAAAAGTAAGAAATATTAGCCCATAATTGTAAAAACGTATTTGGTTAATTAATACCTTTGTTATACATGTCAACCGCATTCACTTATATCTTGCGAGTGAATATATTGGTAAGCCTCCGGCTGATTTTAAAAATTAAATAAATAGCTGGTCACTTTTTAAACTCACATTCGCAAGATGCGAGTAAATACAAATGCAATTTATTCAAAAGTAAGAAATATTAGCGCTTAATTGTAAAAACCTATCTGGATAATTAATACCTTTGATGTTCATGTCTGCCTCCAATAAACTCAAACCCAAAAAAGTATTTTTAACTGATGCTGTTATTGAAACTTTTAACAGCGCAAAAAATGGAAAGTTATTGGTAGAAATAGTGGGAGGGAAATTGATGTTGAACACCCGCAATGCCAATCAATCTTTTGATGGTTTGCACCAATTGTTTCAATTAATATTTGCTGATTTAAAGTCCGATTTAGCTAATACTAACCAAGTTTTATGTTTGGGTTTAGCGGGTGGAAGTGTGGTTCATATTTTACGAAACGAATTGCAATTGCCATGCATAATTACTGCAGTAGAATACGATGAAGTAATGGTGCAAATTGCCCAAAAGCATTTTGGTTTACAGCAGTTTGATAACCTAAATGTAATTATTGCCGATGCGTTTACTTATACCGAACAGCAAGCGCATAATCAAGTTTTCGATTTAATTTTGGTTGATTTATTTGAAGACAATAAAGTAGCTAATGGCATTTTTAATCCTCATTTTAGTGAACAATTATTAGAAATGTGTCCGCATGGAATGATGGTTATCAATACCATTTGTAAAAACAAAGTGCAGGAAAAACAAATCAATAGTTTGGTGGATTTTTTTAAACAAAAACAGCTTATCTGTAACTTGAAAATATATGATATAGCGCCAACCAATAAGGTTTTGGTGGTTTATACTTAATGGTTTTCTTCCTTGCTAGCTCAAATGGTAATCCCCAACTTTGGGGATGGATACTTGCTAGCACAAGTGTATATAATGCATAAAAGCCAGTTGCTTTCGATTTGCGATACAAAACATTTAATACAAGGATTTTCACCTCTTTTCAACCATCAGTTTCTACAAAAACCAACCTGCATATTTTTAATATATTTGAAAAGTTTTAAAATGTAACGACATGAAAATTTTAAATCAAACCGTAGATATGAACATCAAAACATTCACCATTTTGCTTTTTGCCATTTTATTAATAAATGCTTGCGGTAAAGATGATTGTGACAAAACAACTATTAATAAGTATGTAGACAAAAGCTACTTACCTTATATAATACCCTACCGTGATACCAGCACACGCTTGTTCTTAAAAAATGGGAAAGACACCTTACTTTTTAAAAGCCAAGGCTTAAAGGAAACGGTTAACGATTACTACAATACATTTAGGTGCGAAACCTTTAAACTACAACAATATAGCCTTAAAATGGCAGCAAGCGATACTGATTTTTTTGAAGTGAAATTTTTTGCAATATACAATGGCATTCCATCTTTTTTATATGCTACAAAATATTCCCAAACGAATGAAGTTGACTATGATTTTTTAGCTAGAAGAAGTATTAAAGTACTAAATCATTTATATGATAGTGTTGCTTTCAATTATAATAATTTTGGAGATTCAGTTTATTCCAAATCAAAAATAGGGGTAATTAGAATCAAGTCTTTAAATAGCACTTACGAATTAATCAAATAAACCAATGAAAAACTCCCATCTTCCATCATCTCCACCAATCCCTATCAGAGGTGATTGATGATTATCTGATACTACATTTTATTTTAAATCCGTGCTGCGCTACCTTAGGTTAAAGGAAAGTTGGTAAAAAAGTTGGTCTTTTATAATTGCTAAAATAAATAGCATTTACCAACTTGCTTTATTTTATTTGCAACATGACAATGAATTGGCAGCAGCTTTTAAAACCTTACAGATTTAACCAAACTTTACAAGACAATAAAACGAGCAGAACTGAGTTTGAGCGCGATTTTGACAGGGTGGTTTTTTCTGAATCGTTCAGAAAACTGCAAGATAAAACCCAAGTTATTCCATTGCCCGAAAACGATTTTGTGCATAACAGATTAACGCATAGTTTAGAAACTTCGAGCGTGGGTCGCAGTTTGGGTCGCAAAGTATCAGAAGCATTGCTCCAAAAATACCCTGATTTACAAAAAGAAATAAGCAGTTACGATATTGGTTGCATAGTGGCTGCGGCTTGTTTGGCTCACGATATTGGAAATCCGCCTTTTGGCCACAGTGGCGAAGATGCCATTAGGGAATATTTTTTAAATGGAAACGGAAAAGAGTTAGAAGCAAGTATTAATAATGCCAAGCAATGGGCTGATTTAATTAATTTTGAAGGCAATGCCAATGGTTTTAAAATAGTATGTAATTACAGTGGAAACGATAAAGGTTTGCGCCTAACTTACCCCACTTTGGCTGCATTTAGCAAATATCCAAAAGAGAGTTTACCCAAATATGCCGATAAAAAAGTAAGTGAAAAAAAGTTTGGCTTTTTTCAAAGTGAGGTTGCTTATTTTAACGATATAGCTCAAAAGTTAGGTTTGTTAAAAATTAGGGAAGATGAGCATTTAAATTGGTGCAGGTATCCTTTGGCTTTTTTGGTGGAAGCAGCCGATGATATTTGCTACAGCATCATTGATTTTGAAGATGGGTTAAACCTAAAGTGGATTGATTTTGAATATGCCAAAAAACTGCTAGTTCCTTTTGTCGAAAATTTTAAAGAAGATAAATTTAACGAAATGACTTTTGAAGGGCAAATTGGCTTTTTACGTGCATCAGCCATTGATAATTTAACCAACGAGTTGGCTCAAATTTTTATGCAAAACGAAGAAACCATTTTGAACGGAACGTTTAATAATTCGTTGATTAAATTGAGCAGTAAAATTCATTTAATTGAACAAATAAAAACCATTACCAAAGAAAAGGTATATAAAAATAGGGTAGTGCTTGAAATAGAAGCTGCCGGTTTTGAAGTAATTAGCGGGTTATTGCACATTTGTATAAATGCTGTAAACCAGCATTTTGAAGCACAACACAATGCTAATTTTAAATTTTATAGAAGCGAAAAAGTAATAGAATTAATTCCAGAACAGTTTATAGGTAAAGGTAAAATTCCGCACACAGATTTGTACACTAGGGTAATGAAAATTTGTGAGTTTATTTCAGGCATGACCGATAATGCAGCCATTAGTTTTTATAGGAAGTTGAATGGAATTCAGTTAGGGTAGATTAGGGTTGTTGATTGAAAAGTTGATTGGTTTAAGTATCGATGCCTTCACTCAAAGTGAAGGCATGGGTAAAGAGGAATATAAATCCATGTTCATTTGAAATATTTTACACTCACAGCAATTTATTTTTAACAACTAAATAATTGATTTACTCATGCTAAAAAAAATAATGTTCAAAAAACAACTAATGCCATGAATTGCCATTGTGCTTTAGCCAACGGCAAAGAAGAAAAGTTTATTTTAGCAAACTGAATATCTTGAAACTATCAATCTTTATCTATTTTACAATCATTATTTTTTTATGGAATTGTTGGCCGTTGTTTTCAAAAATTATTTGATACAAACCATCATTGTTTTCTAAAAGCCTAACTTCCAATACATCATTATTTTTAGTATAAGTTTCAAAATTTACCTCTTTGCCAAACATATCTATTACATTTTTTACTTTTAAATTTAAATGGTTAAGCTGTTCAATATAAATTGTTCCATTTGACGGATTGGGATAAAGCATTATATTCAGTGCTTCAATGGTTTTAGTTCCGCTTGTTGATTCTGTAGTAAAGCTCCAACTGTTGTTTTGGCTAATGCCAACAAAGTTGTTTCCTGCCAAATCCTTAAAAGCTCCATTTTGAACCAATACATAAATATTAGCATTATTGGCAAATCCTCCGTGTATAATATCAACAGTACTTCCATTTATACTAACCTGATTTGAACTAGCGCTTATGGTGTATTTTAAATTATTGTTTTCGTAAATTAAAATATTGCCATTTCCTTTGGTAATAGGCTCATTAAAGGTTATTTTTAAATTATTTAGTTTAGATACATTGGTTGCATTATTATTAGGTAATAATACGCTAATGTTTGGTGGAGTTAAATCAATGGTTCCGCTACCTAAATTGGTTTTATAATCTTGGCCATTATTATTATCCCATGTACCATTTCCATTGTTAAATGCAGCTGCAAAATTGGTAATGGCATTACTTGGAACACTAACTGTGGTAACCCAATTTTGGCCAACTTTAGTCATGTTGGCATCTAAAATTGGTTTTGTCCAATTATCAAAACTATAATGCATTATTACTTGGCTTTGGTTAGACAATGAACCAGCATAAGTAACTTGAAGTTGGCTGCCAGGAGCTGGATTTACAGGATTATAGTTTACACCACCGGTTGGAATACCACCGCCACCATTGCTACTGCTTTGAAAAAATCCTTCGCCTAAAGCACCAATTAATCCTGGCCCATTTAATACATAAATACCTGCGCTACTCGGTGATACCGTAAATGATAAAGTTCCATTGCTAACTGTAATGCTATTTCCAGTTATTGCATCTCTGTAAATGCCATTTGTTAAACCACTAAAATTAAAAGTCACATTTCCATCTTTTGCTAGGCCAACTGCCACTTCGCTTGTGTTGAATTTTCTAACAAAACCTACACCATTACCTTCATTAGTTCCATCCCATCTCCAATTGCCTTTTTGTAATGCAGGAACTGCTTTTCTAATGGCATTTAGTTTTCTAATATGTTTATAAACTAAATGGTTTGGCGCATTAGCAAATTCATTTCCAAAATAAGCTCTTCCCGTTAAATCTATAGAGTAGTTAATATCATTGCTGTTATGTATATCGGTGTAAGCGCCTTTTTTAAATTGTGTTTCAGTTCCATAATAAACACATGGCAATCCTCTCCAGGTAAACATAAAGTTTAGCGCTGCTGCAAGGTTTTCTGCACTGCCATCGTAGCGTTTATTCCAATCATTATTTGGGCCAAAATCGTGGTTATCTAAAAACAAAACATTGGTACTTGGGTCTGCATATAAATCATCGTACCTAGCAGCAGCTTTAACTCCCGAAAAGCCTTCTCCTTTGCCAAATAAATGAAAAGTGCCCATTGCAAAAAAATCAAGAACGGCTAAACCGCTATTGGCTGAGTTTTTGGTGGCTCCTCGCCAAGTGTACCAATGCGGGTTTATTTCTTCTATTTGATGCAGTTCATGTCTTTTTTGTGCTACTTCACCAAAAAACATCAAGTTGGGATTTACTTGTTTAAATTTATCTACAAAATAAAGTACATCTCGCTTTGGCATGTGTTTAATTGCATCTAAGCGCATGCCATCAATGCCCATATCAATAAAGGTTTTATAGGCTTTAAATAAATAATTCCTAACACTATCGCCACCTGTAAAAAAATCTGGTGTATCTCCAGCCAAAGCTCTCCAATACAAATTAGTGGTATCGTCATAACCTTGTGCAAAACCATTTCCTGATTTATTGAACCAAGCCGCATCGCTAGTGTTTACATAACTTTCCATGCCAGGCCAATTGTAAGCTGCCAAGTTTTGATTGTAAGGTGCAGGCATTTTAGCAATATTAGCCCTACTCCAAATTTTTCCATCATCTGGATTTGGCGTTAAACCATCATATTGCCAATTTGGGTTGTCGGTTAAAGTACCGCCATTTATGTTTTTGCCCCAAGGTTGTGTAGGGTCAGTATTATACTTTATTTCAGAGCGTCCTTTTATTCCAAATCTGCCAGCGTGATTTAAAACCACATCCAAAAATATTTTAATTCCTTTATTATGTGCCGAGTCTATTAAGTTTTTAAAAGTATAGCCTGGGGATTCTAATCGTGGGTCTACTTTGGTAAAATCCCAAGCGTGGTACCCGTGGTAATCAAGTGGACTTCTGTTTTGAACAATTGGGGTAATCCAAATGGCAGTAAATCCTAAATCTTTAATATAATCAAGTTTTTGAACCAAACCTTTAAAATCGCCTTTCCAAGTTACATCATTGCTGCCAGCATAATTGCCATTATTTGGGTTTCCTGGAAAATAAGAGCACCATTCACTGGGTCTGTTATTGCTTGGGTCACCATCAAAAAAACGAGTTGTCATTAAAAAGTAAATACTTTCTTCTCTGATATCGGTCTGTCCAAAAACGCGCAGCATGCTAAAATAAATGGCTACAAACAATAATATAAATTTAAAAAATCTCATAATCAGTCTTTTTAGTGACTACAAATAAAACAAAAATCAAAAAAAAGCCATCAAAAAAATAATTTCTAAACAAAAAATAAACCTTACATTCGTAGCCCAAAATCAATACGTTATGAATTACACATTATTATTTATAGGAAACTTAGGTGGTGGCGAATGGATATTAATATTATTGGCTATCCTTTTATTATTTGGTGGTAAAAAAATTCCAGAATTAATGCGTGGCATTGGTCAAGGAATGCGCGAATTTAACGATGCTAAAAAAAGCGTAAAAGACCAAATAGAAGATGGAATGAAAGCTAAAGACAAAGAGAAAAAAGATTCAGAATAATCTAGCTCTTTTATTTAAAAATATTTCAATTAAAAATTCCTCTTCGTTTAGAGGAATTTTTTTGTTTAATAATAACTGCTAATTATAGCATCAAAACCCAATTAAATCTGTTGGAAAATTATATTTCTTACTCGCAAATTAGCGAAGCTTTAAATAGCAAAAAAACCACTGTTACTGCTTTAGTTGACCAATATTTGCAAAATATTGAAAGCAAAAAACATTTGAATGCTTTTTTAGAGGTGTGGGCCGATGAGGCCAAAGCTGCTGCGCAACAAATTGATAAAAAAATAGCAGATGGCACCGCAGGAAAATTAGCCGGAATGGTAATTGGTATTAAAGATAATATTTGTTATAAAAACCATAAAGTTTCAGCTTCGTCAAAAATTATTGAAAACTTTACATCGCTTTATTCAGCTACAGCCGTTGAGCGTTTATTAGTCGAAGATGCAATTATTATTGGTAGGCTAAATTGTGATGAGTTTGCCATGGGTGCTTCAAACGAAAATTCGGCTTACGGCACTGTTTTAAACGATTTTGATAATACCAAAGTTTCAGGCGGAAGTTCGGGCGGAACAGCAGTTTCGGTACAGGCACAACTTTGCCATGCAGCATTGGGTAGCGATACCGGTGGTTCAATTCGTCAGCCTGCGGCCTTTACAGGTACTTTTGGATATAAGCCAACTTATGGAACCATATCTCGTTGGGGATTAATTGCTTATGCAAGTAGTTTCGATATTATTGGCCCAGTTACCAAGTCGGTAGATGATACACAACTTTTACTGTCAATAATGGCTGGTGCTGATGAGTACGATGCTACTGCAATTCAAGAACCAACAAACGATTTTAGTTTTGATTTAGGAACTCAAAAACAAAGAATAGCGTATATTCAAGAAACCTTAGATATGGAAGGTGTTCAACCAGAAGTTAAAGAGGCCACATTTAAATTAATTGAAAAATTAAAGGCTGAGGGACACATTGTAGAAGCCATTAGTTTGCCAGAGTTAAGTTATGTAATTCCAGTATATTATACCTTAACTACTGCCGAAGCCAGCAGTAATTTATCGCGTTATGCAGGCATGCATTATGGGTTACGTAGCAAAAATGCAGTAGATTTAGAAACCACCATTCGTAAATCGAGAACAGAAGGTTTTGGCCCAGAGGTAAAACGCAGAATTATGCTAGGAACGTTTGTGTTAAGTTCAGGCTATTACGATGCCTATTACACCAAAGCACAAAAAGTGCGTAGGGTGGTGGCTAATAAAACAGCCGAAATATTTAAAAATTATGATTTTATACTTTCGCCAACTACACCAACTACTGCATTTAAAATTGGAGAAAAAAGCAATGATCCAATTCAAATGTATTTAGCTGATATTTTTACTGTTCATGCCAATATTGTTGGCATTCCAGCTATTTCGTTCCCTTATGGAAATGATAATGAAAATATGCCAATTGGTTTGCAGTTAATGGCTAACCACAAACAAGATGCTAAATTATTAGCAATGGTCAAAAATATAAGACCAAATATACTTTAGGGTGTTTACATCTTAATTACTTATTACAAATTTTTTTAAATTTTAGGCTACACTTGCATTCCATCAAGTGTAGCCTATTTTATTATTTAATACCAAATGAATTTAATATCGAAAAATATAAATACAAATCTTTGCAAGCAAGCTAAAACATTGGCCATTTTGTTCATGTTATTAGTTCCTATTTTTACATTTGCCCAAGACCAAGTTTATATTCAACGATTGGCAGCCTTACGCTCACAAACTGAGTTGATTTACAATCCAGAAGTAAAAAAACACATTGAAGCGTATATTCAAAATCCGGCTAAAACCCGCGATTTGATTAGTTTGAGTAAATATTATTTCCCCATTTTAGAAAAACATTTAAAAGCTAAAGGTTTACCAACCGATTTAAAATATTTGGCTGTTTCTTCATCGGAATTGAACCCAACTTTTGCTAACGGAAATGGAGCAAGTGGCATTTGGACCATGAGTTATACCGTTTCTAAAATGTATAAACTGAAAGTAAATACTTATGTGGATGAACGCAGAGATGTAAACAAATCATCATCAGTATTTGCGCAGCATTTTAAAGATTTATATAGTATTTATAAGCAATGGCCTTTGGTAATTGGTGCTTATGGATGTTCGCCAATTTCCATGAATAAATGTATTAGAATGGCAGGTAATAGCTTATACTACTGGGATATTTTTCCGTTTTTACCTACTAATTGCCGCGATTTATACCCACAATTTGTTGCAGCTACTTATATTTTAAATTATTACAAGGAGCATGGCATTAAATCGGCTTCGGCCGATTTGGTTTACGATAGTGATAGCGTTTTGGTAAATAAATGGCTTTCGTTAAGTCAAATTTCAAACACTTTAGGTGTTGATTTAGATGAACTTAGAAAATTAAACCCCATATTTAAAAAGGATATTATTCCAATGAGTACCGATGGGTATTATATAAAAATACCTAAAGCGAAAGCGAAATTATTTTATTTATTAAGCGACAGTGTTTATAAGCCAATTAATACCGATGTATCTCCTATAGTAATTCAAAAAGAAGAACCTGTAGATGTACAAGACCATACCAGTGTGGTGGCCACCAACTTGCCCGAAAATATTGACCCTCCTAAGAAAAAAGGAAAAGCTAAAGAGGAGGTAGAACCGAAAAAACAAAAAATTGTAAAGGTTTTTTATGTTGTAAAACGTGGTGATGTGCTTGGAGATATAGCCGATTGGTTTGACTGCACCACTAGCGATGTAAAAAAATGGAACAAACTTAAATCGAACAATATTCAAAAAGGAAAGAAACTAACTTTATTTGTAGATGGTAGTAAGTCAGGTTATTATAAAAGAATAAATAAAATGCCTACCAAACAAAAAAAGAAATTGAAACGTAAAGATTAATAGAGATGTTACTGAATTATTATTTATTGAAAAATAAGAAATTTAAGTAAAAACACCTTGTTAAGAATTAATTTTAACAATACTTTTGCACCGCAAAAAATAATAACAAAATGAGCAATATTACCTTTACAATGATTAAGCCAGATGCAGTAGCCAATGGTTATATCGGAAAAATTTTAGATCAAATTACTTCAGCTGGTTACAGAATTGTAGCTATGAAATACATTCATTTAACTGAAAAAACTGCAGGCGAATTTTATGGTGTACATCGTGAACGTCCGTTCTACAAAGATTTAGTTAATTTTATGATTAGTGGTCCAATTGTAGCTGCAGTTTTAGAAAAAGAAAATGCAGTAGCTGATTTCAGAACTTTAATTGGTGCAACCGACCCAAGCAAAGCCGAGCCAGGAACTATCAGAAATTTATACGCAAAATCAATTGATGCTAATGCTGTTCACGGAAGTGATAGCGATGAAAATGCGGCAATTGAAGCATCTTTCTTCTTTTCTAATTTTGAAAGATTTTAGTTAAAAACAATTTTTTATCAAAAGCCCGTTTAACCCTGAGTTAAGCGGGCTTTTTGTTTAGGAATAGTTGTAATTGCTTAAAATTCAAATTTGTTTTGATTATTTTATTTTAAATTTTAACTATTTTGCTCAAAAATTATTGAACAAAGTAATTAGAAATGGAATCTCTAAAAATTTTAATAGTTGAAGATGAGTTTATTATTGCTAGTAATTTAAAGCTAATGCTGGAAGATTTGGGTTATGCACCCTACACTCCTGCTGGTAGTAAAAAAGAAGCAATGGAAGCCTTGAGAAAATGGGAAATTGACTTGGCTATTTTAGATATTAACTTAAGTGGAAAGCACGAAGGCATTGAAATTGCCAATTATATTAAAGACAATGTGCATATTCCATTTATATTTTTAACTAGTAATGCTGATAAGGAAACCATTAATGAAGCTAAACATACTTTGCCAAAAGCCTATTTAATAAAGCCTTTTACCGAAGAAGATATTTATTCGGCTATTGAAATGGCAATGGCTTCATTATTACATGAGCGTGAAAGTGAAGTTGGAAAATTGGCTATATTAAAAGATAGTATTTTTATCAAATTAGGGTCTAAATATTTTAAAGTAGATATTCCTGATATTTTATATTTTGAAGCTGATGGAAAAATGATGAATGTATACACGGCTCAAAATCAAAAATTTAGTATCAGAACTAGCCTAGAAGCTTTATTAGATAGGCTAAAAGCATATAATTTTATTAGAATCCACAGAAGTTATTGTATAAATGCAAAATATTTGGAAATAATTAATGGCGAGTTTGTTACGGTAAAAGATCAACAGATTCCAATTGGTAGGAATTATAGAGATGATTTATTAGCTAATATTAAAACCATGAACTAAACGAAATTAGATTTCGTATCTTATAAAAAAGTAATGAAAAAAACACTATTGATTGGCTTTTTATTAAGCTTAACATGTTTGCTAAAAGCCAATGAAATACAGTTTTCAGTAGTGCTAAATAGAGCTAATAAGCTTTCCGCTGTAAGTAAGTCCAACGAGGCTTTGAAATTACTGTGGGATGGGTTGCAACAATCCGAAAATCAGAAAAATGTTAAGTATGTAGGTTTATTTAGTTTGGCCTTGGCCGATGAGTATTTATACATAAACCAAATAGATTCCATAGATTTTTATTATGGGGAGGCGCTTAAAATTTTTGAATCACTTGAGCTAGAAAGTGAACTAATAAGAGCTAAATTAGGTTTGCTTGAATTACCAAGAAGAACTAATCCATCAAGTACCATGGATAAGTATTTGGAATTACTAAAAAGAGCAAGGGCCATTAACGATAATGCAACTTATTATTTAATTCTTGAAAAAATAATAATGGTAAATAACGGTATGGAGAACTATACCGAAGCATTTGCCCAAACACATGAATGTATAAATTATTATTTAGCTGTTAAAGATACTTTGCGATTAGCCATTAAATACAGAGAGTTAGGAGCACTTTTTTTTACACATTTTGGAAGCCGGAATGGACTTCCATATGATAAGGATTCTTGTTTTTATTATCATGATAAAGCAATCAAATTATCGTATAAAATTGGCGCTTATAGGAATTTAGTTTTTGCATACCAACGTTTGAGTTGGATGCTTTATAAAACAGATTTGAGTTTGGCTTGGAAGTATATAAAAACTGCCGATAGTATTGATAAGTTATATGATATTAAATCTCCTCAATTACCTAATATTATGTCGTTTTCTCTTTTTAAAATGGGTAAAGTAAAAGAGGCCATTCAAAAATCGAAGGAAGCACTTGACTTAGGGCTGAAGGCAAAGCAACTTTTTATTGGAATTCAAGCTACAGACCAACTGTGTATTTATTATAAAGCCATAAAAAGATATGATTCTGCTTTGTATTATAATGAAATGTCTCATTTGTTTAACGATAGTATAAGAAGCCAAAGAAATTATAAAGATGCCGCTAAAATGCAAGCAAAACTTGAGTTTGATAAAGCTAGTTATGAAAAGGAACTAATACAAAAAGAAGAAATTAAGCGCCAAAGTGTTATTCAAAAGTTTACACTGGCCACCATCATTTTATTACTTATTATTATTATTGTGGTTTATAGGGCTTATTTACATTACAAGAAATCAACAGCAATTATCAAAGCTCAAAACGATGAAAAAACAATACTCATAAAAGAAATCCATCATAGGGTGAAAAATAACCTATCTGTTATTTCAGGTATATTAGATTTACAAAAACGTAATATTAAAGATGAACAAATGTTGGAAGTTTTTAAGGATGCAAAATCGCGTATTAATAGCATGGCATTGGTTCATAAAAACCTTTACGAGCAAGACGATTTTTCAACCATTGATGCCCAAAGTTATTTCGAGAATTTATATATAACTGTAAGTAGTGCTTATAAATTACAAGGTAAAAACATTGTTTATAATATACAATGTAAAAATGTAAATATTAATTTAGATACGTTAATACCGCTTGCTTTGATTACTAATGAATTGCTTACCAATTCGTTTAAATATGCATTTAACGAAAGAGGTAAAGGCAGGATAGAGTTATTACTTAAAAATACAGATACTGGCTTTGAAATGCAATATAGCGATGACGGTATTGGTTATAACTTTGAGGAATTAAAGCCTGAAAATGAAGGTTTAGGTACACTTTTAATTAACGGACTGATAAAGCAATTAGATGGAAACTTGAAAAAAGAAAATACATCTAATGGATTGGCTTATTTTTTTATGTTTAAAGGTATTCATTTGTAAAACAGCATGATTATTTGTGTTTGGTGCACAAAAAAATGTCGTTGGTGTTAATTTAACAATGAATTTTTAGTATTCAGTTTATTTTTTAGTTTAGTTTTTTTTTATTCGCAGGTAAATTAAAAATAAATTTTAACAATGAAACGTTCTAATAGTTTTTTTAAAACAAGTTTTTTTTGTTTTATTTTCTTTTTCTCAATTAGCAAATGCAGTTTTGCTTATTACCCTATACCTACTTCTGATGTTACATTTAATCTCAATGTATGCGAGGGTTATGTTGATGTAAGAGCCATTATGAGAGCAGAAGAAACCTGCGATGATGACATTGATTGGGGAAGGCTTTTATATTGGAATGGAACTAGCTATGTTCAAATTGTTCAGTATGGTACGGGTTCAATTAATGGAATTAATGGAGCAATTATTTTAGATTTAGGAAATACTACTGAAGGTAACTTAATTTATAGAAATTTTAGATGGTATAATATACCTCAAAGTGTTATTAATCAAGGACTGGTTCAATTAAAAGTAGATTTTTATTGGGACGGTTGTGGTATCGGTGATCCAGAACAACAATTTTCAAATACCGCTGTAATTCCTTTAACTAATATTTTGTCTCCAAATTCAGTTTTTGCCACGCAAAATTTATGCAATAAAATAACAATTTCTTGGCAAAATCCTACTGTTCCTTGTGGCAATGATGCGTTGTTTGAAACACAAATTTATAGAGGTGATTCAATGATAGGAACAGTTTTAGGAACAAGCACTTCCTCCTTTGATGATAACTCTGCAAGATTAAGCCGTGGGCAAGATTATAATTATAGATTAAGAATAAGGAAGTGGCCAACAAATAATAGTTTTTCATTGTTTAGTCAATATACTTTTGTAACAGTTGGTAGCTTAAAAGATGCACCAAGTTCACCAACCAATGTCTCCGCATCTACCGATAGATGTGATGGGAAAATAAGAATTACTTGGTCATTTACTGAGGCTACTCCTACTAATTTTATTATCAATAGGTCTACAAATTCTAATATGACAAATGTTACTGTCTATACGTTAGGAGGCACTAGAAGAGAATTTATTGATACAAATAATATTATAAGAGGCAACACCTATTATTATCAAATAAAGGCAATAGATAATTGCAACTCGCACTCTACTTTGTCGGATATAGTGGAGGGAAGTTCTCCTGGCATTCCATCATCACCATTATTAACCACAATATTAACAGATTCAATAAATAACATAATAACTATTAACTGGAATAGTACCAATTATGAAACTGGTTATGAGGTTCAACGATTGCTTAGTTCTGGAGGTGTATCTACTATATTTAATGTTGATCAAGATATAACAACATTTGTTGACAATACTGTTGCATCATGTAACTTATATAATTATAGAGTTAAAGCATTAAATGCCTGTTTGAGCAATGGAGGAATTGTTTCAAGTAATAGCAGAAATGCTATTTTAAATCCAAATTTATCAAATATTTTTAATAGTACAAATTACAAACTAACATGTACCAAAGGATACTTTCCAAACTTTACACAACTAGAATGGAATGTTTCGAACGAGAATTTATTAAGCAGATATAGAATATTTAGGAAACAACTTGGAAGCAGTTCTGACTCAACCTTAATAGCTGATTTGCCAGCAGGCTCCAACCAATATACTGATGCAACAAGTGTGGCAGGTGTTCTTTATAAATATACCATTATTGGCTCAACAGTTTGTTCTGGTCAAACACGTTTTTCTAATTTTTCTGAAGATGTTGGATTCAGAAGTCCAACTGGAGTAATAAATGGAAAAATTACTTATAACGGTGGTTTTGCTGTAGGGGATGCCAGAGTTGTAGCTGCTACAACAGGAACTTTAGCAGGCTCTTCACTATTGCTAAATGGTACTAATGGGTATTTGCAAATACCACATGCCACCAATATAATGCCAACCAATGAATTTACAATTGAAACTTGGGTTAGGCCCACTAACTTAAATAATTCGTTTAGCATTATTGATAAATATAATTCATCGGGGGTGGCAAGTGGTTATAGGTTAATTTATGATGTAAATACTTCTTCATTAATATTTTCGGTAATTAATAGTAATGGAATACAACAAGTTTCGGTCAATAATCCTTTTACGGTTGGTAGTTATAAACAAGTTACAGCAGTTTATAAATCAGATAGTTTATTTTTATATTTAAACGGAGTTTTAGGTGCTACCGCTAAAAATCAAGGAACAAGTGCTAGCATGATTTCAAATTCTCTACCAATTAAAATTGGAAGTTCTCAACTTGCAGGTAATTGGTTTACTGGAAATATTGATGAACTCAGGGTTTGGAATTATGCCAAAAATAAGACTCAAATTTCTAAAGATTTTAGTAGATATGTAAATCCAAACGAAATTGGTTTACAAGCCTATTATACTTTTGATGAAAATGTACCAAGTTTAACAAGTTTTTTTGATGCATCAAATCAAAATAATATTTACAACAAAAATGATGGACAAATAATCGGTGGAGTAACCTGGAGTAATAATATTCCTAATACTTCACAATTAGGTTTGGCAGCCTATACTGATTCAAATGGGAACTATTCTATCTCCAATATCAGGTATTCATCAAGTGGTCAAAATTTTACTGTTGTACCCTCATTTATATCTAGTGGAGTGGCTCACGCATTTTCACCTTCCAATAAAGTTTTGTTTATTGGCGATGGTGCTAATATTCAAAATAATGTCGATTTTACTGACATCAGCTCATTTACAGTTACTGGCAATGTAAGATATTTAAATACTAATTGTCCAGTGAAAGAGGTAAGTATAAAAATTGATGGAAATATTGTTATATCAGGAGGAACTCCTGTAAATACTGATAATAACGGACAATTTTCTGTTCAAGTTCCAATTGGGTTTCATGTGATAACTGTAGAAAAGGATGGTCATATTTTTAGTGAAGGTAGATTTCCTGATGTTGGATTATATGAGTTTCTATCCCCGGTTAACAATATTCAATTTGTTGATAGCACTTTTATTAAGGTTGTTGGAAGAGCTGTTGGTGGATTGACAGAAGGCAATAAAATTGCTGGTTTAGGCCGTTCAAAAAACAATATTGGTATTAGTAGAATTATTTTTAGGTCGCAATTATTGAATGGCTGTCGCACAGATACTGTTTATACAAATAAAAACACGGGAGAATATACTGCTTATTTGCCTCCTTTAGTTTATACTGTTGAGCCAAAGGTATTAAGTAACTTGGCTCTTAATTTTGGCGTTCAGCCATTGCTTGATTTAACAAATAGCTTCAATCAAGTGAAAGTAAAAGATTCACTGTTTCAAAATAACGTTTTTAAGCAAATTGACTCTAATTTTTATAATGTGAGAAGGGATTTTATTTATAGAACTCCAGCTCAAATACAAGCTTTTCAAATTAAATTGGATAATGATACAACTAGTTTTTTAGGCGATAATGAATATAAGTTTAGTAGAAACGATAAGGTTATATTTACTGGTAATCCGTTTGGTTATCCAATTTTTTCTGAGTCGAAACAGTATGGCATTCGCTTTATTATTACCGAACCGTACGAAAATAATGATAGCATAATTCCAGGGTTAGGTGTTTATAAAACTTATTATAAGGACTATGTAAATGGAGCCATGCAAATTGACAATAATTTTGTGTTAGGCGTTGACACAAATTCAAGCATTAACGTATTGCAGGGTATAGGAGATTATTATTTTGTGGCTGGAGGCCCAAATATTTCTGCTGATCCAATAAATCCTAATTATAGTTTTACAAAAACAATTGATGCATTGTTCATTCCACAAGGCAATGTGGCAAGTGTGCCTTGGTTGCCTAATAGCAGTGACCCAATTAGTAAATCATTTAGATTTATAACTTTTGGAAACAGAGGGCGTGGCAATAATTTTGTTACCAAAGGCCCATCAATGGTTGATTTTATTTTAAGAGATCCTCCTGGTTCACTTAGTTTTTCAACTTTAGCAAAAGGTCAATCATTTAGTAAGGTTGAGGATATACAATCAGTTTATCAGGGATCACAATCATTGGGGGTGTCAATTTTTAATGGTGTTCAAGTTAGTACTCCTGGTGGAGATGTTGATGCCGCGAATACAGCAACGGTTACAGCAAATTTTACCCAAACTGCTACTAAAGAAGGAAATAGAGTTACCACTACTACATTTAACACTACTGTAACAACTAGTGCCGATCCAGGTTCTGTAGGCTCTCAAGCTGATATTTTTATTGGAAAATCAACCAATATGGTATTTGGTTTAACCGATAATATTAGGCTAATTGATACAGCTACTTGTAATTTAGCTGATGTAATTTGTATTGGAAATGATTTTAATGGATATAAAATAGGTAAAACTACAGGAATGTTCTTAGTGCCTCAAGGAGTAGCCACAACATTTTATTATACAACTGATGAAATTGAAAATATTCAAATTCCTAATTTAATTACTTTAAGAAATTCAATTTTAGCTAATTCAAAATATAGTAACGGTACTAAAAAATATACCATAGTATTTAATGATGCAAATGATCCAGATTACGATAAAAAATATGGCAGTAATAATGACGATGCTATTTGGGGTAATGCTGCTTCAACTTTAACACCATCTGTAAGAGATTCTCAAGATAATTTTGGCCAAAGTTACGTGTTTAATTTCGATCAATCTCTTGACCCAAAGTATAGAATGTTTCAAACCGATTCTGTAAGAATGCTTAACCAACAAATTGCATTATGGAAACAAGCACTAGCAAGAAATGAACGTGAAAAATATGGCGTTTTTAGTAATTTATTCCCACCTGACCCCAATGGAACTAATATTAGTTTTGGAAAAGCAACAGTAGCAAAAGATTTTTCAACCGAGGTTGATTCTACGGAAACTGTGATAGCTGAATTTGATTTTGGTGTGGAGGCTAATTTAGAAATTTATGGTAAATTTGGTGGCAAAGGTGCAGGCTTACAGTTAAGTGCTGCATATAATTATAGTTCAATAAATTCACAAAGTTTTACGGGTGTTACAAGTACCACTATTTCATATTCGTTAAATGATGGAGATGATGATAATTTGCTATCGGTTGATGCAGTTAAATCGCCTCTAGGTAATGGCCATTTATTTAAGTTAAGAGCAGGACAAACTTCTTGCCCGTATGAAGGTGAAACCTATGCGCATTACTTTAATCCAAGTTTGCCCGATTCTCAAATAAATGCTAGTACTTATTTTGAGGATGGTGAATCAGTTAAACTAGCCGAAGGTACAGCACAAATTGATGTTCCTAAAATTGCAATTAGTCCGGCTCGAAAGGTAAATGTGCCTGCCGAAAATGAAGCTACTTTTATTTTAACTTTAAAAAATGAAAGTGAGGCTAATGTAGATAATACTTATGATTTAAGATTGGTGGAAGCTTCAAATCCGTATGGGGCAATTGTTTCAATTGATGGACAAAGTCCTAATAGAAGTTTTGATGTACCTGGAGCACCCGGTGGTTCAAGCATTACCAAAACGGTTTCTATAAAAAGAGGGCCTATTTATTATAAATACGATAGCTTATTGTTTATTTTTAAATCGCAATGCGATGATAATATTATGGACTCTGCCTATGTTAGTGTAGCATTTTTACCCACTTGTACCAAAGCTAACATTACCAATATTGACGATAAATGGGTACTTAATTCTTCATTCAAAGACTCTTTACCTGTAGTTATAAGTAATTATGATTACAATTTTGGTGGTTTTAGTAATATTGAATTACAATACAAACAAGCTTCAAAAAGTGTTTGGAATGCAGTAAAAACCTTTTATAAGGATACAAGCGATATTACTTTAGCTATTCCAACCGATAAAGCTTATACCTCTTTTATTTGGAATGTAGCAGAAGTAGCTGATGGTCCATACGACTTAAGAGTAGCAAGTACATGCAGTGCACCTGGTTACGATGATGTGAAACTATATTCTACTCCTATTACTGGAATTATTGATAGGGTAAATCCTCATCCTTTTGGAACACCTTCGCCTGCTGATGGTATTTTATCGCCTAACGATGATATTAGTATTCAATTCAATGAATCAATAGACCCTAGCACTATTACATTTAATAACTTTGATTTAAGAGGTGTTTTAAATGGTAGTCCAGTTAGGAATAGTACTAGTTTGTATTTTGATGGTAACAGCGATAATGTAGAAATTGAAAGTGGACTTTCATTACAAAAACGTTCGTTTACTGTGGAGTTTTGGGCTAAACGCAAACAATTAAATAGTAGGACAATTTTATTTTCTCAAGGAAATCAAGCTGAACAAAGTATTTCAATTGGCTTTGATGAAAATAATAGAATGATGTTCAATATGAACGCATCTACTATTTTATCTAATACTTCATATACCGATACTGTTAATTTTGTTCATTACGCAGTTTCATATAATTACGAAAATCAAACTGTAGTATTGTATGTAAATGGTGTAGTTGCCAATTCTTCCTCACCAAATTTATATGAAGTGTATGAAGGTTCTGGTAAAGTATTTTTTGGTAAATTGAGTTATAGTTCTGGATTTGACTTTAAAGGTAATTTAGCTGAAATTAGGTTATGGAATACAGCTAGGAGTTTAACGCAAGTATTATCAAATATGAACAAGCAGCTTACAGGAACAGAAGCTGGAATTGTAAGCAATTGGCGATTAGATGAAGCCAATGGTGCTATAGCTAAAGATATAGTTAGAAGTAGAAATGGTTTTATTAATAATGCTACTTGGAGTTTAACACCAAGCGGTAAATCATTGGCATTTAATGGAGTAAACGGCTATTTAAATTATCCTGCCTCTACAGCGGTTATTTCAAAAGAAATGGACTTTACCATTGAATTTTGGTTTAAGTCAAATAACAATAATGGTATTCAAACTTTACTTTCAAATGGACGAGGTGATAATAATGAACCAAGTGCTGAATATAAATGGTGGATTGGTTCTAATACTTCTGGAAATATATTGGTAAAGCATAATGGCAATCAATTTTTAGCTACCAATAGTAATTATTTTGATGGCAATTGGCATCATTTTGCATTGGTTTTAAAACGTAGTTCTAGCTTAACTGCATTCATTGATGGCAATCAACAAAATAGCATTCCTGCAAGTAGTTTTGGTCAGTTTGGTGGTTCAAAATTATGGTTAGGAGCACGTAATTTAAATCCAATTCAAACCACAGATTCAACCGATTTATATTTTAATGGTTTGATTGATGAGTTTAGATTTTGGAATGTATCGCGATTACAAGAGCAAATAAAAAATGGCTATCAATACAGAATTTTGGGTAATGAAAGTGGTTTGATTGCCTATATTCCTTTTGAAGACTATACAACTGTATTGGGCGTTCCCATTTTATCTCAAAGCAATAAAGAATTTATAAGTAATAATAATTTTGTTTTAGTGAATGGAGCTGGTTTTTCAAACGAAACACCTTTAATTAAATTGCCATTACCAAATCAAAGTATAGCATTTACTTATTCAATTAATAATGATAAAATAGTACTAACACCTACTACCTCGCAAGAGTTAATTGAAAATGTTACTTTAGATATTACCGTAAAAAATATTTTAGATAAGAATGGTAATATCATGCAATCACCAAAAACATGGATTGCCTATATCAATAAAAATCAAGTAAAATGGCAACAACAAGAATTTACCTTTACTAAAAAAGCAGGTGCTAGCTTAACCTTTAATGCTAATATAGTTAATTTAGGAGGAGCGCTTAAGCAATGGAATATTTCAAACCTGCCTTCATGGTTAACGGTTAGCAACTCATCAGGCACAGTAAGTCCTAATAGTTCAATTCAAGTTCAATTTACGGTTGATCCTAATGTGAATATTGGTAATTATGAACAAGCTTTACAACTAACAACGGATTTTGGTTTTGCCGAACTATTGTACATAAAATTAAAAGTTAGTGCCGATGCACCAGCAAGTTGGAGTTTAAATCCATCAGGTTTTAATTATTCAATGAATATTGTTGCACAACTAAAAGTAAATAACATAAGTTTAACAAATACTGAGTCGAAATTAGCTGCCTTTGTTGGTAACCAATGCAGAGGTGTTGCTAATTTGCAATATTTGCCACAGTACGATAAATATTTAGCATTTATAACCATATACAGCAATAGTAATAATACCATTGAAAAGTTAGACTTTAAAATATGGAATGCCGATGCTGGTAAAATTCATACCGATATTGATACTAGCTTATATTTTACTCCTGATGCTTTGATTGGAAACTTTGCCACTCCTCAAGTATTTAATGCTTCTGATAAATTAACACGTTATGTACCATTAAATGCAGGTTGGAACTGGATTTCTTTTAATTTATTAAATAGTGATTCTACCAAATTAAATCAACTATTAGGAAACCTAACTTTAAACAATGGTTCTCAATTAAAAAACAATATGGAGTTCGCATCTTTTGATGTTCAAAATGGATGGTCGGGTAACTTAGTTGGTATCAATGCAGGTATTAAACCAGAAAAATCGTACTTATTAAATATTGGTAATGTAGATACACTTGTGTTAAAAGGTATTGAGGTTAATCCTAGTTTACGTCCTATAAATTTAGTTCCTGGTTGGAATTGGATTGGTTTTCCATCGCAACGAAACTTAACTGTTAACGAAGCTTTTGGAAATTATTCAGCTACACATGGCGATGTTATCAAAAACCAAACACAATTTGCCATTTACGATAGTATAATGGGCTGGGTTGGTAGTTTAATTACCATGAAACCTAATGTGGGTTTTTTATATAATACCACAGTTAATGGAAACTTCACTTATCCAAGAACTGCTATTTTTGGAAAAAAAGGAATTGATGCAGAAAATATCACTTCAAAATATTGGCAAGCTAATGCATATGCTTACGCTGAAAATACCAATATTATTAGTACTGTAAACATTTGTAATAAATTACTTGAAAATGGAAATTGGTTATTAGGTGGTTTTGTAAATAATGAGTTAAGAGGTTTTGCAAAAGCTCAGTTTATTAATAATCAATATGCTTATTTCTTAACCATTGCTGGCAATAATAATGAGCCTATTACATTTAAATTATTAGATGAAACTTCTGGAAAAGTTTATGACTTAAACGAAAATTTAGCATACAAGCCAAATGCTTTATTAGGAAGTATTAGCAGTCCATTTAACTTAACTGCTACCAGCTTAATTCCTTGTAACGATAACAATACTTTTGATAATGATTATTATAAATTTTATCCTATTCCAGCATCAAATAAATTAAATGTTGAGTTAAATTTAAATGATGTTCAATCGGTGCAAATACATATTTATGATATAGCAGGAAAGTCGGTGTATAGCACAGAAGAGAAGCAACTTAATAAAGGTATTCAAGTGATAGGCTGCGATATTACAAATATTCAAAACGGTATCTACATAGCTGAAGTTATGGCCAATAACAATGTTTACAGACATAAAATAATTAAAAACTAACAAATTGAAATAAATATAATTAGAATACAAGAACTACTTATGAAGCAAAAAATATTTATAATATCCTTTTTATTACTAGGATTTATTAAAACAAAAGCTGCTGCGCCAAGTTGGTCGGTTAACCCAGCAAGCTTTCAGTTTAACATGACATTGGTAGCTGTAGCCAATATTAATTGTGTGGAATTAGCAAATCCAAGTAATAGAATTGGCGTATTTGTTGGCACTCAATGCAGAGGAACAGCCTTAACAAGTCAAGTGGTTAATGGCAGGTATACTGCTTCATTGTTTGTTTATAGCAATAATGTTTCTGGTGATTCCGTTTCCTTTCAGGTTTATAATGCTGCTTTAGATTCAGTATTTAATATACCTATTAAAATTGTATTTCAACAAAATGCAAATTATGGAACTGCCACTGCACCTTTTGTAATTTACAATAACCAATCGCCAACTGATATTTCAACTTCGGTAAATTCGTTTAGTGAAAACACTTCAATTGGAGCTACCATTGCTACTTTAAGTGCTCAAGATCCTGATGGTGCAGAAAACTTTAGTTATTCATTAGTTTCAGGGAGTGGAAGCACCGATAATTCAAAATTTTCTATACTGGGTAATACTTTAAGATTAGCTTCAACTGTTAATTTTGAAATTCAAAAAACTTGTGCTATTAGGTTAAGAGTTTTGGATGGAAGAGGGTGTTCGTTTGAAAAAGTAATTTCATTAAATGTGATTAACTTTAATGAGCCTCCAACAGCTATCTTAATTTCAGATTCAACCATATTTGAGAATGCTGCGGCTTTAACCATTATTGGAACTTTATCGGCTGTTGATGCTGATTCTGCCGATATGGCCACGTTTAGTTTAGTTGGTGGAGTTGGTTCAACCGATAATGCAAGTTTTACTATTTCTGGAAATATACTTCGCGCCACTCAATCATTTAATTTTGAAATCAAAGCAAGTTATTCAATAAGAGTAGGGGTGAGGGATGCAGCCAACAATAGCTTTGAGCGCATTATAAATATCGTTGTAAAAGATGCAAACGATTTTCCAACAAATATTTTATTAAATGGTTCTACAATTGGAGCTTCATTTGCAGAAAATAGAACAATAGGATCTTTATTAGCAACGTTTACCACAACTGATGAAGATGTTGCAAATCAATTTACTTACACTTTTGTAAATGCAGTAGGTAATGATAATAGTAATTTTCAAATAGTAGGAAATCAATTAAGAAGCAATGCAAATTTTGACTTTGAAACCAGGCAAATTTATGCCATTGCTGTTCAAACAAACGATGGTAATGGTGGTATTTTTTCAAAACAATTTTTATTAACAGTTACCGATAGCAACGATGCTCCAATAGCTGTTAATATTAGTAATAATACTATCTTAGAAAATCAACCATTACAAACATTTATTGCTAAATTAAGCACTTCCGACCCTGATGTTACTCAAACAAATTTTACTTACAATCTTGTTTCAGGTAGTGGTAGTTCGGGAAACTCAAATTTTACCATAAGTAACGATACTTTGTACAGCAATAATACTTTTAATTTTGAAGGTGTTAATTCATACAGTATTAGGTTAAGAACAACCGATGCATTTGGTGCTTCATTTACTCAAGTATTTATTATTTCAGTTTTAGATGCCAACGATAATCCTTCTGATGTCAGCTTGTCAAATAACTCCATCAATGAAAATCAAAGTATAAATACTGTTATTGGCACATTAACTTCAACTGATCAAGATATAATTAGCACTTTTAGTTACTCATTGGTAAGTGGCTTAGGTGCTACCGATAATTCATTCTTCAATATAAGTGGAAATACACTTCGTACATCAAGTGTTTTTAATTTTGAAAATAAAAGTACCTATTCAATTAGAGTAAGAACTACTGATGGCAATGGAGGATTTTTTGAAAAAATATTTGCTATTAATATCAATAATATAAATGATGCCCCATCTGATATTAATTTGTCGAATAATTCTATTGCAGAGAACAGAAGTATTAACTCAGTGATAGGTTCTTTTACAAGTATTGATCAAGATGTAACCGATAATTTTACTTACAGTTTTGCCAATATTGCAGGAAACGATAACAATAGTTTTATTATTTTAGGTAATACACTTAGAGTTGCGCAACAATTAAATTTTGAGCAAAAGAATACCTATTTTATTTACGTTACTACCACAGATGCTAGTAGTGCAAGTTTTACCAAACAATTTCAGATTAATATTTTAGATAGTAACGATGCCCCAATAGACATTTCTATTAGCAGTCCAAGTATTTCTGAAAATCTTTCTGTTAACTCTTTTATTGGTAAATTTAGTACAACCGACCAAGATGCAAATAACTCATTTATTTATAGTTTAGTTTCAGGAACTGGCTCAGCAGATAATCCTAATTTTATCATCAGTAACGATTCTCTTTACTGCGCTACTGTATTAAACTTTGAAACTAAGAATACCTTTTCTATAAGAGTTCGCTCTACTGATAATGGAAACTTATTTACCGAAAAAGTTTTTACTATAACCGTTATTAATGGCAATGACGCACCAACAGATATTTCATTAAGTAATAATCTTGTTAACGAAAACATGCCTTTTAATACTTTAATAGGTAATTTAAATTCTACCGACCCAGATACCGGAAATGTTTTTACTTATGCTTTAGTGCCTGGCGTTGGTGCTGCTAATAATGCGCTTTTTACCATAGTAGGTAACCAATTACGCACTTTTGGAATTTTTAATTTCGAAAACCAAAAGAACTATTCTATTAGAATACAAACCAACGATGGTAATGGTGGTACATTTTCAAAAGTTTTTACCATTAATGTGGTTGATATAAATGATAGACCTACTAATATACTTTTAAGCAATAACTCCATTACTGAAAGTAAACCTTTAAACAGCTTAGTTGGCAATTTAACTTCGGCCGATGAAGATACTTTAAGTAGTTTTGTTTATAGTTTTTCAAATTCTCAAACCAACGATAATAATAAGTTTATTTTATCAGGTAATCAATTACGAACCAATGCTAGTTTTGATTTTGAAACCAAAAGTATTTATGTTGTCAATATTCAAACAGATGATGGAAATGGTGGTGTGTTTGAAAAACAATTTATAATTAATGTATTAGATAGTAATGATGCTCCTTTTAATATTTCTATTTCTAATAATTCAATCAATGAAAATGAAGCAACCAATACCTTTATTGGTTTATTGAGCGCAGAAGACCCCGATGCACTTAAAAGTTTTACTTATAGTTTAGTTAATGGCATTGGTGCTTCCAATAATCAATCATTTATTATAAGAAATGATTCATTGTTTAGTAATGAGATATTTAATTATGAAGCAAAAACTAAGTATTCAATTAGGGTTCAAGTAACTGATAACGGTGGTTTAAGTTTTGCTAAAAGTTTTGAAGTAATAATCAATAATCAAAATGATGCTCCAACTGCCATTGTGTTAAGCAATAGCCAAATTACTGAAAATAGTGCCTCAAGAACATTTATTGGTTCTTTTTCGGCCAATGATGAAGATTCATTGAATTTTTTTAGTTACTCATTAGTTGCAGGTGTTGGTGCTGCCGATAATGCTAATTTTAGCATCAGTGGAGTTAATTTATTTTCTAATAGTTCTTTTAATTACGAAGTTAAAAACAACTATTCAATTAGGGTAAAAGTAATTGATGGTAGAGGAAAAGATTTTGAAACCAATTTTATAATTGCAGTTATTGATAGTAACGATGCTCCAAGCAATATTTTATTAAGTGCTAATAACGTTTCCGAAAATAAAAATATTGGAACTTTGGTAGCAACTATTTCAACTATTGACCAAGATACTAACAATACTTATAACTACAGCTTTTTTAATGGAAGTAATAACGATAATGCTCAATTCTTAATTATCAATAATCAGTTGAGAACAAACGCTGTTTTTAATTATGAGAAAAAGGATTTTTATGTAATTCAAATTGTTGCAACCGACAATTTTGGTGTTTCAATTTCAAAACAATTTATCATAAATGTTATAGATTCTGTTGATGCTCCACAAAACGTAGAATTAAGTAACAATATTGTTTCTGAAAATCAACCAATCAATTCATTTGTTGGTTTCTTAACCTCGATTGATGAAGACCAATTTAGCGGATTTAACTATGTTTTAGTAGGTGGCGTTGGTGCTACTAATAATGGTTTGTTTAAAATTAGCAACGATTCATTATTTACCAATCAAGTATTTAATTTTGAAGCTAAAAATAGTTATTCAATAAGAATAAGAAGTACCGATATATCGGGAGCATTTGTAGAAAAAGTTTTTACTGTTGATGTGAAAGATGAGAACGATGCTCCAAGTAATGTGTCTTTATCTAATTTATTGTTAAACGAAAATAATACTAATGGAATATTGGTTGGTAGTTTTACCACTACCGATGCCGATTTGAATGATAATTTTGAATATGCCCTAGTAGCAGGTGTTGGCAGTAGCGATAATAATTTGTTTAGTATAGTCAACAATAATTTGTTTGCCAATTTTGTTGCTAATTTTGAACTAAAATCAAGCTACTTAATTCGTGTTCAAACCAAAGATTTAAATAAAGATAGTTTTGAAAAATCATTTACCATTAGTATAGTTGATGTAAATGAAAAACCTCAGCTAAAATTAGACACTTTTACTGTAAGCGAAAATGCTCCAATTGGAACTATGTTAGGAACCTGCTCGGCTAATGATGTTGATGTATCATCAACATTTACTTATACTTTAATAAACACTAATACCTCGTTACCTTTTGATGTAGATAATAATGGGGCTATTGTTTTAAAATCTTCGTTAGATTATGAAGCCAATAAACAATACACTTTAAAAATAGTGGTGAATGATGGTGGCGCTAATTCATTAAACGATACTGGCAATATTGTAATAATAGTAAATGACGAAATTGAAGTCAAACAAGCCTTACCGGTTTCCAATTACATGTCGCCAAATGGTGATGGTGATAACGATTATTTTACCATTGCCAATGTAGAATTATATGCCGATTATGAATTAACTATTTTAAACGAAAATGGGTTAGAAGTTTATAAAGTTTTACGAGATTATAATAACGATTGGAATGGTACTTATAACAATAAGCAATTACCTTCTGGAACTTATTTTTATGTATTTAAAAATAAGGCTTCAGGTGCTGAATTTAAAGGAGTTTTCAATATAGTAAATAAATAATCATTCCTAAAAAATAACATCATGAAAAAATATATTTTAATAATCAAATTATACTTTTTAGTTGGAGTATTATTTGCACAAAATAGGAGTTATACTTATACCAATTTGTTAAATCCATTTGTTTACAATCCGGCTTTAGCGGGCGAATATGAAAATATTTATACCGTGTTTAATGCACGTACCATGGTAAATGGGGTAGAAGGTATGCCCCAATCTTATAATTTTGGAATACACAGCCCTTTAAAAAATGCGGGCATTGGTGCAAAAGTTTTAAGTGTTTCAAGTGGTGTATTTCAAACCATAAATGCCGAAGCTGTTTATAGCAAAATGGTTAAATTAAATAGTGAAAATTTAATTTCGTTCGGTTTATCATTAGGGTTTGTTCAAACCAATATTCAAACCAATTTATTAAATGGACAAGTAAGTTTAAAAGACGAAACTTTAGTTTCAAACGATTTAAATAAGCTTTTTCTTTCTTCGGGTGCAGGTGTAAATTATAGGTTTAGGAAAAGTATTGAATTAGGTGTATCATTCCCTATGTTAGTTACCGGAATTAAACCACTTAATCCAGCTTTTATTTCAAATTTTAATTGGAATATAGGCCTTGATAGCGAAAAAAGATGGAAGCTAAAACCTAACATAAACTACTATTACTTTGAAAATTCACCTGAACTTGCCGACTTGTTATTGGGTTTTTCGTGGAATGATGCAATGATGCTTCAAGGTGGTTATAGAACAAATGGAACTACCATTGCTTCCGTTGGATTTAACTTCAAATCGTTTGAAGTTAAATATGCATATTACCACCACACCAATGGCTTAATGAGCCTTGCTCCCGCTCAAAACGAATTGGCCGTTGCTTTTCAAATAAATAAGCCTAAGCCTGCTAATAAATATAGGAAAGAAGTAACTTCCGATAAAATAATTCAAGATGAAATTGATAAAATAAATGAAAGATTGAATGGAATTATTAATATTGAAAAAACAAATCCTGGTATGGTAAATGTAAAAAAAGAAATTGGTAAGTTGAGTAATGACTTGGATAAAATTTTAAAAAAATACGATATTAATAATGCTGAGCAGTTGAATAAAATCAAAAGCCTTCAAAACTCCATTGATTTATTAATTGCAAAATACAGTAACTAAATAATGAAACATTTTAAAAGAATTTACCTACTGGTATTAATGTTTTGGCCTTTATTTGGTTATTGCCAAAAGCAAGATACTGCTATTAATGCCGAAATCAGAAACGAGGCTATTGAAATTAGAAATAAACTCAATAAATACATGTCAGAAAAATTGTCAATAGATAATTTAAACGGTAATAATAAGGCGAGCAGTGAATCAATAATTGAACAAGTGTTTAAAACCAAGTTTTTGTTAGATTCATTAATTAAAGTGATTAGCAACCATGAAACCAGAATTGACTCATTAGAAAATACATTTGTATTAATGAGTGAATTTGGTGTTTTTAATACCCGTAAGGCAAGAAATTTTTATAAAAAAAATAAACTAGCCAAACAAGGTCTTCCTCCTATTGCCAGCGAACAATTGGAGAAGGTAGATGAAATAAAAGTTTCAAAACCAACAGAAATAACTTATAATGAAAATGTAACCGAAGCCAATTCCATTTATTTTGATGAAAATGTTTGGAAATTAAACTTTATGGCTCAAATAAAAACCGATTCTATTATTGCTACACTTAAAGGAAAATATATTTTGTTAGTGGGTTATTACGATAAAAATGGTTCAGAAAAAAGCAATGGTTATTTAGCAAAACGTAGAGTAAAAGATATAAAAACTTATTTATTGAGTAAAGGAATTAAAGAAGAGCTTATAAAAATTGATTACAAACGTAGCTGCGGAATAGCATCAAACAAATTTTGTAGAAGGGTTGATTTTATTTTTTCTAACTAATTATTTTTTTAGTTTCTTACCTAAAATTTTGTTTCAACAAAGGCGAGTATTATAATTGCCTATGGATAAATTATCTAAACTGCTTTTATTGGCCTTGTTCTCATTGGCTTTTAATTGGTGCGCAGCACAAATAAATACCAAAACATACGTGGTGTACCTATCTGCTAAAACTAACACCCAATTTAATCCTTACCAATATTTTGATGCCAAAAATATTGAGCGAAAAATATTAGCTCATTTGCCACTTTATGATGTGCGCGATTTACCTGTTAATGAATTAGAAATTAATGCTATTAAAAGTACCAATGCTGAAATATTGGTAGTAAGCCGTTGGTTAAACGCAGTTTTTATCAATGCCAATGTGGAGCAAATAGTAAAAATTAAAAATTTATCAACAGTAAAATTGGTAGATGAATTTACTGCTGCCAAGGGCAAAATAATTGCTTCGGTTGATGCAGAATTAGTACCAAGAAAAAAGCAAATTTTAAAATACCAAACCAAGCGCTTACAAATGGATGAGTTTGAAAGTAAGAATTTAACAGGAAAAGGAATTCGTATTGCAGTTTTTGATGTTGGTTTTTCGGGTGCAGATAAACATCCTGCATTTAAACATATTTACGATAATCAACGCATTATCAAAACTTACGATTTTGTTAAAAATAAAAGTAATGTGTACTTAGGTGGCGCTCATGGAACCAATACCTTAAGTTGTATTGCAGGTATTTATGATGGGCAAAAAATGGGAATGGCTACCGAAGCCGAATTTTTATTAGCTCGCACAGAATGGACTACTAAAGAAGAAAAACAAGAAGAATATTTTTGGTTAGCTGCTGCCGAATGGGCCGATAAAAATGGAGCAAATATTATTAGTAGTTCATTAGGTTATGGAAACGATTGGTACACCGTTAAAGACATGGATGGCAAAAAAAGTGTAGTGGCTTTTGCTGCTACTGTAGCTGCGCAAAAAGGAATTTTGGTGGTTAACTCTGCTGGTAATGAATATGAAGATAAAGAGTGGAGAACCATCATTACACCATCTGATGCCGATAGTGTATTGTGCATTGGGGGAACCGATCCTTACACCGATAGACATATTAGTTTCAGTAGTATTGGTCCAAGTGCCGATTATAGAACAAAACCTAATGTAAGCGCTCCAGGCCAGGTAATAGCTGCTAATCCAAATGGCACTATAGGTCAAACGTTTGGAACATCGTTTTCATGCCCTTTAGTAAGTGGTTTTGCTGCTTGTGCTTGGCAAAGCAATCGCAGTTTAACCAATATGCAGCTTTTTGCCGAAATTGAAAAATCGGGTCATTTATATCCTTATTTTGATTATATGCATGGGCATGGTGTGCCTCAGGCTAGTTATTTTACTAAAACTAAAAAAACAGTTTTACCTAATTTTCATTTAATTGATTCAATAAAGGATAACCAAAGCATTACTTTTCAAATTACTGACTCTGTTTTTATAAAAAAATATTTGGCGTATAATAATTACCAAGCATTGATAGATACTGTGAATACCGACTCAATGATGATTCCTGAAGTAGATGAACCTAAATCATGCAACTTGTATTGGAATATAAAAAACAACGAAGGTAAAATTTTATACTACGAAGTAATTAAAGTTGAAAGTATTGAAGATATAGTAATTAATCCTAAAACTATTCAAAAAGGTTATGTGCTAACATTTCACTTTGAAGGATATACATTAACCAAAACCATTGAATAAAATATGAAAAAAGTAATAATCACATTATCGCTTGTTATGGCGAGCTTAGGCATTATTAATGCACAAACTGTAGTAGTGGAAGAAGAAGTAAACAAAGCTCCAACTAATGCTTTACCTGCTTATACACCAAGTAAAACTGAATCAGGTTTTATGATGGAAATTACTAGCTATGGTGGGTTTGATGAAAAAGGATTAAAGGGAAAATTTGGAAACTCTATTGGATTCAATTTTTTATTCAATTTAAAATATAAATTGGCAAAAAAAGTTCAGTTGGTTTCGCAAGTTGGTATTAATTACGAAAACTATAGTTTTACTAAAAACGATACCAATACTACATTTCCTACTGCTGTTAGCAATAACGATATGGATAGATTCAGTGTTACTGCTGCATCATTAAGTTTAGGAGCGCGCTTTAAACTTAAAAAATCGTTATATACAGAAATAGGGGCAATGGGTAAATGGAATTTTTCGAAAGTATATAACTACGAGGATAAAGATTTAAATGGCAACAAAAGAGAGGTATTTGTGCATGATGTGGCATACTTAAAAGATATTACCGCTGATGCCTATTTGCGATTGGGTATCAAAGGAATTTCGTTGGTAGCCTATTATCGTTTAACCGATATGATACAAACTGCTAGTTACGCTCCTGTGGTTTATGAAACACCACGTTTGCGTTTAGGAATTAGTTTAGGATTATAAAAAAACATGAAAAATTGGATTGAAGCCTTTAGGCTGCGCACCCTTATGCTTTCATTGGCATGCATACTAATGGGAGTTTTTTTAGCAAAAATATTTTCACAAATTGTATCTACCGGTTCGGTGGTTTTAACTTTGCTAACAGCTTTATTTTTACAAATACTTTCGAACTTGGCTAACGATTATGGCGATAGCAAACATGGTGCAGACCACGATGGCCGCAAAGGTCCTAAACGTGCAGTTCAATCAGGTAAAATTACTGCTGCTCAAATGTTAGTTGGTATAAAAATATTTGTGGTTTTAAGTTTTATTACTGGCATTGCATTGCTTTACTCTTGTTTAAATGTAATTGGGTTAAATGGTGTTATTACCTTATTTGTAATAGGCATTGCAGCAATAGTAGCTGCCATAGCCTATACCAATGGTAAACGCCCTTATGGATATATGGGTCTTGGCGATATTTCTGTATTTATATTCTTTGGTTTAATAGCAGTATGCGGTACTTACTATTTATTGGTTGGTTCTGTAAATCCATTTATATTTTTACCTGCCATTAGCTGTGGTTTATTTTCGGTGGGTGTGTTAAATTTAAACAATATGCGCGATATTGATTCGGATATTGCAGCAGGAAAAAACAGCATTCCTGTTCGTTTAGGTTATGAAAAAAGTAAAGTTTACCATTACCTAATTATTATAACAGCACTGCTTTGTTCTTTAATATTTGTAATGTTTTACAAAGAAATGCCTACTTGGCAAAACTTATCTTTTGTAGCTTGTTACCCACTGTTTTTAAAACAGTTGTTTACAGTAAAAAACACCACAGATAAAATAAAATTAGATCCACTATTAAAACAGCTTTCTATTTCTACCATGCTGTTTGTACTACTATTTGGATTGGCTAATTTAATATAGAACTGTGTAAAATTACCACCCTTTACCTCAAACTGGAGGAATATAAAATTGGATAATGGATATGCCTGCGGTTGGTGTTTTCACCAACCTACTCGTTAAATTGGTCGGTGAAAACACCGACCATATGCTAATATAAACCACATAGCACATAGAAAAATAGTTATAGGCTATGTATCTATGTTTTATGTGGTTCAATTTTCGAGGATTTGCTATACCTTTTTTTGCTTTTTATTAAAGTAATTTCTTTTATATCTCTTTTTCCCACTTAGCAACTACACTTGTTGCCAAAGCATTTCCTAGTACATTGGTAGCGCTTCTAAACATATCACAAAAATGATCTATTGGTAAAATTAAGGCAATGCCTTCTACTGGAATATTAAACATGCCACAAGTGGCTGCTACTACTACCAAACTTGCCCTTGGAACTCCAGCTATGCCTTTGCTAGTAAGCATCAAAACCAATAACATTACCATTTGGGTTTTTAAATCGAGCGGAACACCATAAGCTTGCGCAATAAATATACTTGCAAAGGTCATGTACATCATGCTTCCATCTAAATTAAACGAGTAGCCTAAAGGAAGCATAAAAGAAACTATTTTATTTTTTATACCAAAACGCTCTAATTCTTCAGTTAATTTTGGAAAAACTGCTTCAGAACTAGTGGTACCAAAGGCTATTATTAATGGAGAGAAAATATGCTTAAGTAAGTTTTTCATTTTATTACCTAAAAATACAAAACCTATAAAGAGTAACAATGCCCATAACGAAGAAATACCTACTAAAAATGAACCAAAAAACTTAGCATAAGTCATTAGCAGTTCATTTAAATCGCGAATGGCAAACACACCTGCAATGGCCCCAAAAACACCAATTGGAGCAAAATTCATTACATAAGTTACCATTTTTAACACAATATGCGATATTTTGTCCAACACATTTATAACCGGTTTGGCATAATCGCCAATAGAAGCAGCAGCTAAACCAAAAAATATAGCAAAAACCACAATTTGGAGAATTTCGTTAAAAGCCATGGCCTCTACAATACTTTTGGGTATAATATGTTCTACAAAATTTTGTGCAGAGAAATTATGCGTTTTTTCTGTTACATCACCGGCAGCTGCTGTATCTACATTTAGTAAATTTAAACCTGTTCCGGGTTGTAATATATTTACCCAAAACATGCCAATTAATAATGATAAAAACGAAGCTGTAAAAAACCATCCCATGGCTTTTCCGCCAATACGTCCAACTGATTTTATATCGCCAAACTTAGCTATGCCAACCACTAAAGTGGTAAACACCAAAGGCGAAATAATCATTTGCACCAATCTAATAAAAACAGTGGCCAACATTTTAATATAACCACTGAAAGCTTTGGCGAAATCCGCATCGTAAAAGGTATGAATAAATATACCTAGCGATGCACCCAAAATCATGGCAATTAAAATCTGAAAAGTTAGATTTTTTAAAATTGAGGTTTTTGTAGTAGTAGTTGGCTCCATTTAAATAATATTTATTAATCAAAACCCATTTTGATTAACATGGGCGAACATACAAAATTTTATTTAGCTGGCTAAATTTTTAAACGCCATGATAGGCAAATGCCAAACCTGCAACACTAACCTTACAGCCATCAATTTGTGTTAGTTCTAAAGCACAACTTTCTATTGTAGCACCTGTGGTTATTACATCATCAATTAATAAAATATGCTTATTTTCAAATAATGATGAGTTGGTTGTTTCAAATACTTTTTCTACGTTTTCGCTGCGTTCTAACCTCGATTTTTTAGTTTGAGTTTCGGTAAATTTATTTCTTATAATATAACTACTTAAGTTTTCAATACTTAATGTATTAGCTAGTCCGTTAGCTAACATTTCGCTTTGATTATAGCCCCTCATTCTGAGTTTATTTTTATGTAATGGAATTGCAGCTACTGCATCAATTTTATGTTGAATACAAAAATCTTTTAAAAAAGTACCATAATATTTACCAAGAAACAAGGCTATTTCAGGGTTGTCGTGGTATTTTAAAGCATGCAATAACTTAGCTGTTTTTCCACCTTTTTTAAAAAATAAAAGTGCTATGGCTTGTTCAATTTTTACCCTTCCCCAAAATACTTTTTCTAAATTATTATTGGGTAATTGGTGAAAATTGGTAAGAGGTAATTCTAACAAACATCCTGTACAAACGTAGTTTTCGCTATCAACTAAATGTTTGTTACAGCAAATGCAGGTTTTTGGATACAAAAGTTGAATAAGGTATTTGAACATAAAAAAAGCCAAAATCAAATATAAGTTTTTTGATTTTGGCTTGTAAAAATTTTTTCAGAAAATTACTTTAAAAATTTAGCAATTTCTTCGCTTAAAGGTTCTGTTTTACTAGGAAAATACTCTACAAACTTTCCATTTTCATCAATTAAAAACTTGCCAAAATTCCATTTAACCTCTACATCTTTTACACCATTGGTTTCTTTATTGGTTAACCATTGGTAAATTGCATGTTGGCTTTTTCCTTTTACGTCAATCTTTTCGGTAAGTGGAAAAGTTACACCATAATTCTTTTTGCAAAAAGTGGCTATTTCTTCTGGAGAGCCTGATTCTTGATACAAAAACTGATTACATGGAAAGCCAATAATAACTAGTTTTTCTTTATTATTTTCGTACAACTTTTCTAAACCTTCGTATTGTGGAGTATAGCCGCATTTGCTAGCCACATTTACACAAAGCACTTTTTTGCCTTTAAATTGGCTCATGCTAATTTCTGTTTTCCCATCTAATGATTTGATGGTTAGATCGTAAAAGCTTTTGCCTTTGGTACTATTTTCAACTTTACGGTTTTTAAAACTGTAAAATACAAAACCTGCAACTAATAGCAGTGCGCTTGATAAAATTATTGTTTTCATGTTTTTTATAATGCTAAAATTGCTTCTTTTACTTCTTCCATTTGCCATTGTGGAGTGCTTGTAGCTCCACAAATACCAACAGTTTCATTGGTATTAAACCACTCTTTTTGTAGTTCATTTTTATTACTAACAAAAAATGTATTGGGATTGTTTTCTTTACAAACATCGAAAAGTACCTTGCCGTTTGATGATTTTAAGCCAGCCACAAAAATTACTTTATCAAATTTTTTCACAAAATTTGGTAGCTGTACATCGCGGTTACTTACTTGGCGGCAAAGGGTATCGTTAAAATCAACTTCTATTCCTTTTTCTTCCAAGGTAGTTTTTAGTTTGTATAAGTTTTTGGTGCGTTTTGTGGTTTGACTAAACAATTGCAGTTTTTTTGGTAAATTGATATTTTCTAACTCATCAAAAGTTTCAACAACTATAGCTTCACCGTTGGTTTGTCCCACTAAACCTTTTACTTCAGCATGGCCATGTTTGCCATAAATAAGTATTTGCTCATTATCGTTATAAGCTTCTCTTACTCGGTTTTGTAGTTTTAAAACCACCGGACAGCTAGCATCTATTAGCTCAATTTGGTTTACCATGGCTAGTTTATAAGTTTCTGGTGGTTCGCCATGAGCCCTAATCAGTACTTTTTCGTTTCTAATATTTTTTAATTGTTCATGGTCAATTATTTGAAGTCCTTTAGCTTTTAAGCGAGCTACTTCTTCATCGTTATGAACAATATCGCCAAGGCAAAATAATTTACCTTCAGTATCCAAAATGTCTTCGGCCATTGAAATAGCAAAAACTACCCCAAAACAAAAACCCGAATTATCGTCTATTTCTACTTTTACATCCATAAATAACGCTACAATATTAACTTTTATAATGTTAATTAGTTTTTTGATTTTACCTAAAATAAAATTTTACTTGGTTTTTAGTCCAAAATACTGCTATTTGTCTTTGTTTTTTTACAATTCAAATAGTTGTTAGAAAGTTTTTTTTTGTATGTTATAAATACATACAAAAAAAGTATAATATTGAATTTAAAATTGCTGAATTAAAAAATGAGCGAACGAATGATTAACATACTACTAGTAGAAGATGATGAAGTGGATATAATGAACGTTAGACGTGCATTTAAAAAGAACAATGTAACTAATCCATTACATATTACAAATAATGGAATAGAAGCATTAGAATATTTACGCGATATTCATGTAAATGCACCTTTAAAAACGCCAAAAATTATTCTACTTGACTTAAACATGCCCAAAATGGGTGGAATTGAGTTCTTACGTGAACTAAGAAAAGATGAGCATTTAAAAAACTTAAGTGTGTTTGTAATGACTACTTCGAACGAAGACAACGACAAAGTAGAAGCATTTAATTTAAATGTGGCTGGATATATTCTTAAACCATTATCTATGGATCAATTTATGGATGTAGTAAGCACTTTAAACAGCTACTGGAAATTGTGCGAATTTCCTACCTAATTAGGTTTACTTTTTTGTTGAACAAATAAAGCTTATGCAAGCAGATAATTACAAACTTTTACTGGTAGATGATGATGATATTGATATCATGTCGTTTCAGCGTGCGTTGAAACGAACAGGTTTAATGTACGAATTAGATATTTGTAAAAATGCAACCGAAACACTTGAAGTAGTTAATAAACATAAATACAACTGTATATTTTTAGATTATTTGCTACCTGGAGTTGATGGATTAGAGTTGCTAAAAAAAATACGTGAACTAAAAGTTTTTACTCCTATTGCAGTAATGACCTCGCAAGGCGATGAAAAACTTGCTGTTCAAATGATTAAAAACGGTGCTTTTGATTATTTTCCTAAGGCAGAATTAAGCCCCGATTATATTCAAAAAGTTATTTTAAATGGGGTTCGCTTATGGGAAATTGAAAACCAACGCGTAAAAGCGGAAGCCGAAATTAAGGAAAACCATAACCGTTTAACGGCCATTGTAGAAAGTACTCACAATAATATTTATGCTATTGATAAAGATTTAAACATTATTTCGTTTAACTCTTCGTTTAAAAACCGCATCAGCTCTCAGCAAAATATTGATATTTATATTGGTCAACCTGTTAAAGAAATTATTAACGATTCAGAAGTTTTAAATCATTTTACCGAGTGTTTAAAAGGTAATAGCTTAACTCATGTTGAAGAATTAACAATTAATGATGAGTATTTTTGTTTTGAAACCACTTACAATCCCATTAAAAGTGAAGGAGAAACAACTGGAGCGGCCATTTTTAGTAAAGATATAACTGAAAATAAGAAATTTCAAAAGGAGTTATTACAAGCTAGAAATGATGCTATAAGTTCAGCTAAAGCTAAAACTGAGTTTTTATCAAACATGAGTCATGAAATTAGAACCCCAATGAATGCCATTATGGGTTTAACTGACTTATTACTTGATGAAAAAATATTTACTGGAACAGCGTTAGAGAATTTAAAATCAATCCGATATTCTGCGGATAATCTGTTGGTTATAATAAATGATATTTTAGACTTTTCAAAAATAGAAGCAGGTAAAATTACATTTGAAAATATTGATTTTGACATTCGTCAACGAATGAATGAATTGCATAAAACTTTTGATTACCGTTCAAAAGAAAAAGGTTTAGATTTTACAGTAACTATTGATGAGAAAATTCCAGCTATTTTAAAAGGCGATCCTTATAGATTGAATCAAATATTGTTTAATTTGGTTGGAAATGCACTAAAATTTACCTCCAAAGGTTCAATTAATGTTACTGTTAATTTAATTGAAACAGAAGATAACAAGAGCAAAATTAAGTTTATCGTTTCTGATACCGGAATTGGTATTCCTGAACACAAACAATCAAAAATATTTGAAAGTTTTACCCAAGCTTATACCGATACTACCCGTAAGTTTGGAGGTACAGGATTAGGTTTGGCCATTACTAAAAATTTAACTTTACTTCAAAATGGAAATATAACTATAAAAAGTAAAGTTGGCGAAGGAACTACCTTTGGTGTGGAATTACCTTTTGAAACTAGTACTTTAAGTAAAATTGAAGATGAAAAAACCAATGACGAAGTTTACGATTTAAGTAAATTTAAAATATTGGTAGTAGAAGATAATGTAATGAATCAATTTGTGGCAAAGCAGTTTTTCAAAAAATGGAACACTGAGGTTTTAATTGCCAATAATGGTTTAGAAGCCATCGAAACATTGTCTCAACGAAACGATATTGACTTGGTGCTTATGGATTTACAAATGCCAGAGATGAGTGGATTTGAAGCTGCTGAGTTAATTCGCTCACCAAACACACCCGTAAAAAACCGTGAAGTGCCAATTATAGCATTAAGTGCTGATGCATTTTTAGAAACCAGAAATAAAGTATTAGAAGCAGGCATGAACGATTTTGTTACCAAGCCCTTTAAGCCAGATGAGCTTTATCAAAAAGTATTAAAGTATGTTTTAAAAACACACTAAATATTCATAAAATCAAAGTCTTACGACCAGTATAGTTGCAATTATGTAAAAATAGTTGCAACTATATTTTTTATCAAATTTTTATAATCAAAAACAATTAGTACGTTTGTTTTTTATAAGATTATTGTTTGAACAAAAATCTAAAAATAGTAATTATTAAGTAATGAGTCAATTAAAAGAAGATGCATTAAAATACCACAGTAAAGGCCGCCCAGGCAAAATAGCTGTAGTACCTACCAAACCCACCAATACCAAACGCGATTTAAGTTTAGCCTATTCGCCAGGAGTAGCAGAGCCATGTTTAGCTATTGCCGAAAATCCTGATGATGTTTATAAATATACTGCCAAAGGCAATTTAGTAGCTGTAATTTCAAATGGAACCGCAGTTTTGGGACTTGGTGATATTGGTCCTGAAGCCTCAAAACCAGTAATGGAAGGCAAAGGCGTTTTATTCAAAATTTTTGCTGATATTGATGTTTTTGATATTGAAATCAGTACAAAAAATACAGAAGAGTTTATCAATACCGTAAAAAACATAGCTTGTACTTTTGGTGGTATTAACTTAGAAGATATTAAAGCACCTGAATGTTTTGAAATAGAACAACGTTTAAAAGAAGAGTTGGATATTCCAATTATGCACGATGACCAGCACGGAACAGCCATTATTACTGGTGCTGCGCTGTTAAATGCATTAGAATTAGTTGGTAAAAATATTAAAGATGTTCAAGTAGTTTACAATGGTGCAGGTGCTTCGGCTATTAGTTGTGCTAAAATTATGTTGGCATTAGGTGTTCAAAAAGAAAACCTAATTATGTGCGACAGTAAAGGAGTTATAAGGACCGATAGCCCTAATTTAGATAATACTAAAAAACAATTTGCCACCAGCCGTAACTTAAATACTTTAGCAGATGCTATGCAAAATGCAGATGTATTTGTTGGTTTATCAAAAGCCGATGTGGTTAGCCAAGATATGTTGCGCAGCATGGCTAAAGATTGTATTGTATTTGCTTTAGCAAATCCAAATCCAGAAATATCGTACGATTTAGCAATGGCTTCTCGCCCCGATATTATTTTAGCTACTGGCCGCAGCGATTACCCTAACCAAGTAAATAATGTATTAGGTTTCCCATATATTTTTAGAGGCGCTTTAGATGTAAGAGCAACTAAAATTACAGAGGAAATGAAAATTGCTGCCGTGCATGCTTTGGCACAATTAACCAAAGAGCCTGTTCCTGAAATAGTAAATTTAGCTTACAACGAAAAGAATGTAACTTTTGGAAAAAACTATATCATACCAAAACCTATTGACCCGCGTTTAATTACAACCGTTTCGCCTGCTGTGGCCAAAGCAGCTATGGATAGTGGGGTAGCTAAAAACCCAATTCACGATTGGGAAAAATACAACCACCAATTATTAGCACGCTTAGGAAAAGAAAGTAATTTTGTTAGAGCTATTACCGATAAAGCTAAATTAAATCCAAAACGTGTTGTATTTACCGAAGCCGATAATTATAAAATATTGCGCGCAGCGCAAATAGTAAAAGATGAAGGAATAGCTATTCCAATTTTATTAGGAAATAGGGAAAAAATAAATGCAATTATAGCCGAAAACCATATCAAATTAGGCGAAGTAAGCATTATTGATCCGTTGGAAGAAGAAGCAAAACGCCATGCATTTGCTGATATTTTCTTTATGAAACGCCAACGAAAAGGAGTAACCTTACACGAGGCTCGCAAGTTAATGCGCGAAAGAAACTATTATGCTCCAATGATGGTAGAAATGGGTGAAGCAGATGCCATGATAAGCGGATTAACTAAAAATTATCCAACATCCATTAAGCCAGCTTTACAAATTTTAGGAAAAGAAGATGGTACTAAAAATGTAGCTGGCATGTATATAATGCTTAGCAAAAAAGGAACATTGTTCTTTTCTGATACCACAGTTAACCGTTACCCAAGTGCTGACGATTTGGTTGATATTACTTATTCAACTTACAAGGCTGTTAAAAAATTCAATATTGAACCGCGTATCGCTTTATTAAGTTATAGCAATTTTGGCTCGGCTGATGGGGAAGTGCCTCAAAAAATGACCAAGGTGCGCAATACACTAAAAGAAAAATATCCTAATATGGTAGTAGATGGTGATATTCAGGCTAATGTGGCCTTAAACCAAAAACTATTAAGCGCTAATTTCCCTTTTAGTGAATTAAATGGTGAACCCGTAAATACATTGATTTTTCCTTCGTTATCATCGGGAAATATTACGTATAAAATGTTACAAGAATTAGGCTCGGCCGAAGCAGTTGGGCCCGTTCTTTTAGGTTTAAAAAAATCAGCTCACGTATTACAATTAGGAAGTAGCGTGCGCGAAATAGTAAATATGGTTACTATTGCAGTGGTAGATGCACAAAGTAAAGCATAGGTAATTACTAAAAAATAAAATATTGAGTCAGATAGATATAATAAAACAACCAATAGCCAATGAATTAAGCTTATTTGAAAATAAGTTTAAACAAGCTATGAAAAGTAACGTGGCTTTGCTTGATACCATTATGACTTACATTGTTAAGCGAAAAGGTAAGCAGGTTAGGCCTATGTTTGTGTTTTATTGTGCTAAACTGTTTGACAATGTAAATGATGCTACTTATCGTGGAGCAAGTTTGGTGGAGCTTTTGCATACCGCTACCTTGGTTCACGATGATGTAGTTGATGATAGCGATGAACGCAGAGGTTTTTTTAGTATCAATGCGCTTTGGAAAAATAAAATTGCGGTTTTAGTTGGCGATTATTTGCTATCTAAAGGATTATTGCTAGCAGTTAAAAATAAAGATTTTAATTTATTAGAAATAGTTAGCACTGCTGTGGAGCAAATGAGCGAAGGCGAACTTTTACAAATTGAGAAAGCCAGAAACTTAAACCTTTCGGAAGAAGTATATTACGATATAATTCGTAAAAAAACTGCTTCTTTAATTGCTTCGTGCTGTGCAATGGGAGCGGCAAGCGCAGGTGCTAATACAGAAGAAGTGGAGCAAATGCGTTTGTTTGGCGAATACATTGGTATTGCTTTTCAAATTAAAGACGATTTGCTTGATTATGGAGATGACGATATAGGTAAACCAACAGGAATTGATTTAAAAGAGAAAAAATTAACGTTACCAATTATCTATACTATTAATAATGCAGACAAGGCAACGCGTAATTATATTATTAACTCTATAAAGAACCATAATACAGATAAAAAACGTGTAGCTGAGGTTATTAAATACGTAAATGAGCATGATGGCATTGCTTATACTCGTAAAGCTATGATTGATTACAAAGAAAAGGCTTTGGCTATTTTAGCTAATCATCCTAACCGCGAAATTGCCAATAAACTGTCAATGTTAGTCGAATACATTATTGATAGGAAAAACTAAGCTTTATTTAAAGTTACAGTAAAAGTACTGCCAATTCCTACAGTACTTTCTACTTTTATGGAACCGCCTTGCGCTTCTACAAACTCTTTGCTTATGGCTAATCCTAAGCCAGTTCCCTCAGATTTGTTGTTTGGAATTCTAAAGTATTTATCGAAAATTTTGTTGGTATATTCAGGCGCAATCCCTTGTCCATTATCGGTAATTATATAGTTTACCGATTGCTCCAAGGTTTCTATCTTCACAATAATTGAGCTATTTTCTCCCGAATATCTTATGGCGTTTGACAACAAATTGGTTAAAACCCACGCTGTTTTTTCATTATCTGCCATCACATAAATAGGATTTTCTGGAATGTTTTTTTGTAGTTCTATTTGTTTTTGCTCTGCTTGGGTTTTTACAGCATCAATGGCATATTGTAAAATAGATTGTGCATCATTTTTAGCAATATTTAACTGAATATTACCACTTTCTACCTGGGTCATATTTAGCAATTCACCAGTAATTTTTAACAACCTATTGGTATCATCGTTAATGCTACTTAGTAAGCTTTTTTGCTCCTCATTTAGTAGTCCAACTTTGTTATTATCCAATAATTGTAAACTCATTTTTATAGCAGCAATAGGCGTTTTAAACTCATGCGATACAGTTGAAATAAAGTTGGTTTTAGCAAAATCTAACTCTTTGTATTCAGTAACATTGCGTAATATAATTACGTGTCCAATGGTTTTTTCTTCTTGTTCCCCAGTAGGCACAATAGTTATTTTAAAATTTTCCTTTTCAAAATAACTTTCCTTATTGTTAGCAAAAATTTTAAGTATTTTTTGTTTTTCGGAACTTTCAATTTCCAAATTTTTAATCAATAAGCGTATCAAATCATTTTGCACAGCCAGTTTTAATGCATTGCAACCAATTAATTTTGATTCAGTTATTCCAATTATTTTGATGGCTTCTTCGTTTGCAAAAATAATTTCCCAGTTTTCATCTAATCCAATAATTGGATCATTCATGTTGTTAATGAGCGTTTCAATGCGTTTTTTGCTCATCATAATTTTAGCTAAGTTACTTTCATTATACTCCTGTAACTTTTGAGCCATGGTATTAAACGATTGCGCCAATTCTTTAAATTCGCCATGATTATCAAAATGTATGCGCTCATCATAGTTTTCGGAAGCTATTTGCTTAATACTATCAGTAAGTCGTTTTATAGGATTAGCAATGTATGATGGCAAATTTATAAACAAGCCTAAAGCAATTATAAAACACAAAGTACTTGCAATTGCTATCCAAAATGTAGCTATTTCTGCTGTTTGTTTAGCCATTAAATTTTTCTTTTCAATGGCATTCATATTAACATCCATAACTTGGTAAATAAGTTGTCTCAACTTACTTTTTAGCTGCACGCTGTCAGGTTTCATTTTAAGCAACTCAAATACATTGCGAACCATTTGAGTACTCTCTTTTTCGCCTTTTTCGGTAATATTGGCTTCTTGAAGTTTTAAATTTGCTTCAAACGAATCAATTAAATCTACATTATTACTATCCAAATAAACCAACATTTTACCAGTATATTCTAAAGTATTGTAGTTGGCTCGTAATATATTTTCAGTATCGCTTTTTAATAAATTTACATAATGCGCACTTACTGCACCAAGTAAAATAATTAGTGCAAATAAAAGGCCTATTCCAAGCGTTAGTTTTGTTTTTATTTTGATCAAAATAAATAATTACGAAATTTTATTCAATATTCGATTTTATTATCCAAGATGAAAAATAAATTTACCCCATAATGATTCAAACAATTGAATGTTACAATCTAAATAACATGGCTAAAATAATTCTATCTTCTGATTTTACTAAATCAGGTCTCCAATTTGGATCTAACGTAGAGGTTGTGAAACCAGTTTGGGAAGTAACACCACCTTTACCAGCAAAATAAGGCACACTTGATTCTCTATGAACATATTCTATTCTAAAAGTAATACTTTGATTTGGCATAAAATCTATATTGGTTGAATAGTCAAAACCCTCAAATTTATCGCCAGGATTGGCACTAAAAGGAAACGCACCTTCAGTTTTTGTTGGATCATTAGGATTTGGAAGTGGACTTGCTTGTCCTGTTGGATACAGTACCAAATACCTGCCAGGATTGGTCATATAACCGCCTCCTACTGTCCAAGCAATTTTGTTTTTTGCAAACCAAATTCTGTTGTAAAACATAGCGCTTGCAAAATATTGTGCAGGTCCTTCTGTAGCATTTCCGTCTGAAAATCCGTTAACTCCTCCTCCTTTTTCAAACCCCAAATCACCTGTTAATGAGAAAGCCATTCTGCTAATTCCTCTTGATTCAGGTTTATTGAAGTAACGTAACAACAAACTGTTATCTGAATGAAAACGTATGCGTTCTTTAATGCCACCTGCATCAGTTCCATAATAGTTATTAGTTAATACTTTTAAATTACTATTGGAGCTCATGTAAGTAATGTTTCCACCAATACCAGGCATGGCGTTAAACTTACCATAACTTTGCCAGCCATTAATAATCCAAGGTTCTATTTTCCAGTTTTTGTTTGGATGAATTTGAATACGCAATCCATTAAAAAACCAAGGTGTATTATCGGAAGTAAATGACGCTTGGTATTCCCAATTCTCTTGTTGGTAATAAGAATTTAAACCAATGTATGACATGAACATACCTGCATCTATATTGATTCCATTCCATTTGTCAAAATGATAACCTGCATAAGCTTCACTCAAATAACGGTAAACATCGGCCAATTTGTATTGGCCTCTGTATGGACTTAAATCGTTACGAGGAACTACAATAGAACGAGTTCCAAACTGAGTCATAAAACGTGCTCTGGCATTTTTATAATTAAAGTCGCCACCAAAATGCAAAGCTGATAGCTGAACTTCATTATTACGGGCTAGTGCGGTAGAACCAACTACTGTATTATCGTTTGGATTATTAAATGAATAAGTGTAGTTTATATCCATCAAAACACTTGGTGTGAAAAAAGGCATGTTTTTAAATACTGACGAATCTCTTCTATCGTTTCCGTTTTGCCAAGAGGCATCTATTCCTTCAAAAGGCTCTCCTTTTTGTTGCGCTTTGGCGCTTTGAGCATTAATTAATTGTAGCGAAGTAAAAGTTAAAGCTACATATACTACTTTGGTAATTTTCATTTATATTTATTTATTAAATAGTTGATTTGATAAGTGTTAAAAACAATGTTGTGCTTTGATATTTATTGTCGGTAAAATTTTATATCGAGGTTATTATGGAGCTTTTCCTTTTCAAGAAATGCACGTTTTACATTATCATAATTTTTTCTAATTAAATTTGATCGAACCATTGAATTGATTTGTAAAACAAACCGAAAAACAAAAGGCCAATAATGGTTAAAATGATTGCTTCCATAATTATTAAACTCCACAACTATTAACTTGTAAATCGTACTCGTTTTTAAGTGAATTTGGCATCATCTCAAAAATTTTATTACTTAATTCATCGTGTTTATCTAATACACGCGAAAGTGAATATACAAACACGTTAGAGACTGCATTTTTAATTAAATTATTTCCTGAGTGGAATAGCTTATCAGCTACTAACAAACATTTATTAGCTCTGTTAAATTTGCCTTGAACCATAAAATCAATTGTTATATCAGCAAATCGTTGCATTGCTTTATACAGGTTTTTCGAATTTTGTGTTTTCATTTTTTGAATACTTATTTGATAGTATTTACTCAAATAGTATTCCTATTGGCACAGATTGGATATAACGATTAGATTACTAGCTTTTTGCGCGCTTTTTTAAAAATTAGGCATAAAAAAACCCTATCGTTTTGATAGGGTTTGTATGTTGTTTTGATAGGGAGTACATTATTTATATTAGCGGGCAGCATTTTTTACGATCTTACTTTTAGAAACCTTGTCATCATCAGAGGTAAGGTATAAAAAATAAATGCCATCTTTTATTTCACTTAAATCAATTCTTGAAATGCTGTTAGACGATTGTTCAATTGCAATATTACCAAATAGATCATACACTTTAAATGCTTTAATAACCTTGTTAGATTCCAAGTTTATTGCACCAGTAGTTGGATTTGGATATAAAATATTTTTAAATTCATTTAGTTCGGATACAGAATTTATTGTACTGTTTGAATAATAATATTCAGCTTTTTCTTTGTTTACCCAAACATTATTAATAAATTCTTTGCTAATCATTAGTTTTGGAATATTAACAAATGAATAGTATTGTAATTTCTCACTTAATCTTGGATATAATATATTGTTAATCAAATAACCATTATTGTAAGTCCAACTAGTATTGCTCGTGCTAACCCATTGTTGATTATTATAATTATAAATATTTTCCTCAATGAAATTCCCTGTAGGATCGAAAGTTTTTTCTGTCTTGATAGCATTCTGCCATTTATTCGTAACCGAGTCCCAATCTCTGTAATTAATTAGTGAGCTGCATTGATTAATTGATAAATAACTACTTTGATTTTTTGAATTTAATACCCATCTCGAGTTTTCGTAATTGTATATGAATTCTGTGACTGGGTTTTCATTTACGTCTAAGGTCACTTCTCTTTTTTGCCATGCTATAAAACTCATTTTTTGATTATCCCACCTACTTGATATTTTATTATACTTTCTCATAGTTGAATCATAAATATTCTCCTCCAATGTATTATTAGTCCAAACACTATCAGCCTTATTCCATCCATAACTTAATATACTTTTCAATTTATTGCTATTGAAATAATCGTAGTCATATCTGCTCTTTATAAAAAAGCCATAACTTGTTGTCTCATATTGCCTTGATTTTAAATTTCCTAATGAATCATAAAAAAATATACCAATGGATGAAGTATTAACTTCATTTGTTTTTGAATTCCATACAGTTAACTCCTCTTTACTTTTTTTGTTAAGTAAGTTGTATTCATACGAATAATTATTCATTTTTTGCCATGTTTTGAGTGAATCATTCCATCCAAAACGTGTCTCACTTACTACATATCCATTGTTATTATAAATAAATATATCTTTCAATTTTTCAACTTTACTATTATTGTTTAAATCAAATCGCTCAATAATGGTACTATCTAATTTTAACTTTGTTATTTTTTTCTCAGTGTCTCCAGCTGTATTGATGGTGGGGTTTGAAACAAGCGTTTGTGCTCTTGTTAAATTGCTTAAAAGTATAGTCAGTAAGCAGGTAATAAGCATGATGTTGTTATTTGATTTTTGTAAGAGTTTTAATTCCATAAACAAATCTATTGTTTATTTTTAACACTAAAAATAATTAATCGAATAAACTATAATTAAGATATTATTTTATTAATAATGTATATTTGATGCCCGAAACAAAACAAACATGTCAGATCATAAAATTATATTCTCCATGGCGGGTGTTAGCAAAACACATCCACCTCAAAAACAAGTACTTAAAAACATTTACCTTTCGTTTTTCTATGGTGCCAAAATTGGTGTTTTAGGTTTAAATGGTTCGGGTAAATCAAGTTTATTAAAAATTATTGCTGGAATTGATAAAAGTTTTCAAGGTGAAGTAGTTTTTGATAAAGATTATAAAATTGGTTTTTTAGAGCAAGAGCCAACTTTAGACGAAACCAAAACTGTGGTAGAATGTGTGAAAGAAGGTGTTAAACACATAACTGATTTACTGGAAGAGTTTGAAGAAATTAATAACAAACTAGCCGACCCTAATTTGGATGGTGATGAAATGATGAAAATTTTGGATAGACAAGCTACAGTAATGGAATTGCTTGACCAAAACGATGCATGGGAATTAGATACTAAATTAGAAAAAGCAATGGATGCATTGCGTTGTCCTGAGCCAGATCAAATGGTAAATGTACTTTCGGGTGGTGAACGCAGGCGTGTGGCTTTATGCCGTTTGTTATTAAGCAATCCTGATATTTTATTATTAGATGAACCTACCAATCACTTGGATGCTGAAAGTGTAGATTGGTTAGAACAATATTTGAAAAATTTCCCAGGTACTGTTATTGCGGTAACGCATGATAGGTATTTCTTAGATAACGTAGCAGGTTGGATTTTAGAGTTAGATCGTGGCGAAGGAATTCCATGGAAAGGAAATTACAGTAGCTGGTTAGAGCAAAAAGCCAACCGTTTAAAAGCTGAAGAAAAAGCTGAAGGCAAACGTGCCAAAGCTTTAGAGCGTGAGTTAGATTGGGTTCGTCAAGGTGCTAAAGGCCGTCAAACAAAGCAAAAAGCACGTTTGAATGCCTACGATAGAATGTTGGGTGAAGATCAAAAAGAAAAAGAACAAACTTTGGAATTGTTTATTCCTCCTGGACCACGTTTAGGCGATGTAGTAATAGAAGCACAAGGTGTAAGTAAATCTTATGGAAATAAACTATTATATGAAAACCTTAATTTTAGTTTACCAAAAGGTGGAATTGTAGGAATTATTGGTCCAAATGGTGTGGGTAAAACTACTCTATTCCGCATGATGATGGGATTGGAACAACCTGATGCCGGAACATTTAAAGTAGGTGAAACTGTTAAAACAGCTTACGTTGACCAAAGCCATAAAGATTTATTGCCCGACAAAACTGTATATGAAGTAATAAGTGGAGGAACAGATTTAATTCAGGTTGGAACCCAACAAGTGAATGCCAGAGCATACGTATCTAAATTTAATTTTGGAGGAAGCGATCAAGGTAAAAAAGTAGGTGTGCTATCAGGTGGAGAGCGTAACCGCGTGCATTTAGCTATTACCTTAAAAGAAGGCGGAAACGTATTGTTGTTAGATGAGCCAACCAACGATATTGATGTAAACACATTGCGTGCATTGGAAGAAGCCATTGAAAACTTTGCTGGTTGTGTGGTAGTTATTTCCCATGATAGGTGGTTTATTAACCGCATTGCAACGCATATTTTAGCATTTGAAGGAAACTCGCAAGTGTATTTCTTTGAAGGAGATTACAGCGCTTACGAAGAGAATAAAAAACAACGCTTAGGCGATTCTGCTCCGCATAGAGTTCGTTTTAAAAATATAAACTAGGTTTAAAAAATAAAGTTTAAAGCCTTGCCAATATTTGGCAAGGCTTTTTTATTGCTTTCATTTGAAAAACCCAACTACTTTGGGAACAGTACATGCAGATATTGAGTTATTAAAACACCTAAACCCAATGATTAAAGCTGAGTTTTATTTATTGCAATAGGCTAATGTATTACTACAATTTTTTGTCTACCCAAATTTTGATTACTTTCCGAAACAACAAAGTAAACGCCATCTTTTAAATTACTTATGAGTAATGAGTTGTTTTTGTTTTCTATATAATTAAAACTTACCACTTCTTGCCCTAGTTGATTTACAATTTGGTATTTGCCTTCTTTTAAAAATTCGATTGTAAAATTACCGTTATTAGGATTTGGATACACATTAACCTGATGGCTAAAAACTTCGTTTAACGAATTACTTACAAAATTGAGGGTATCAGTATAATTTTTACAGTTGTTGCTATCTATTACTATTACATTGTATTTACCATTAGTAGATGCAACGAATGAAGGGCGGTTTACACCCGTAATTAAGCTATTGTTAGTAAACCACTGATAGTTTTTGCCAATAGCAGGTTGTACTGTAATTGTATTGCCACTTTGAGTCAATTTAACAGGTTTTAATTGATAAATTTTTACCAATACTGCCTTTGGTTTACTAAAAACGGTCCCAAAACTTTGTTGCACGTAAAACACCGAATCTTTAGTAAAATTTATGGTTAAATTATTTCCTTTAAACACCAAAACAGTAGCTAGTGAATCTGCAAACCAACTAACGTTAGTGCCTGTTGCTGTTATGCTTTTGGGTAAATTATCGTTACAAAATGTGGTATTGCCAATCGTTGGCTCGCTAACCATAAAATTTTTAAGTAAATATATATCCGATTCACCAACAACAGTTAACGATTTACCATCAATTACATTAGTAGTAGTTGCTTGGTATTGCCCCCCCAAATACCAATTCCCTTTTTTATCTATTGCCAAATCAATTGCATAAGCCCAATCCGATTGACCTAAGTTTTTAATCCACTCGGTATTTCCATTATTATCCAGTTCCATTAAAAAAGGATACGATTTATTACTTATACCATCGCCAATACTAGAATTACCAAATGAAAACGAAAAATTGTAGTTTCCAATTACTGCTATTTTTCCTTCTTTGGTAAATTTAACTGCTTTACCTAACGAATAAATGGTATTTGACTTTTTTGCCCACAATAAATTTCCATTTTTATTATAAGAAACAATAAAAAAATTATCTTTTTCATTGTCATTATTTAAAACAATGTTTTCAATTTTTATAGGCCTAAAATACTCACCAACAATAACTATTTGGTTACTATCAGATACTGCTATATCCCAAATTTGCTCCCCTCCCAATAATCCGGTTGGATAAATAGCTTTGTACCAATTTAACTTTCCTGTTATGTCAAAACAAGTAGTAATTATTCTTGCATCTTTAATGGTATCATTTTTTATGTAAACACTATTATCTGAATTGGTAACAACATAAATCAGGCTGTCTTTTAAAGCTATTCTTCCAACTCGAGAACTTAAACTATTACTACCAATAGGTATCACTAATTTAGCAGTTAAATTAGAATCTAATCTAGCAACAAACATTCCTGTACCACCTAAATGTGGCATCTGGGGCAAGCCATCTAAACTAAAATTACTTTGGCTAAAAGATCCACCAACCCATATATTTAAGTTTTTATCAATTTGTACATTCGATAAACGTGCATTTTGAGCATTGATAGTTTTTTTTATTAAAACAATACCGTTTGTACTAATTTTATACAGTGTACCAGGTCTTTCTAATGTCATGTAAATATTTTGATTTCTATCTACTTCAAGACCGCCTACGGGGTCGGTGCTTGGTGCTACATCCACATTTAAAGCCCAAACAAACTGCCCACTTTCTGTAAATTTTGCAAGAAAATAATTGTAAGGATTAGCACCAATTTTTAATAATGTAGTATCGCCAATTGTCATGTTGGTTCTCATTCTTCCTGATATAAATACATTATTTAAACTATCAGTAATAACTTTATCTGCATAATCAATTTGAGTTGAGCCAAAGTTTTTAAGCCAGTTATTTTGGGCTGTTGTTCCAAAATTGATAATTACAAATAGAAATAATAAAGTTTTTTTCATAATAAAATTATTGATGGCAATTTAACCGCGATTATTGGGTAATGGTGTAAAAAAGTAAAATTTTACAATTATTAGTTGGTAACCACTATTTTTTGTCTAATTAAATGATTGTTTGATGAAATGATAAAATAAACTCCACTTTTTAAATCACTTACCATAAAATTGTTATGGCTACTTATTGCTTCAAAACTTGCCACTTGTTGCCCCAATTGATTTACAATATGGTAAAAGCCTTCTTGCAAAAATTCAATAGTAAAGTTACCGTTATTAGGGTTTGGATACACATTTACCATATTTGACTTTTCAATATTTTGAACAGAAATGGTATTTACCAAAATACATGTTGAAGTATCTATACACCCATTTTGTTCAATTGCTACTGCATAACTGCCATTTGTTTTGGCTGTAAATATTTGGTTTGTTTCTGTAAAAATAGGTGATTTTAAATTGTTACAATCAAGCCATTGGTAAGTGGCGTTAAATAAATTGGCCGTTAGCTTTTCCTTATTTGCTGTTACTTGTGTATTGGGCAAAGGTTTTACTTGCACAGTTACCAAAGCTGTATCTACACAATTAAATTCATTTTTGCCAATTACTTGATAGGTTTTGGTACTATTAGGAAAAAATGGAATTCCGTTTTTTACTGAATCAGACCAAACAAAATTATTGGAGCCTACTGCTGTTAGCGTAACTGAGGTGTTTTTACAAACAGCATTAGCAGTGCTACTTGCACTTATGTTTGGTTTAGGATTTACTTTTACAAGCACACTTGAACTATCAGCACAATTATTAGAATCAATAACATAAGCTGTATAAAAACTAGTAGAATCAGGCTTAAACGGTAGATTGTTTTTTACACCATTTAAAAATAAAATATTATTGGCACCAGTAGCATTTAAGGTAACTTCATTACCCAAACACACTTCATTATTCGAGGCAGTTAAATTTATTTCAGGATTGGCATTTACTTTTAATTGAACTAAAATAGAATCGGAACAGCTAGCCGCATTATTGCCTTCAACTTTAAATTTAATTGGATAAATTCCAGCATTGTCAAATTTAATAATAATGGTATCTGCCAACAAAGTGTCCTTATTATTTAACTGCCAAGTTCTTGTAAAATTAACCATATCAAGCTTGCTGGTATCAATGAGTTCAAACAAATTATTGTTTAAGCATTGGGTTAATAAATTATGTTTAAAACCAATTTTAGGTGTTTGTATTACATTGATAAAAATACTTGCTTTTTCGCCTACATCGCAAGTGCTATCTTTTACAAAATAAGTGGTTGATTGAGTTAAATTAGGACTAATAAATGTATTGCCAAAGGCAATAATAGAATCGGTTAACGAATCGGCATACCACCTTAAACTTCCGTAACCATTTGCATACAGATAAGCTTTGGTTCCTTTACAAATAGTTGATTGATTTGTAATCAATGGAACAGGTGGTAAATTACATTCTTTACTACAAACAAAACCATATTGATTTCTGGTAGTCCAATTACCTAATTGGCCGGTATTGTTAATTCCAGAAGCACAAAATTGGTTTCTATTTGATTTTAAAACCAAACTATAAAACGACCCAGCTTCAATACAAACATAATTTTTTTGATTATGTATGAGTTTTGGAATCCAACTTGCATTACTTGAATCTGCATATTCGCCATTATTATTTGCCCCCCAAAAAAACATGGCTCCATTGCCTTTTAAAGCCATAGTAGTTGATCTACCTGCTTTAATTTGTATCCAATTTTTTGTACTGCCAACCTGAACAGGATAATATCTATTCAATGAATCGCCAATTCCTAACTGACCAGCAAAGTTACTCCCCCATGCCCAAAGTGTTCCATTACTTTTTAGTGCTAAGGTATAAAGATCTCCAGCATAAATGCTTATCCAAGTAGTATCACCTCCAATTCGGTATGGGGTATTTTGATTGTTTATAACACTATCACCTAATTGTCCAAAAAAATTATTTCCCCAAGCCCAAAGTGTGCCATCGGTCTTTAAAGCCAAACTATGAATATTGCCAGCGGCAATAGCAGCCCAGTTATCGTCAGTTCCAACTTGAACAGGTTCACTTCTAATAATTGAACTTCCATCACCAAGCTCACCATAACTATTATTTCCCCAAGCCCACAGTGTACCGTTACTCTTAAGTGCTAAATTATGATGTTCGCCAACGGCTATATTTACCCAATTGCTATCAACTCCTACTTGATTAAACTGATTGGTATTTAAAAATGAGTTATTGCCAAGTTGCCCATAGGCATTGTAACCAGCACTCCAAAGTGTTCCATTGGCTTTTAAAGCCAAACTGTGGGCGCCACCTAATGATGCTGCCACCCAATTACTATCGTTATTTGCCAACAATGGTTTTAAAGAATTGCCATTTAATAATAAGCCTAATTGACCAAAGCTGTTTTGCCCCCAAGCCCATAAAGTACCATTGGTTTTAACTCCAAAAGTATGGTTGCGCCCTCCAAAAAGGTTTAACCAAACATTTTCATTACTTATATTAACAGGTTCTGCTTGATTTAAAAAACCTTCATTACCCACTTGACCATAACCATTACTTCCCCAACCATAAAGTGAACCATTTACATCAGTTGCCAAGCTATGTTCATAACCAGCACTTATTGCTACCCAGTTTTTCTTTTCACTAATTTTTGTTGGAATTATAAAATTAGTATCGGAAATGGTGGCTAATTGATAAGCATTATTACCACCCCAACCCCAAAGAGTTCCGTTACTTTTTAAAGCCAAACAATGGAATCTGCCAGCAGCCATATTTACCCAATCGTTTTGCGTTCCAACTTGTGTTGGCAATAGTTTTATTTGTTTATCGCCAACTCCTAATTGACCACTTTCGTTATAACCCCAAGCCCATAAAGTACCATTGCTTTTAAGTGCATAAAAACTGCCATAGCCTGCCGCAATATTTGTCCAATTTTTATTTACACCTATTTGCACTGGGTTACTGCTATTTGACGAACCAAAAATGTCCCAAAGGGTACCATTTGATTTTAGGCCAATACACCCAACAGCATTAGCAGCAATACTTACCCAATTGCTATCTAAACCAACTTGAATAGGAGTATTAGCATTGGCAGGACCACCAAAACCAAACTTAAAATTAATGTTTAAACCCCAAGCCCATAAAGTACCATCGGCTTTGATGCCAAAATTATAAAATTCGCCTGCCGAAACGGTTACCCAATTACTATCTAAACCTACTTGAGTAGGAACTATTTTATTATTGTAATTACCAATACCCAATTGTCCGTAATCATTTTTACCCCAAGCCCAAAGAGTGCCATTGGTTTTTATGGCTAAACTATGCCAGTAACCGGCACTTGCCATTGCCCAATCGTTATCGGCAGCTATTTGAATAGGTTTATATTTTTGAAAGGTGGTGCTATCGCCCAATTGCCCAAAGCTATTAAATCCCCAAGCCCAAAGTGCTCCTTCTTTTATTTCGAATGAATGGTAAGAAACTGAACTAGAAGTAATTCTTTGATAATTTGATTTATATACATTAACAGCTTTGGTATTACGCCTGCTTATTTGCCCAAAGCTGTTCCATACATGCAGTAAAAATATAACTATGTAAAATAACTTTAGCTTCATAAATTATTTGGCAATTCAAAAAAACAAATTTGGATAATTTTAAGATAAAAAAAACTTTATTTAATCTAAAACTATAACTTCACCATTTTAGCAATTGCACCTAAGCCATATCAGTTAAATAGCTAATGAGTTTATTTATATTTGCCCAAATAACTAAACACAATGGCCGAAAATAAATTTACAACTGATAGTGGAATAATAATTAACGATTTATACAAACCAGATAGCAATAATATCAATAATGAATTGCCTGGTGAGTTTCCATATACTCGTGGTGTACAGCCTGATATGTATAGAGGTAGGTTATGGACCATGCGCCAATACGCGGGTTTTTCAACTGCCGAAGAATCAAATAAACGATATAAATATTTATTGGCAAACGGAACCATGGGCCTTTCGGTAGCATTTGACTTACCAACTCAAATTGGATATGATAGTGACCATGCTATGAGTGAAGGCGAAGTGGGTAAAGTGGGCGTAGCTATTGATAGTTTGCGCGATATTGAAACGCTGTTTGATGGCATTAAACTGCAAGATATTACTACCAGTATGACCATTAATGCAACAGCATCTACTTTACTTTCGTTTTATATTGCGTTAGCAAAAAAACAAGGTGCTGATATTAAAAAGATTTCAGGGACCATACAAAACGATATTTTAAAAGAATATGCAGCTAGAGGCACTTATATTTATCCGCCTAAGCCAAGCATGCGCATAATTACCGATATTTTTGAATATTGCAGTTTAGAAGTTCCAAAATGGAATACTATTTCAATAAGTGGTTACCACATTCGCGAAGCGGGAAGTACAGCAGTGCAAGAAATAGCATTTACCTTGGCTAATGCTAAAGCTTACAGTGAAGCCGCAATTGCTAAAGGATTAGATATAAATGTATTTGGACAACGTTTATCGTTTTTCTTTAATGCGCATAATAACTTTTTTGAAGAAATAGCCAAGTTTAGAGCAGCACGCAGAATGTGGGCTAAAATAGCTAAAGATTTAGGCGCAACCAATCCAAAGGCTATGATGTTGCGTTTTCATACCCAAACGGGTGGAAGTACTTTAACTGCGCAACAAGCTGAAAACAATATTGCCCGTGTTACTTTACAAGCTTTAGCAGCTGTAATGGGTGGAACTCAAAGTTTGCATACCAATGGTTTTGATGAAGCATTAAATTTACCTACCGAAGCAGCTGCAAGAACAGCATTGCGTACGCAACAAATCATTGCGTTTGAAAGTGGTGTAGTAGATACTGTTGACCCAATGGGAGGAAGTTATTTTGTAGAAGAATTAACCAATCAAGTAGAAGCTGAAGCTTGGAAGTATATTGAAAAAATAGATGCCATAGGCGGAAGTGTAAGCGCTATAGAAGAAGGTTATATGCAAAACGAAATTGCTACTGCCAGCTACAAATACCAAAAAGACATTGAAAGCAAAGAGAAGGTAATAGTGGGTGTAAATAAATTTACAGTGGAAGAAGAAGTTGCCCCACCTTCGTTTAAAATTGATGATAATATCCGTGTTCAACAAACTGAAAAACTAAATAAGCTTAGAGCTGAAAGAGATAATAATTTAGTAAAAACCAATATTGCTAAGCTTGAACAAGCTGCTAAAGATGGTAGCAATGTAATGCCACATATTATAGAAGCAGTTGAAAGTTTAGCTACTTTAGGCGAAATAGCTGATACCTTTAGAGGTGTATTTGGTGAATATAAAGCTTAGGGGAAATTCGAAAAATAAAATTCGAAACTGGTTTTAAAGCAAACTAACTTACACTACTATCCTTTGAGTTAGCGCAGCACTCTGAGGATTTGCCTAGGGTCTTTGTTTTTAGCAACCAATTTAACAAGTAACTTGTTGAAAACACCAACCTCATACAAAGAAAGTTTAGAAACAAAAAGGCAAGTAATTAAACTTGCCTTTTTGCTGTAAACAGGTTTTAAAACCTGTTAGGTTTTGTATCACAAACTATCCCGAATAAAAACCAATTTGAATGTAAAAATTATTTAACGGTTTTTAATCTAAATGGCTATTTTCACAGCCCAAAGAAATTTGCCATTTAAGTATGAAACTAATAGTACAAACACCACAAAAAGCATTAAAAGCATTTATTAAGCAAAGGCCACTGCGCAGTGAAATAGATAAATTTAAGGTGAATTTGATTGCTATTTTGGATAAAATAAATACCATTGAAAACCTTCCTACCGATGAAACCGAAGAGCACTTAAAAAATAATGTGCGCGATTTTTTATTAGATACTTACTACAAAGAAACCAACGAAATAAACACCAAGGATAAAAAAGACTTGGTAATTTTCCTTGGCACCAAAACAGATAACCCTGTGGGCGTAATTATAGAAGCCAAACGCCCATCGAACGAAAAGGAAATGGTAACACCTACCAAAGCAAACAGTAAAGCACTTTGGGAATTGATATTGTACTATTTTGATGAACGTATAAAAGCAAACAATGTAGAACTAAAGCAACTCATTATTACCAATATTAACCAGTGGTATATTATAGATGCCAATTATTTTGATAAACACATTTACCGCAACAGCCAAATTAAAAAACTATACGAGTTAAAACAAACCGATAAAAAAGACAATACTTGGTTTTATGAGGAAATAAACAAAACACTAGCTACTTTAAACTTAGAAATACCCTGCGTAGGTTTTGATATAAGGAATTACAGTAAAGTACTTAGAAATGCTGATAAAGATGATGATAGAGAGCTGATAGCTTTATATAAAATACTTTCGCCACAGCATTTATTAAAGCAAGTAACACCTAACGATAGCAACTCACTTAGCCCTGCTTTTTATAAAGAATTATTACACATAATAGGGCTTGAAGAAGCCAAAGAAGGTGGCAAAAACATTATAAGGCGTAAACTTACCGAAAGAAACGAAGCCTCATTAATAGAGGCTACCATAGAGGCATTAAATACCGAGGATATTTGGCATAGAATACCTGATTTAAGCCTATATGGTGCTAATAAAGAAGAGCGCACTTTTAATATAGCACTTGAACTGTGTATTACTTGGATTAACCGCATTTTGTTTTTAAAACTGCTAGAAGGTCAATTAATAAATTACCATAAAGGCAATAAGGCTTATCAGTTTTTAAACACCGAAACCATTCATGATTACGATGAATTGTTTAAACTATTTCATAGGGTATTGGCAGTAAATATTACCGATAGAAGCGATAACCTAAAAGTTAAATATAGTAAAGTACCTTATTTAAACAGTTCGCTTTTTGAAATAAGCGAGCTAGAAGACCAAACCATAAAAGTAAACTCGTTAGATAACTCGGCTTTACTGGATTTACTGCCAACTACGGTACTTAAAACCACCAAAAAGCAAACACCAAAACTACCTACTTTACAATACTTACAGGAGTTTTTAGATGCCTATAACTTTGCTAGCGAGGGCGAGGAAGATATACAGGAAGACAATAAATCCATTATTACGGCTTCGGTATTGGGTAAGGTATTTGAAAAAATAAATGGTTATAAAGATGGTTCTGTATTTACACCTTCGTTTATTACCATGTATATGTGCCGCAAAAGCATTAGGCTGGCTGTGGTACAAAAGTTTAAAGATTATTTTGCTAACGAGTCATTGCGAGGCACGAAGCAATCTCAATCCAATGAAATAATCATTGATTCTATTGAAGATATTAGGGATATTATAACTAACAAGGTAATTACACGCCAAGAAGCCAACAAAATAATAAACTCCCTTAAAATATGCGACCCTGCTGTGGGTTCGGGACATTTTTTGGTATCGGCTTTAAACGAAATTATAGTCATAAAAAGTGAATTAAATATCCTGCTTGATGAAGAAGGCAAAACCCTACGCGATTACGAAATAGAAATAATAAACGATGAGCTAATAATAACCGATGAAAACGGAAAACTATTTGCCTATAACCCCGAAAACAAAGAAAGCAATAGGGTACAAAAAACACTTTTTCAGGAAAAACAAACCATTATAGAAAACTGCCTTTTTGGAGTAGATATTAACCCCAACTCGGTAAAAATATGCAGGCTTAGGCTTTGGATAGAGTTACTGAAAAATGCTTATTATAAACCATCAATTTCCGTTGACTTAAGTCAACGGCAATTGATGGAACTAGAAACCTTACCTAACATAGACATAAACATAAAATGTGGTAATAGTTTAATAAGCCGTTTTGCGCTAGATGCTGATTTGAGCAAGGCTTTGAAAAGCATTAAATACGATATAAATGCTTACCGAGGTTTTGTACACAGTTACAAAAACGAAAAAAGCCGCGAAGCCAAACGTGGACTTATAAAAATTATAGATGGTATAAAACAAGATTTTAGAACTGAAATTTCGAAGTTTGACCCTAAGCAACTTAAACTAAACAAAGCCAGTGGCGAACTGCTAACTTTACTAAGCCAAACTACTTTATTAGAACCAAGTGCTAAAGACAAAAAACTTAAAAAAGAAAAGCAAAAGAAGCTAGAAACCGATATTGAAAAACTAACCAAAGAGATAGAAGAAATAAAAAGCAATGCCATTTATAAAAATGCTTTTGAATGGCGGTTTGAGTTTCCTGAGGTGCTAGACAATAAAGGCGTTTTTGTAGGTTTTGATTTGGTGGTTGGAAATCCGCCATATATTCAATTGCAAAGTATGGGTAAAGATGCAGATGCATTGGAAGCATTAAACTATAAAACTTATTCAAGAACTGGCGATATTTATTCATTGTTTTATGAAAAAGGAAATGAGGTTTTAAGAACAAATGGCGTATTATCATTTATTACATCTAATAAATGGATGAGAGCTGATTATGGTTTAAATACAAGAAATTACATTGTTGAGCAAACCAATCCAGTATTATTAATTGATTTTGGTATGTTGTTGGTATTTGATAATGCAACAGTATTAAGTAATATACTTTCTTTTACAAAGGGTGAAAATGAAAATAATTTACTAGCAGCCAGAACCCCCAATGACTATGATTTAAAATCAGATTTAAATAGTTTCTTTAATGAAAATAATGTAAGAACACCTGTTTCAAAAGACGCATGGATTATTCAATCTAAATCTATTCAAAACATCAAAGGGAGAATAGAGAAAGCAGGAGTAAAACTTAAAGATTGGAACATAAAAATTAATAGAGGTATTTTAACAGGATATAATGAAGCATTTATTATAGACGAGCAAACAAAAAACAAACTAATAGCTGAGGACGAAAAGTGTAAACATTTTATAAAACCTATTTTAAGAGGACAAGATATTAAGGCTTGGCAACCCAAATTTGGAAAACTATGGGTTATTTATATTCCAAAAGGATATACAATAAAAAACAATATACCTCCAATAAATACAAATATTTTAGCTGAACCAACACCTAGGTATGGCAATATGAATGAGAAAGATGCCTGGAGTTGGTTTAAGAATGAATTACCTTCTCTTGCAGCGCACTTAGTAAAATTTAAAATAAAGGCAGAAGCTCGTTTAGATAAAGGGGATTTTTATTGGGAACAAAGAGCTTGTTCATATTTGGATGAGTTTGAAAAGCCTAAAATTATTTATCCAAACATGACAAAGTTTTTGCCATTTGTATATGATGAAAGCAAATTCATTACAAATCAAAAATGTTTTATTATTACTACTGAAGATAACAGTTTAAAATTTTTAACCGCTTTCTTAAATTCAAAAATATTTAAGTTTTGTTTTAAAGATAATTTTCCAGAATTACTGGGTAATACTTTTGAATTAAGCAAAGTGTTTTTTGAACAAATTCCAGTTAAACAAATTTCAGAAACAGCGCAACAACCTTTTATAACCCTTGTTGACCAAATAATAGCAGCTAAGCAGCAAAACCAAGATACCAAAGCACTAGAAGCACAAATAGACCAAATGGTATATAAACTTTACGAACTAACAGACGAAGAAATTAAAATAGTGGAGGGGGAGTAGAGGATGAAAAAAACGATAAAACACAAAAAAAGAAACGCCTCCCGGAGGAGGCGTCAGACCAAGGATACTATCCTTGGTGTTGTTCTTAGGTGCAAATGTAATATAAAATGAATCAAAAATGCAAGATACTATTAACAAAAAAGAAAGAGTTTGCTTATGGTCGGTGTTTTCACCGACCAATTTAACAAGTAAGTTGTTAAAACGCCAACCTCAGGCAAATCCATTATCCAATTTTATATTCCTCCAATTTGCGGTAAAGGGTAGTAAGGGCAATGCCAAGTAGTTCGGCAGTTTTGGTTTTATTGCCATTGGTATAGGTCAATATTTTTTTTATGTGTTGTTGTTCGGCAGCAGCCAAGGTAAATAAGGGTTGGATTGGGCTATTATTTAACAGTTCAAAAGGCAATGTGTCAATATTAAGTTCAGAACCCTCGCTTAGTATTACACTTCGTTCAATTACATTTTTTAGTTCTCTAATATTGCCAGGCCAACTGTGGTTAATTAAAGCATAGGTATAATTGGCGCCAATGATTTTGGTGGTTTGGTTGGTTTTGGTTGAAAATAGTTTACAAAAATGTTCCGCCAATGCGCCTATATCTGATGTACGTTCGCGCAAGGCCGGTAGCCTAATACTAAAAGTAGATAACCTGTAAAATAAATCTTGCCTAAAGTGTTGGTTATCTATTTCGGTTAAAAGGTTTTTATTGGTAGCTGCTATTAGCCTCACATTTACCTTACTGGTTTTACTATCGCCTACTTTTATGTATTCCCCATTTTCGAGTACACGCAAAAGTTTAGCTTGAAGGTCAAGTGGCATTTCGCCAATTTCATCTAAAAATAAAGTGCCATTATGAGCTTCTTCAAAAAGGCCTTTTTTATCTTTGTTAGCGCCTGTAAATGCACCTGCTTTATGGCCAAATAATTCGCTTTCTAATAAATCTTTACTAAAAGCAGCACAATTAATGGCTACAAAATTTTGTTTATTTCTACTACTTTGTTGGTGTATAGCTTGCGCAAATACCTCTTTGCCTGTTCCTGTTTCACCAGTTAACAAAACTGTAGCATCAGTAGTGCTTACTTTTTTTGCTAAATTAATTACTTGTTCTATGGCTTTTGAGTGGCCAATAATATTTTGAAACGAGTGTTTTGAGTCTAGCTGTTTTTCTAAATGTTGGACGCGCTTGGCTAAACTAACTTTATCAATAGCTTTGTATAATAAAGGAATAATTTTATTGTTATCATCACCTTTGGTTATATAATCAAAAGCACCATTTTTTATGGCTTGAACACCATCAGCAATGTTACCATAAGCAGTAAGTAAAATTACTTCTGAAAAAGGTTGAATTTGTTTGATTTCTGCAACGGTTTCTACTCCATTGGCATCAGGCAGTTTTACATCGCAAAGCACTACATCAACTGCCTGTTGAGATAGTTTTTTGCACGCAGTTTTAAAATCGGGTGCTTGTATAACTTCAAAACCTTCTAAATGAATGATACGCGCTAGTAAAGTGCGTAATTTTTCTTCATCGTCTATAATTAATACTGTTTTCAATTAAGGAATAATTGGATGTGCAAACTTAAGGTTTTTATGATAACAGCCATTATTTAATCAATCAAATTAATGCCTTTAATTGCATGCAAGTGCACTTTTATTATATTTGTATTTACGTTTTAAATATATGGATAGTTTTTCGATACATAATAAAGACAGTTTTTTAGGTTTTGTGGCTTCAGAGTTAATGATAGCTGAAACCGAAATTACGTTTGAAACTGAATTTAGAAAAATTGCCACTTGGAGTTCGTTAAATGCCTTAATTTTCATATCACGAATTAATGAGGAATTAGATGTCCTTATATCTTCAGCTGATTTAGCAGCAATAAAAACCATAAACGAAATTTATAACTTAGTACTTACCAAAGCCAATGGCATTAGCACAAATTAGTGGAACAGAAATAGTTGGTTTGGTTTCGGTGGTTCCTAAAAACACCGAAGATAATTTACTGCTAAGTATAGTACCATTAGAAGAACGCGAAGCACTACTTACTCATACCGGAATTAGGTACAGAAAAATTAATGATAATACGGAATTAGGAGTAAAACATTTTTTTAAAAAAGGAATTGAAAGCCTTTTACAAGAACTTGATTGGCAAAAAGATTCAATTGATATAATAGTTTGTGTTACGCAAACTCCTCAAATAGCCATTCCTTCTATAGCTTGTCAAATTCATGGCGATTTTGGTTTTAATACCGAAGTGCTTTGTTATGACATCAATTCAGGATGTTCGGGTTTTGTATATGGTTTACACACAGTAAGTGCTTTAATGCAAACTGTTTTTAAAAAAAATGTTAGGGCGTTGTTATGTTGTGGCGATGTGTCTTCGCAGTTAATTGAAAATATAGACAGAGCTACAAGACCAATTTTTTCGGACGCAGTTTCGGTAATTGGCTTAGAGTTAAATAAAGACAATACAGAAGCAACAGGCTATTTTAACTTAGAAACTGCAGGAAAAGGCCAACAAGTTATATATTCTGAAACCATTGATAACAAGCAATACATGAGGCTGAACGGGATTGATATTTTTAATTATTCCCTAAAAATGGTCCCTAAAAACATAAGCACTCTTTTGAATTGTGCTAATAAAGAAGTTGATTTTTGCGATTTGTTTGTGTTTCATCAAGCCAATAAGCTTATTAATGAAGCTATAAGAAAAAAATTAAACTTGCCCGAAAGTAAAGTGCCATCATCGTTATACCATTTTGGTAATACTGCATCGGCAAGTATTCCACTCACTTTAGGTTTAAATTGGGCACCAACTAATTTGCAATCAGGGTGGGTTTTGGTTTCAGGTTTTGGTGTTGGTTTTTCGGTAGCTTCTGCTTTAATTCGCTTTAACCCCAAAGTTTGTTTAGCACCACTCCAAATATGAAATCGTTAGATATTGTTATACCGGTATATAATTCCGAAAAATCGCTCGATTTGTTAATTAACAGGTTAGATGTTTGGATTAAGCAAAGTACTTTTAAAGTAACAGTTATTTTTGTAAACGATTTAAGTTTAGATGGAACTCAACATAAGTTAGAGCAATTAGTTAAACAGATTGCTTTTGATTATAAAATTATAAAATTAGCGCAAAACTATGGACAACATACAGCAACAGCCGTTGGTTTTTATTACGCCAATAGCGATTTTATAGCTACCATTGATGACGATTTGCAGCATGAAATTTTTGAATTAGATGACATGTTTAACTGTTTAATGCATACGCATGCCGATTTGGTTTACGGAAAATTTAAAGAAAAAAAACACTACTTTCTTCGAAATATTGGCACCAAAATATTGCAGTTAATTTTAAAGTTTGGTGGTAGAGATTATTCTATGGTAACATCCTATAGAATTATGAGAAAATCGGTTATTTCAGTGTTTAAGACCAAACAATCAAAAATTTATTTTATTGACGATTTTTTACTGCTCGGTGCATCTAAAGTAAATGTTTGCGCGGTAAATCACGTTCCTCGAAAACAAGGTAATTCGGGTTATTCGTTTTTAAAACTTACGAATATGGCAATTACCATTTTATTGTTACATTCTTCATTGCCATTAAAGTTAATTAGCCGAATGGGATTATTTATGTCGTTGTGTTTTTTTATTGTTGGTTGTTTTTATATTTACCAAAAATTAGCTTTTGATGTAGCCATAGGTTTTACATCGCTTATAGTAGCTATATTTTTTTCAACCGGTTTAATATTGTTTTCGCTTGGCATTATTGGCGAATACATTAGAAGAATTTGGGTTTCAAAACAAGAGTTAGATAAAGTAATAATTGCTGAAATTTGTTAAACTTAAATAATAAGGAAATTGTATTAAAACCTTTGGCTTTAGCTGATATAGAGCTAGTAAGAGTTTGGCGGAATTCGCCAGCTATTTTGGCAAATATGGAATATCAGCTTGAAATTTCGGCAGCACAACAACTCAAATGGTTTGAGTCGTTACAAAACGAAACTTGTTATTATTTTATAATTTGGGTAAATAACGTAAAGGTTGGCCTGGTTCATTTAAATAAATTCGAAAACGATACAGCACACGTAGGTTTGTTTATTGGTAACCCAAATTTTGTAGGAACAGGAGTTTCTGTTGGAGCTTCTGTGTTAATATTGTCGTTTGCTTTTGAAGAATTAAAGCTAATAAAACTATTTGCCAAAGTAAAAGCATCAAATCAAATAGCTATAAACTATAATGAAAGTTTGGGTTTTGAATTTTCTAATACATTAAACGATACTTTTAGCCAATTCATTATTACGCAACAAAAGTATTTTCAAAAGGCTGATTATTTGAAAAAATTGGTACAAACAGCAATGCAATAACTTATCGCTGTAAAACTCGCCAACGAATTTCATTCAATAAAAACTTTAATTTAGCAGTTAAATTTTTCCCCTCTAAATGTAAATAATTACTAGTAAACAAACTTGGGTTTAAAACCCATTTAATCGCTCTTTTATAAAATGGCAAATAAGCATAAGGAAATTTTGTAATACCAAAATAGGGTTTAAGTTTCGGGTAAATGTTTTTAAAAAACTCATTTCTATTGGCCCAATAATAAGCACTATCTCTTTTTGGCATTACTTCCAAACCAATATGAAATGTTAAATGTTTATCAGTTAAATAAATTGGATTTTGGGCAAATGAAGCAATATTATGAATCAAAGCTACTTCAATAAATGGAATGCCAACACATATATTTCCCAAAATAAATTGTTGAAGTAGTTCTTTTTTAATTATAAAACAATCGTAACCAGGATGCGATTTACCCAACTCTGCATACATTAATGGTAATTGGTTTTTATCCTTATAAATGTTCGAAATTCTTCTTCTATTAATTACGATAGCATCATGATTCGAATTTATATATTCCAAAACAGTATCATAAAAAAAGGGCATTAAAGCAATATCAGAATTAGAGTAAATAATGTAATCACTTTCGGTAACTTCTTTTGTTTTATCTAAAATATCTTTAATTAGAGGAAGTTTTTTCCCTTGTAATTGTGGGTGAATATCTAATATAGATTTTTCAAGGTTTGAAAGAATGGTAAATTCATCGGGAATAATGCTTTTATCTTCTTCAAATTGAGTGGTGCAAATGGTAATTTTACTGCTGTTCTTAGCATTTTTTTTAGCAATAATTATACTTTCAAAAGTAATAGGCTGTGCATTGTATAAGTCTGCACTTTCGTTTACTTTTACCGGATTAATTATGTGAACTATTTTGGTCAATGAAGAAAATTTTATTTAATAATATCAGTAATTCGTTCAAGTATACAAAAAACTTTGAGTTCTTGTTTTCGGATTATGAATTATTAGAAAAAAATATTTTTATTAAGGAAATTTTTAGTTTGTTGTAGCAAAATTTTTTCCTTTAATTAGAAGTAATTTGAAAGTGAATGCACTGTTTATAATGTACTGAAAGATTTATTAACAAGCAAAAAATGTGGTTGTAATATTTATGATGAAAACATTATTATATTTTCAAAAAGAATTTTGCATTACTTTTAAATGCTTTGCTAACTGAAATTGACATAAATAATATTTGCAACACCGTTATAAACTATTTTGCCAAATGAAAGATATTAAGACCGAAAAAGTACTGATAATTAATTCAAAGCCAGATTCTTTTTTTGTGTATTTTAAAAAAATATGGCATTATAAAAATTTAATATGGGTTTTTGCACAACGCGATATCAAAGTAAAGTATGCACAAACTATGCTTGGCATCACCTGGACTATACTTCAGCCCCTTACAGCATTAGTTATTTATACTGTTTTTTTTGGAGTAATTTTAAATTGGTCTGCAGGAGATATTCCATTTCCTTTATATGTTTTAAGTGGATTAATTGGATGGAATTTTTTCTCATATATCATTTATCAAGGTTCTTCAAGTGTTCAGGATGCTTCCTTTACTATAAAAAAAATATATTTTCCCAAGAGTATATTGCCTTTATCAAAAGTAGTTATAGCTCTTATTGAGTTATTATTGAGTTTGATTTTATTTATTCCATTGTTGCTTTATTATAATGTTTCAATTTCATGGCATATTGTTTTTTTTCCGTTTTCCATTTTGTTTAACGCCTTTTGTGGACTATTGCCCGTTTTTTTTATAGCAATATTTGCTTACAAAAAACGCGATTTGTTTCATCTGCTTCCTTATATAGTAACTTTTGGAATTTGGCTCACACCAGTATTTTTTACAAATAGTATATTTTCTGCTCGTTTTTCGTTTTTAATGGACTATAATCCAATGGCTAATGTTGTTGAGTTTTGGCGTTGGGTACTTTTTAATTATGGTTCTTTTAAAGTAATCTGGGTGGCTAATTTTTTTATTGTAATGATTTTAACTATTGTGGCAATGTATTTTTATAATAGGAAAGAGAATGAGTTTAGCGATTTTATTTAATGAAAGTATTTGATAGTTATAACTTGTATCTAAAATTAAATCACATAAATGGATAATTTTTCGAGCAATTTATTAAATGTATATCAGGCAGCTGAAAAGAACTTCACCAAAAGTGATATTTCATTATGGTTAAATTTTGGTTATTGGGAAAATACCAATCAAGTAGAAAAGGCCTGTGAAAAGCTTTTAGATGAAACAATAAGCCAGTTTAATATTGTAAAAGGGTCAAAAATCCTAGATGCTGGATTTGGATTTGGGGTGCAAGACGTTTATATATTGAATAAATTTCCGGAGTGCAATATAGTTGGGTTAAATGTTATTGACTATCAAGTAGCAAAAGCAAATGAATTAATACAAGAAAAGAATTTGCAAGAAAAAGTTTTACTGCTAAAAGAAGATGTTGTTTCTACATCATTTGCAAACGAACAGTTTGATTTTGTTTTGGCAGTAGAATCAGCTTTTCATTTTTACACGAGAGAGAATTTTTTTAAAGAGGCTTATAGGCTTTTAAAACCTGGTGGAAAAATTGCTTTAGCAGATTGTTTACCCCAGGTTGATTTTGTTATGGATATAGAATTCAAAAAGGCAGCCGATTTTATGGCGATTCCTTATCAAAATTATTACGAAATTGAAACCTATTTGCATAAAATGAAAAATGCTGGTTTTGAGGGCATTGTATCGAGAGATATTAGTAATCACGTGTTACCTTATGCTGCAATTGAAATGTTAGCCTCTAATGGTTGGAGAAGTAGTAGTAGTATAGATTTGAATATTGATCCAAGTTTGATAGATAAATTATTAAAAGATTTTACCAAGATTACTACTATTGGAAAATATTATATTATTACCGCAGAAAAGCATTAATCCTTATTTTGCGTATAATTATTAAAGTTTGTTTTGAGTGTAGTATTTATTAGTTGCCAAATTGTTTAGAAAAAGTAAATTTGAATTTGTTTTATTTAGATTTGAATTCTCAGTTTTAAACTGTTGCAAAAGTGGTTTTAGGTACTTTATTAGTGTGAATAATAAAAAATCAGAAATATCAATCATTGGATTTGGTACGGTGTCGTCAATTATGTCATTGGTTTTAGCCGATAATAAAATTGGGCATAGCTATTACATAAAAAAAAGTACTCCTGCAATTTTAGATTTACCACCTTTATCTAACCCAATAGTAAATGGCCCAACACGATATATTGAAGAAAAGTTCTTAACTAAAGAATATGTATCTGCTATTCCATATATTCAAAATTATAAATCCATTTCGCTAGACGAAAATTTTAATGAATACAGGGTGATTTTTGGTGAATATCAAACTGAAACCTATGCCATAGATAACCGAATTAGGCTTCATTGTTTTTTGGAGCAGCTAAAAAAAAATGACTTGATTAACTTAATTGAGTTTGAAGAATTTGAAAATGTTATAGGTAGTTTAAATTCAAGTGTTAATATAATTGGTAATGGAGGCTATAAATCAATATTTGAAGATATACAAAAATTAACTGTTCCCAAACTCATAAAAAATAGAGAGCTGTTATACTTTAATCTTGTTTGCGATAAATTTACCTTTAAAAAATTCTGGGGCAGAGTTCAAATCTACTATATAGCGAATATTGGTGAGATATTAATTTATCCATTTCTTCATTCCTCTGGTGAACAAGCATTAAATCTAACTATCAATGTTATAAAAGGTAATAAGTGGGATGTTTTTTCAAATGTTAGTAAAGGAAGAATTGCATTTAATTTATTTATTGAAATATTGAAAACAAGTATTCCTGAATTAGCAGCTGATATGATAGATTGTTCAATATTAGAAGATCATTTTGAATTGTTTAAAACAGAACCTTACTACAAAAAGTCAGCAACATATTACCATAACAAATTATTTTTTGGAATTGGAGAGGCCATTTCGAAAAGTGATCCGTTAATTGGTCAAGGATATAATAGTGGTTTAAATATGGGTCTTAAAATGATTGATTTGATTAAAATGGAAAGGGGATTGAACATGGTAGAAGATGAGTATTTGGCTTATACAAATAAAATGCTTGAATACTTATACCATATCAATAATTCATTTACACAGTCGAGTGAAAATAAATACTTAAATAATGTTTATGATACCGCAGCAGATAACAAAAATATTAGAGATTTACTGTTTTCAACTTTTAATGATTTTACCCTTTATTTTCCATGGTTAATTGATGAGTATGAAACAAAAAAAATGCTTGAAAAATATAAGTTAATCAAATAAGAAATGGCTGAAAACACCTCTATTATTGTCGAAAATGTTTCTAAAGTTTATAAACTTCTGCATCCCCAAATTAATGAAGAAGCTACCTTAACTAATGAACATTGGGCACTTAGAAATATATCTTTTGAAATAAAAAAGGGCGAAAGTGTAGGTATAATTGGTCCAAATGGAAGTGGGAAGAGTACGTTACTTAAAATTCTTGCAGGGGTAACAAAGCCTACTCATGGAAATGCTATGATTTTAGGTAAAGTTGGAAGTATATTGGATATTGGGGCCGGGTTCCATCCGGAATTGAGTGGGAGTGAAAATGTTTTTCTAAATGGCCAATTACACGGTTTTTCTAAAAGTGAAATAAAAAGTAAGTATGATGCAATTGTTAATTTTAGTGGTGTTGCAAAATTTATAAATGAGCCAGTAAAAAATTATTCAAATGGAATGTACTTGCGATTGGCCTTTAGTATAATGGCAAATTTGGACTTTGATGTGTTTTTATTTGATGAAGTTTTTAGCGTTGGTGATGCTGAATTCAATATTAAAACTAGGGCAAAGTTTCAAGAGCTAAGAGCAACAAACAAAACTATTGTTTTTGTGAGCCATAATCTTAGCGAATTAGAAAATCAGGATAAATATATTTTACTTGAAAATGGTTTTTTAAAGGAAGTATCACAGAAACGAAGTATTCTCTCTAATTATTTAGAAGATGTTTTTCATACAAAGAACATGAATATTTGTACAGAAGCTATAAGTATTGAAGATTTTTCTAAGTTCGATTTGTCCAGCGAGTTGAGAGTAGTACGTTTAAGTTTTTTTCAAAAGGATAATACAAAATTTACTACTGATGCTGAATTTGAATTGGAACTTGAAATAGAGAAATTATTAAATACTGATGCAATTGATCCAGTTTTAGTTATTTCTGAAATTAATGGAAATATTTTGTTATCAAGTAGCCCTTTTTTATCAGGCAAGTTTGCTCGAAAAGAAGATGCTGCCAATTTGGTTTATAGGTGTAAAATACCCAAAAACTTTTTTGGCTCTCAGGTATATAATGTGAGTTTATGCTTTATGAAAAATTTGTATGAAGTAGAAAATTATATTACGGAAACAGTTGTTAAAAGTGAGGATTTTACTAAAAATACAAAAACAGAAGTAGTTATGTTTATGGAAAATATAATTAAATTTAAACCTAATTTTGTCAATAGTAATATGAATATCGATTTGAGTAATCTAAATCTTCATGGAAGCTTATTACCTGCATTTGATTGGACTTGTAAGTCGATTTAAAGTTTTTGAAATACATAATAATAAAAAAATTAGCATACCAATGGGTATAAAAACTATTTTTTCTAGTATAAAAAAAGTACTTTTTAGAGTAGAGACGAAGCCTGCACCAACAGCTTTCATACCCCAAGAATTACTAATTAATACACATATAAATGCTTCTCAATATTATGATAAAGATGATTTAATATTTGTAAACGACTTAAATTTGTATTGTGCTTTTAAATATGAAGTTGTTAAGGATGCGCTTTTTTTGGAAAATTTAGGTGTTTCTCCTATGCATACATCTTTAAATAGAATTTACTTTCAAACAGATAAAGAAAGGCATATGCATAATAAACGATCTGCTATTAAAATTCTTGATTTTTTATCAAAAAGATTGCAGTTTGAGGATAATGTTTTTTTATCTAAAGTGTTTAATATCTTAATTAATGATTTACCCCTAAACACATCTTTTAATTTAATAGAATATGTTATAAACCCTACTATACTTGTAAATGCACTTAATGATTTAGGATTTTTAGATTCACTTACTTTTTTTAATCCAGAGCATGCTAACTTTTCGTGTGAACTTGTACGTAATAAAACCAAAGAAATTTTCAATAATAGAAGTACACTTGAGCAAATTTTAAGAGATAATTTTAATGAAGAAAATATTCCAGTTTTATTAAAAGAATTATTAAATGAACTTAGCTTAGAGGGGGGCTATGATTCAAGTGAACTACCATTTTTTTATACAACAGTTATTTATACCTCAATTGAGAATGTGGCCAGTTTTGTAAATACTTTTATTTATTTTATTTTAAAAAAATATCCTCAAACTTTTTTAGATGGAAATCACAAGGATTTAATGATTATTGCTAATGAGTTATTACGCATTTATTCACCTAATTTCATAACATTTAGGGCGGCTACTGAGAATATAAAATTTGGAGGTGTAAACTTTAAACAAGGTGATATAATTGCTTTGTTTATAGGAGCGGCTAACTTAGATAAAAATGTTTTTACAGAACCCACAGAAATTAGATTTGATAGAGAAACAAATCATTTAGCATTTGGCAGAGGTCAAATTTCTTGTATTGGTCAATTTGCCTCATTTCGAATAGCTTTTAATTTTATAAACAATATTTTTAAATTAAATGGAAAAATTGTCATTTTAGATGAAGAACCTAAATTTGAAATCAAAGGGGTTGTAAGGTTATCAGAAATAAATGCAAAGTATGTTATTAACTAACACTGAAGTAAAAAGTAAAATTAATGTTTTAATTGATTATTTGAATATCATTCAGAATAGTGATGGAAGCTTTGAGTCTTGTTTTTATTATTCTTTATACCCTGAGAAAGGATGGATAAGTTGGGGTTTCCCTCCATTTGATACAGCAGTAATACTACAAACTTTAATTCCTTTAAATAATGATAAATTAGAAAGTACTATTTCAAAAGGAACTTCTTTTATTTTGAGTCAAAGTCTTGATAGGTTAATTTGGAGGTATTCGTCAGGCCAGGGTTATAGCCCTCTGTTGTACGATACAGATGCCACAGCAGTTTGCTCTCATATTCTTCATTTGCAGGGTTATAATATAGATAATAAGAGGCTTTTAGACTGTTTTATTGATTCAGAAAATAATTATAAAACTTGGATTATACCTCAGTTTTTAAAAACTAAGATGCCTTTTTTTACTTTTATGAAACTTACTATTGAAACATTTAAGGCGCTAAATTTTAATAAATTAAATATTTCATTAGATGATAGGGAGTTTTCAATGAATTGTAATATTTTACTCTACATGGGAAAAACCAACTCTAATAATATGGTTTGGAAAAAGGTAAAAAGTGATTTTCAAAATAATACCATAGAATGTAGATACTATAATAAATATTATTCGGTTTATGCTTATGCTAAGTTATTTTCCGTTGGCAATCACCAAGAGTTATTTTTGTCGGAACCAATAATAATAAGTAAAATAGATACTTTTTATGAAGAATTAAAGGTTAAAAAATTTAGCCTAGACCATTTGTTTTTACTTAATACAATCTTGTATTTTAAAATTAATTTGAATAACTATAGTCATTTACTAAAACTTTGTATTGAAAGTTTGCAAAACGATTTTTTTAAATTACCATTTTCTTATTATTCTAGTAATATAATTTATGATAAAAACTTAGAAGGTAATGAGCCTGTTAATTATTTTGGTTCATCATCACTCACTACTTCAATGTTTCTTGAATTTCTATACTTATATGATTCAATAAATAACTAGTTTGATAATTTGTTTAATACATATTTTACAACATAAATAGAACAATTGATAATTGGGAGAATATGGATGAAAAAAATAATTAGTTTATATAGAAGACTAAATTCTTTTGTTACATATAATATATTTTTATATGCTAATTTTTCTTTGCTGTTTGCTATTAGTTTTGGTTTAGAGTTTTTAGTATCTCAAATTTATATACTTATTGTTGCCTATTTTTTTATTGGTATAGCGGGTTACTTTATTAATGATTTTTTTGATGTAGCTTACGACAGAATATCAGGAAAGTTTAATATTACAAGTTTGATTAGTAAAAAATGGGTGTTAGTGCTTATTTTTAGTTGTGTTGTGATTGGGTTAAATTTGGTGAAATTGTTATCAAAAAATATTGTTTATACAATATTGATTGAAATCTTGTTTTTATTGGCATACTCAGTTAAGCCATTGCGCCTTAAAGAAAAGGGTTTTTTAGGTGTATTAGCTGATTCTTTTTATGCCCATATTATTCCAAGCATTATTCTTGTTCAATTTATAAGTCAATATGTTTCGGTTTCTTATTGGCTTTGGTTTAATTTTATTGCTCTTAATTTCTTTATCGGAGTTCGTGATATTTTGTTGCACCAATTAGCCGACTTTGAAAAGGATTTGAAGAGTACAACAGAAACATTTTATGTTAAAAATGCTAACTTGTCTAATCAATTAATTTTTTGGATTGAAGAAGTAGTTTCTATTTTATTGATTTTATTATTATTCATTTTGTTTTTGAATACTAATACATTTGATATATTTTTAGCTTTCTTGTTAGTGTTTTTATATTGGTTGAATAAGTTTTATTTTAAAGTAATTGAAATTAACCATGTAGTTAAATTTTATATTTTGGTTTCAACAATTTTTTTACTTGTTAACTCTTCAAATTTATTAGCCATTTTGTTCCTTTTACTACATCCTTATAATTTTCAACTAGGTATGCATTTTATCGGAAAGTTTTGGTCAAATGTTTTTTCTCTAACAAATAAATTTTACAGTATACTCCATCATATTTACAAATCTAAAATTACCTTATTTGTTAATTATTTTTTATATTATTTGTTTTTACTTTTTGGAAGAAATCTGAAAAAGAAACCTCTTTATAAGAAAAAAGAAAATAAATATTAATGGGATTATATCAGTTTAGTGATAAATGATTTATATTTACGATAGAATTGAAGTTTATTAGCTTGTTTAGAACTCATGAGGTCAATATTTTTATTTTGTTTTATTATCTTAATTTCTTGCTCTGAAAATAGACCTGCGCTCAATTCGGGGCCAATTAAACTGTATTTTATAGATACCAATGATTTGGAAAACAAAAGTACTGTAAATCAATTGACTACTAGGGTTTCAAATGATTCAATTAATTCAAATCTAAAGTTTGATTATTGTAAAGCAGTTTCTTTTTTACAGAATAAATTTTATCAAATTGATAGTTGTTCAGAAAATGAAAGCACCAAGAAATACTTAAAAGTATCGATTTTAGCTGAATTCGTTTATGCTTCATTTAGTTTCCAGTTTTTTGGTGAAAAATCGGGTAAAACAAGTCATAGAGTTGCTATAAAAAATTGGGATAAACTACCATTAGACGTTTGTTATAATATTGCTAATAATAATTTGTTGCCTGTTTGGTGTGGCGATAGAACAACTTTTTTTATAAGATTACTTGATAGTTTACTAAGCATAAAGGCTAAAGCAATTTCAATAAAAAATATTCATACTTTTCCGCTTGTCAGTATTGGTCAAAGGCGTTTTATTTTCGACCCTTATGACCCTTTCATTATTTTTGATTCTTCGCTTTCAGAAATATTAGATTACGATCAAGTCCAAAAATTAGTTTTGAAGAAAGATGCTTATAAGGTTACTAGGACTAAAAGGCTATTTGGTTTCGCTAATGAATTAATATCACAACAATTAGCTTTTGATATTTTAAATGTCCCTAATAAGAAGGTGTCCGATTTTTCTCAAAAACTTGATTATTATTTATTTATAAATAAAAGTAATTTATTTAAAGGTATTGAAATGTGTTCGTTCGAAACTTTTAATAGAACAGGAATGATACACCCTTGTAATTTAAAAAACGATAAGTATGTGATTTCTTTGGTTGATAACCTCAATAATAAACCAATGAATTTGAATCATTTTAAAAAATATTATTTAGGTATAAATTGCAAATAAATGTGTGGAATATTAGGACAAATAAATAAAACAGATAGGTTAGACAATGCCTTATTTAGTTTGATGCTTCTAACCCTTCATCATCGTGGTCCTGATGGAAATGGTACGTATTTTTCTGAAAATAATTTATTGGCTTTTGGGCATACTCGCCTTTCGTTTTTGGATTTAACGGATGCCGGGAAACAACCATTTATAAGTAGCAACAACCAAATTATAATAACTTTTAATGGCGAAATTTATAATTACCAAGAGCTAAAAAAAGAGCTTTTAAACGAATATAATTTTGTTACCAATACCGATACTGAAGTTATTGTCGCTGCTTATCAAAAATGGGGAATTGATTTTATTAGCAAGCTTAAAGGCATGTTTGCCATTGCTCTTTACGATAAGTTAATCAATAAAGTATATTTAATTAGAGATAGGTTTGGAATTAAACCTTTGTATTATTTTTATAATAACAATCAATTCATTTTTGCTTCTGAAATAAAAGCCATTATGGAATCTGGAAAGGTTGTTAAAGATATTGATTTTACTGCTTTTGCCGACTATTTTGTGTATCGTTATATTCCTTCGCCAAAAACCATTTGGAAACAAGTTTATAAAATTCCTCCTGCACATTATTTATGTTTTGATATAAATAATTTTTCCTTTTCATTAACTGAATATTGGCAATTAACTAATGATAATAAAAAAGAATATGAACTGAGTTTAGCCAATGAAATAAATAATATTTTACAAACTTCAGTTGCCGAACATGTAAGAGCTGATGTGCCAATAGGTTCTTTCTTAAGTGGTGGTTACGACAGTAGTGCCATGGTTTTATACATGAAAAACTTAGGCTTAAATCCTGAAACTTTCTCCATTGGTTTTAATAATTGGGAAAAAAGCGAACATCAATTTGCAGAAGTGGTGGCCAATCATTTAAACGTTCCTAATAAATATGTAATAGCTGATGAAAGTAGTTTGGATTTAGTAAATAAAATGCCAATTGTTTATGACGAGCCCATTGCTGATATTTCTATTGTGCCAACTTATATGGTAAGTAATTTAGCTAAACAAACAGTTAAGGCTGTTTTAAGTGGCGAAGGGGCTGATGAAATATTTGGTGGTTATACTTGGCAACATCAATTTTATAACGAACAATATAGCAACACATGGCTGCAAAAATTAAAGCACATGTTTAAACCAGTTGATACAGTTAACTTTTATGCACAAGCCATGGCAATGGGTTGGTTCGATAGAAATGAGCTAGAAAACATGTTGCAGCCACATTTACATCAATATATTTCAAACGATGTGCATTGGTTTTACAGGAAAAACTTTAAAAGTAATTTATCACCTTTAAAAGCAGTTCAATACATGGACATGAAATGTTTTATGGGTGAGTTGGTTTTAACTAAAATTGATAGAGCCAGCATGGCCAATTCGCTCGAAGTAAGAGTTCCCTTTTTAGATCATACGCTTTTTGAAAAAGTGTTTTCAATAAACGAAAATCAATATTTTAAAAAAGAACAAACCAAATTTTTATTATACCAAAACATAAAAAAATATTTACCTGAAAGTATTTTAAATAGGAAGAAACAAGGTTTTGTTGGGCCCGATAGTTATTATATGAATATTGAATATTATAAAAAGGAATTAGCACAAAGTAAGTTAGTAGCCTTTAATATTATCAAACAGTCGTATATTGATAACTTACTTAGACAAGACTATAATTGGAAGCTATGGAAGATTTTGATTATGGAAAAATGGTTCAGTCATTGGGTTGATTAATTCAGTTATCTCATTTACATTGCGCTAATTAAAAAATATGTCGTTAATTTATATTACGGGAGGAGCAGGTTTTATTGGTTTTCAATTGCAAAAGCATTTGGAAGGTAAATATGATTTGATGGCTATTGATTTATTAGCTAAAAACAACGTAGCTACTAACTATAGAAGCAGAAACTTAAATAATATTATACAAGGTGACATAAAAAGTAGCTTTTTAGATGTTTTAAAAGAAAAGCCTAAAGTTTTAATTCATTTAGCTGCTGAAACTGGTATAGCGGGTTCTTTGGTTAATCCATCCAAATACTTCGAAACAAATGTTCAAGCTACTTTTAATTTAATAGAGCAATGCAAAAATAATGGAGTTAAATACTTAATTTATGCAAGCAGTTCTTCAGTTTATAGCTCAAATCAAGAAATAATGAGCGAGGATAGTAATACCAGTAAACAGCTCTCCTTTTATGGAACGTCTAAAAAAATGAGTGAGGTAATGATTGAAAATTATTGCGCTCAGTTTGGAATTACTGCAATTGGTTTAAGATTTTTTACTGTTTATGGCTCATGGACAAGGCCAGATATGGCAGCTTATAAGTTTATGAATAATATTGAAAATAATAAGCCTATAACAATTTATAATCAAGGTAATGTTTATAGAGATTTTACGCATGTAAGTGATGTGGTTAAAGCTATTGAATTATTAATTGAAAAAATACAAAATGAACCAATTGGAGCGCATCAATTATTTAATATAGGTTTAGGTGCTCCCATTTCCGTGTTGCAATATGCTCATTTAATTGCTGATTATATGAAAAAAGAACCAATCATTAACTTTGCTTCTTTGCCCATTAATGAATTGGTTTCTACCTACAGCAATAGCTGTAAATTGGAGCAATATATTCAGTTTAAACCAACCTGTAAAGCAGAGGATGGTGTAAATGAAATGGTAGAATGGTTTAAAAAGTATAAGTATGAGTAACAATATTTTTGTTTTTGTAGTTTGTGGTGCTACTGAGCATATTGATACTTTACACTTGTCGTTAAAGTATTTAAAGCATTTTTCAAAAAATGAAATAATAGTCGTTACTGATTCATCTCGGAATGAGATTTCAATCAATCATAGTCATATCATTGATATAAAAGTTGATGCAAAATACAATCACCATCAGGCTAGTATTTACTTAAAAACTGGCTTACACAAATTTTTACCTAAAGGAAATAATTACTGTTATTTAGATACTGATGTAATTGCACTTTCATCTGATTGTGACAATATTTTTAATGAATTTATTGCTCCAATAACATTTGCTCCCGACCATTGTAAAGTAAAAAAATTCAGTGCTTACGCAGTAAATTGTAATTGTAGTAATGAATGGAAAAAGAATAGAGATTTATTTAATAAATACATGGAGAGCATGGCTAAAATAACCATTACCGATCCTTACTTATTGCAAAAATCAAAAGAATTGCAGTTTCATTTTGATGACTTAAAGAATTCATTATTTAAAAAACTAACAACAGCTTTCAGATTCTTTTTAAGTTATCCAATTTTTAAATTAAATGATGAATTTTATTTTGATAGAAAAGCTAGAACTTGGCATTTAACCTCAGGAGAAATTGTAATGTATGAAGTGGATGTACAAAAAATTCAGAAAGAAACTGGATTAACTTATAATAAATGGAATCAAAAATGGCTTGATAAAAATGGTAACGATATTTGGATGGATGAATGTAATCATTTAGTGGATTATATTGCCAATACATTTAATATAACCGTAAAAGATAAAAATTGGCAGCACTGGAATGGTGGTGTATTTTTATTTAATGATGAAAGTTGTGATTTTTTGGAGGCTTGGTTTAATAAAACCATGCATATTTTTACTTTACCTAATTGGAAAACACGCGATCAAGGAACTTTAATTGCTACAGCTTGGGAGTTTGGTTTAAACAAACATCCTACACTTTCAAAACAATGGAATTTTATTGCTGATTATTA